>CAWVWU010000025.1:0-27096 GCA_963933925.1 uncultured Puniceicoccaceae bacterium
CGCTGGGGGGAATAATACGATTTTCAAGCCTTCGCCGCAGGCGGTCTATTGCGGTTGGATTATCTGTCAGGCTCTTTGGCGTGCGGGTGTGCCGCGTAAGGCGTTGCAATTTATTCCGTGTCGGAATGAGCCCGAAGCAAGTTATCTGGCGGCGCATCGTAAGACGGCGTTCTTGATCTTTACGGGAAGCACGAAGACGGCACTGAAGATGCTAAAGGCTCGGCCTCGTCTCGCACTCTATGCCGAGACGGGCGGGAAGAATGCGATGGTGGTATCGGCTATGGCGGACCGTGATAAGGCGATTGTCGACATCGTGCAGTCGGCGTTTGGTAATTCTGGGCAAAAGTGTTCGGCGACTTCATTGGTTTTATTGCATCGTTCGCTTTACGAGGACAAATCTTTTCGGGCCGCTCTGGTAGATGCTGCGAAGAGTTTGCAGATCGGCTACGCGTGGAATTTGAAGAGCAAGTTTGGACCATTGGCGAATCCGGTGGGAGGTGCGTTGAAGGAGGCACTTGAAAATCTGGGAGCAGGAGAGGAATGGGCGCTTAAGCCTGAGCTTTCCGTGACAAATCCGCATATGTTGTCACCTGGTATTTTGTGGAAGGTGTCTCAGAAATCTTACTGTTATCGTAATGAACTGTTTGGGCCGGTGATTGGAGTTATGCCTTTCGATACAATCGATGAAGCGATTCGACTCGTGAATGAAACGAACTATGGGCTTACTTCCGGTTTGCAATCGTTGGACGATCGGGAGATCGCACAGTGGAGAGAGGGGATTCGTGCGGGTAATTTGTATATTAACCGTGGCACTACGGGAGCAATCGTGATGCGGCAACCGTTTGGGGGCATGGCTAAATCCGCCATTGGTCCAGGTATTAAGGTTGGTGGGCGCAATTATGCACTTGAGTTTGTGGATGTGGACGAAGTCGGGCTTCCTCGGAACTTGTCTGCGAGTGATCCTCTGTTGAATCGGTTTGAGTTTATGGTTGAATCGTTCCCGGGTGGTATTGACGAGGGGACGACAGAGCAACTGCAGGCGTCGTTTGAAAGTTCGCTTTACGAATACGAGCACGTCTTTAGTAAGGTTGAGGACTATTTTAAAATTCGCGGGGAGACGAATCAAAGTCGGTATTTAAGAATACACGATATGGTGGTTCGTATCGAAGTTGGGGATTCGCCCTTTAGTATCTTGTCCCGATTGTTCAATGCTTACTTATCCAAGGCAGAGTTGACTATAAGTGTTTCCCGTTCGATTGGAGAGGATTTAAGGATCTGGCTGCGTTTGCATGCTGCAGAGCTTCATGCGAAGTTTGTGCAGGAAGACCAGTCTGATATATGTGGACGACTGCGTTCGATAGAGCGGGTCCGTTTTGCTTCGCCCGAAGTGGTGAGCGATGAGTTGTATGCGGCTGCGGCGAAGGATGGCCTGTACATTGCGTCTTATCCACCATTGGTTGATGGTCGCTTAGAGCTAGTGCTTTATTTCCGCGAGCAGTGTGTTACGCACTGTTATCATCGTTATGGTAATCTCGGTCAGCATCAACTCGATCCGCATGCAGAGGATGCCTTGGCACCTGGAGCGTTGCCTGATGAGGTGTACCGGTCAGGTGAGGATGACGAGGAATAAAATAGGCCACTAGGCTATTATGCAAAATGATGTCTCCCCTTGGAACGGGTTCTCTTTTTTTGGGGCATTCTATTTTATCATTCTCTCCAGTTCCTTATTCACCATCGATAACTTTCTTCTTGGTTCTTTCGTGGATTCTTGAAAACGAACGGTTTCGAGAATATTTAGAATAAAATACATTCCTTTGTAAATCGCGATGCAGGCAGGGTCAGCCGTTTTGAGCAGGTTATCCCCATATCCCTGCCAAAATGCGTCGGGCACTCCATAGAGAATGAGAACCCAGTCGCTAATGGGGTCACCCCAAAAAGCACGTTCCCCATCTATTACAGCCTTCAGGTGGATATCCGTACCGCCTCCATCAATTATGACGTTCCTCGGCCAGAGATCCCCGTGTAGTAGTTTAGGTGTTTTAACCTTATCCAATGTTTTAGTAAAGTGCTTCAACTGGCGGAGATATATCTCGATTTCTTCACATGAAACACCGTGTCGTCGGCAATCCTTTACCATGCCTTCAATATTATCAGCGATAAATTCAGACCATCGATTAAACCCCTTGAATGGGGCAGGGTAGCCAAACTCATTTCCAGAATATTGATGTAGGTTTTTGGCAAACACACCCAATTGTCTCCATAGTGATGTGTTTTCTGCGTCGGATAGCGTGGAAATCACTTCGTGCCAAAGCATGCCTTCTATCGAAGGCTGTAGAAAGGCATCTCGGTCGCTTATTTTGAAAAATGACAGATACTCGGGAATCAACGGACTGACTGATTGAAGTTGCTGAGAGATCGTCCGTTCTCGCTGCATTAGGTATCGTTCGTTGTAAAAAACCTTGGCTCCTCGTGCGGGTGCCACTTTTAAAATATAGGTCCTGTGTGATGTGTTAACCCGGTAGGTGTTATTAAAGAGACCTGCTTTCAGTTCGGTAACTTTAATAACCCTTTCACCAGATAGCTCATGACCTAGCTGTTGGCGTAATTCCTGTTCCTTAACGGGCTGTTGGAACGCTGAATCAGCACGTTCAATTTGATGTATTTCCACCGTTTGCCGGGGTAGGTTGTTCTTGTATCAGAAATCTGAGATACGATGGAGGCGATTAATACTCTATTCCGGGCATCCTATCTGTGCTGCCGTTTCTAGTAAAGCATTCTTCTTTAGCGTCGTCGAAGAAGGCATCCAGGAGACTGAGTTGTGGTTACGGTGTTTTTGAGGGTTTTATGCGGGGAGTTCCGCCAGTTTGGATCCGTTTATTGGGAAGTTGGATAGTAAGGGGCAGGGGTGTGGTTTGTTGGGGTTGGAGCCGGCGTAAGGCCAGTGACTTACGGGGAGAGGGATCCGGTTTTGTTGCTTTCAACTTCGCCAAGGCTTTGGCGGTCACGTCGAAGGGCAGGCTACGCAGGGAGTGGAGGGGAGATCCGACTTCGTTACTCTACGCCGGGACGGGGGAAGGAGATGATTAGGCTGATGGGGCTTCCTGGATGGTGTGATAGTTTACGGTAACCAATGAAGGTCCCTGCCTCTGGGGCGGGTGTTCCGTCTAATGAGGCTCTTCTATACTTATGTTATTCGGACTCCATATCATCGATCTTCTGGTTCTTATCGTTTACCTTATCGGTGTCACATTGTTGGGCATCTGGTCGGTCAAAAAGGTTAAGGGCGTTAGCGACTTCATAATGCCTCGGCGTTTTGGAAAATGGATGTTGATGATGCATGCGTTTGGGAGCGGAACGCATTCTGACCAAGCAGTGGGCGTTGCCTCGAAGACTTATACGAGTGGTCTCTCCGGTATTTGGTATCAGTGGCTCTACCTCTTTGGAACGCCTTTTTACTGGCTCATTGCACCGGTCATGCGTCGCTTTCGAGCACTGACGACAGCTGACATCTTTGAGCTCCGGTACAACCGAAGTGTGGCCACTCTCTATGCACTCATTAGTATCGCCATGATGATTACGACGATCGGTCTGATGCTTAAAGGTTCGGGAGCTGTTATTTCTGGAGCGAGTGGTGGAGGGATCTCTTCGGACACCGCGATCGTTCTAATGACTATTCTTTTTGTTGCCTATGGAACGGCTGGGGGTCTGGGAGCCGCTATCATGACGGACTTTGTTCAGGGGATTCTGACAATTGTGTTTTCATTCCTTCTGCTCCCATCGGTTCTCGGTGCTGTCGGTGGGTTCGAGGGGATGCGCGAAACGATTTCCGATCCCGCAATGTTCTCCCTCTCGGCTCCGGCGGGGATTGGGGTTTTCTACATTGCCATCATTTCCATCAATGCATTGGTCGGTATAGTGACCCAGCCCCATATTCTCGCAAATTGTGCTGCGGGGAAAACAGAGCGGGAAGGGCAGTTTGGTTTTATGGCAGGCAGCCTTGCAAAACGATTCTGTACGGTGGCTTGGTGTCTGACTGGATTGGCTGGGGTGGCTTATTATGCGGGGAAGGACATTCATCCGGATCATCTTTACGGAATGCTGGCAAACGAGTTTCTACCAACCTTACTTCCCGGAGCACTGGGACTCTTTATCGCTACTTTGCTCGCATCCGTTATGAGCTCCTGCGATTCGTTTATGATTGCGGCATCAGCGCTTTTTACTCGGAACGTTTATAAGCCTGTCATGCCCGGAAAAACCGACCGTCACTATCTGTTGGCCGCTCGGATCGCATCAGTCGGGGTTGTTGTGCTGGGAGTTTTCTATGCGTACTGGCTTTCGGGAGTCATCCAAGGGTTGGAGATTCTTTGGAAGATTGGGCCGATGATGGGTATCGCCTTTTGGTTGGGTCTTTTCTGGAGGAGAGCGACTTCCGCCGCAGCGTGGGCCTCCTCCTTGAGTGCTCTTTTTATGTGGTGGATCGGTTCGCAGGGATTTTTTGCAGGATGGTTAAATGGGATACCCGGGGCGGATGCCTTGAAGTTGATTGTCGAATCCGAGGGTGCACTTTCAGTTAGTCTCCCTTGGCAAATGATCCTGTATCTGAGCGTTGGCTTGTTTTCTGGAATTGGGGTTAGTTTCTTCACGCAACGAACGGATCCGGAAAAACTGGAGCGTTACTACGCCTTGTTGCGGACACCCGTATTGACAGAGGAAGATAACTCATCGGAACCTTGCCAGATTCCGGAAGGTTTGAAGCCTCTCCCGCGTCGCGTCTTTTTTGCGACTACCGAACTGGAGATCCCTGTTCCGTCAAAGCGTTCTATAGTCGGGTTCACCATTGGCTGGCTGTGCGTCCTATCGATTATCTTTTTTGTCTACTGGGTCTCGATTGGTTGAAATTCTGTAGTTATTTTTAACCACATCTAGCAATGAGAAAACCGCCCCCTTCGCCGCTGTTTATCCTGATCGTTCTTCTTTCGTATACAGGGCTACTGGCATCAACAGAGCGCATCCCTACTCGGGTTTTTAATCCTGGCTACTTGCAAGGAGACTGTAGTTACCACAGTCTGACTGCCGCTTCCGATGGGATGATCTATTTCTCAGTCTGTACACACCATGATCAATCATCAGCTCGGCTTTTCCAGTTTGATCCAGCAACAGAGTTGATTGTTCAGATTGGGGATCTTGGAAACATCCTTGGGGAAGACTCCACCCGTCAGATCCCTCAAGGGAAAATCCACACCCCTCTCATTGAGCACGAAGACTATCTCTACTTTTCCACTCACACTTCCTACTACTCCGGTAATTTGCCGAATAGAGTTCCCCCAGACGGGAGAGCTCCGTATCCAGGAGGCCACTTCATGCGCTACCATCTGCCAACCGGCACATTTGAAGACCTTGCCCAACTGAAGCTTCCCAACGAGGGCATCATTACCATGGCCGTCGACACGGTTAACGACACCCTTTATGGACTGACTTGGCCGACCGGTTTATTGATTAGCTTTAATCTTGAGGAGAAGCTCCTGCACAACTGGGGTGCTGTCCAGGGACGCGGCGAATGGGGCCCTCTTCAGAATGACTGGAATTTCATCTGCCGTCGGTTGGCTGTTGATGATGCTGGGAATGTTTACGGTGCGACAGATACCGGTCGAATCTGGCGATTTATCAAAGACAAGCAACGGCCAGTCGAATACTTGGATAAGCTGAATGTTGCCGACATAGCCCCTCCACCCGAGCCGGGATTCACTCATCTTCCAGAAGCACATTTCTTCTGGAACAATTGGCGAACAATCCTCTGGAACCCGAGCACTGACAGCTTCTGGGGACTTCAGGGAGGAAGCACCCAACTCTTTGAATTCAAACCGGAATCGTCCGAGCTCCGACCGATAGGCCTTCTCCGACCTGATGATGTGCCCCAAGACACTCGTCGCAATCCGTTCCGCTCGCAACTGGGATTCACCCTCGGCCCCGAAAACACTCTTTATTACTTGGCCCATGGACCCGGCATTGAAGTGAACGGACGCGATGCCTTGGATACATCCGTTCATCTGCTCAGTTACCAGATTGATACGGATAGATTGACGGATCACGGTATCCTGGCGGGACCAGAAGACCAGCGCATATTTTTCGCGGAAAGTTTGGAGTTAGATAAAAATGGGCACCTCTACTCAGTTGCCTGGGTCGAGGTAACCGATCCGACCCGAATGGATGCTATCCAATCAGCACGGGCTCAAGCTGCACCCGCTGAAACGGATGAAGTCATCTACGAGATCCAGTTGGTTCAGTTGCCGACGCTGAAAGAGCTGACCAATTAGAGCAGTGCTGCCGAATCCGGCTCCAGAAAGAGCCGAGCATCGGCATGTCGTCGCATCAGAGTCGCAGGACACGCTGTTGAAATGGGGCCATTGAGTGTTGCGGCAACGGCCTTGGCTTTTGTGGAGGCAGGTACGACACAGCTCAACATCTCAGCGTCACTAAACACTTTAAGGGTAAGCGTGATGGCGTGAGTGGGCACTGATTCGAGCGATGGGAAACAGCCATCGTTCACTTGCTGTTGACGGCAGAGGTCATCCATTTCAACTATCTTCACCAAGTGGGGGTCGTTAAAGTTCGCCACCGCCGGATCATTGAATGCGAGATGGCCATTTTCTCCGATCCCGCAGCAGGCAAGATTGATCGGCTTCTGTTTGAGTAGGGCTTCCAGTCGTCGACATTCTTTGAGGGGATTTTGGGCTTCACCCTGTATTGCATGAAAGGCCTTGAGTGGGACTTTGGAAATGAAGTGTTCCTGTTGGTACTTCCGAAAACTCTGAGGATGGTCGGCCGTGAGGCCAATGTATTCATCCATGTGAAACACAACGACCTTCGACCAATCCAGTTTTGAAAATTGTGCTTCAGTTATCAGGTGGGCGAAGAACTCATCCTGTGATGGAGCACTTCCAACGACGATGCGGACTTCTTCGTGCGTCGCGAGTAATTGCTGAAGGTGATCCACAACGTAGCGGGCGGCAGCGCGCCCCATTTCCTCCCGATCGGAAAAAACATCTGTTTTCAATGATGTTGTGGTGAAGCTCTTTATAGGGATTGGGTTTGATGATGTCATAAGTTGATTCCAAAATGCTGGGCAGGGATATCTGAGCAGAGTGATACGATCTCTGCATTTTCAATCTCTAACCAATTTTCTATATTTTTGATCGCTTTATCCATTGTTAGTGAAGAACCGGCGAAGCGCGTATCTCCGGGCAATCTAACAATCCCATCCGTTCCCACTTCCATCGTGTGTGGACCGATTGTATAGGTTCCTGGAGGAGCGCCCGCAGCTGACATGCAGTCGGTTGTGAAAAATACACGGTTTTTCGGTTTTGCGTGGAAGAAGTTTTTTAAAACGAAAGGCGGAAGGTGGAGGCCGTCCGGTATTAGGCAGGCGATCAATTCATCACGGGATAGGAGGCGTTGGACGACATTGTCATGGCGGTCCATTATTTGAGGGACTGCATTTCCTAGGTGAGTCGCCAGAGTCGCCCCGCAGAGAATCGCTTTATCGATGTCCTTCTCTGAAGCATTGGTATGGCCAAGCCCAATACGAACGCCATCAGCGCTTGCGGCCTCCATTACCAATTCGCTATCCGGAAGCTCAGGTGCTAAGGTGATCAGTTTCAGATTTCCTCCCGCTGCATCGCGCAGGCGTCGGTAGTCGGCCAGCGATGGGTTACGGGCATGTTCTAGAGGGTGGGCTCCATTGTATCCAGATTCGGTCGAAATCCATGGACCTTCTAAGTGATAACCACAAACAGTCGTGGCGATGGACGTGTCCTTTGCCCGAAGAGCTTCGGCGTTTTCCAGCTTCCGGCACATGGCATCGACGGAATCCGTGATGATGGTCAGAAAAATGGCCTTCGTTTGGTGCCGGTGAAGGGCACTGACTGCGATTTTCAGTTCTTGAAGGGAAAGGCTTTCAGATTGAAAATCGACTCCACTAAAACCGTTAACTTGGAAATCAAACAGTTGCATTTTTTCTATCGATCATACGTTGAAGGGAAGCCATTAAATACATAAGGCATCGCGGTTGGTGGAAGTTGCCCTGGCGATAAATGGAAATTCCATCTCGCTGTTTGTTATAGCCTTGCCGGTCGACCGCTTGACGCCAGATGCCGTGTTGCGTGGTCATTGTCCGTTGCAAGAAGCTCCAGCTGTGCTCAAACCACTCACGGCCCCAGTCCTCGCCAGTTTCTTCATAAGCCAGTAGGCACCCGATACAGACCTCAGTTTGTGCCCACATCGTCTTAATCTCGTAGGCGGGTCCGGCAGGAGAGTCGTCGCTTGGATGGACAAGATAAGCGGTGTCACAGGTGCCATCGAATACGTGATCCCAGCTCATTTCGATCAAGCGCCGCATCCTGTCTTTAAAAATATGGTACGATTTTGAGTTTCCATTCCGCATGGCCTCCTGCATGCACATCCATTGTGCTTCGATACTGTGCCCAGGGATCATCGAACCAGCCTGTGAATCAATACGGGAATAATCGTGGAAAAGCACTTCATTGGAAATTCCAAACTCGGGGTTCCAGAATTTGTGATGCAGAGCATTGAAGTGCTCCTCAAGGATGGCTGAAAACCACGGATCATCATCCAACTCTAACAATTGTGGAATCACCCAGACAAACATGAAGGAGTGTCCTTGTGCCCGGAGACCAGTGTCGCTCACTCCCGGGGCGGTGACTCCGAGGTATTCAGAATTCTCATAGAGTTCCACTGATTTTCTAAGAGATTGCTTTGCTAAATGAAGATCCACTTCGTTTCCGGTTGCTTTGGCTAACTGGATCAGTCCTGCAGCCGCGAAGAGGGCACCGTAGATATTTTGAGATCGATCGATCGCGATCCCGTCAACGGGACTTCCTTTTCGGTTGACCGTTGTGGTCCAAGTGCCGTCGCCTCTGTGCATGTGTCTGACCATGAAATCTCGGGCCATTCGAGCTTGTTTCAATAGAATCTCACGCTCACCAAATTGGTTAAAGGTATTGTAGAACCAGGCATTGACCCAGATTCCTCTTCCTTGGTACCAGATGTCTTTTCGGTCGTTTTCTACTGATCCGTCAGGGCGAAGGTAGCACATGAACCCACCGTCTTCGTCGTCGTTTCCCCCTTTTTGCCAGAATGGGAAGTATTCGTCGACGAGTTGCCTCTTGCAAGTGTCATAACGCTGCTGAAGAGCAAGATCCGAAGCCTTGCTTAATGGCGGGATGGATTTCTCGCCGCGGATACTCTGCCCCATCGATTCCACAAGGAAGCCTCCGCCTAATCCGGCAGCGAGTGTCTTTCCTAGAAAATTCCGTCTGTTCATATGATCTTAGTCGTATGATTCTTGTCGCGTTCCAGCCTAGAGCTCCAAGCGCTTCCCGTTGTTCCGTAAACTACTATTTGATCTATCATTCTGGATGAACTTGATCCACAATTCTGTTTATGAAACTAGGTCTCGGACTATACCGACAATCTCTCACGCCGGACAACTTCCGCTTTGCCCAACAATGTGGAGCTACGCACCTCGTGGTGCATCTGGTGGATTACTTTGGAGGGGCGAACCCACAGTTGACTCGTGGTGACGATCGTCGGGGCTGGGGGACTACGCAAAATCAGGGAAAGCTTTGGGCTGTCGAGGAACTCGTCGCACTGCGGAAGCAAATCGAGGGTCACGGGCTTGTGTGGGAAGCGATCGAGAACTTCGATCCTGCTCACTGGCATGATGTCCTGCTGGATGGACCGAAGAAGAAGGCTCAGTTAGAGGATTTGAAAATTCTGATTCGCAATATAGGAAAGGCAGGTATCCCCGTGATGGGTTACAATTTCAGTATCGCGGGTGTCTGGGGCTGGACCAAGCAGTCTGTCGGTCGAGGAGAGGCTCCCTCCCTTGTTTTTGACGCTCGGGATGTCGACCTCGATATGCCGATGCCCAATGGCATGGCATGGAATATGACTTATGATCCTAATGCGACGGAGGGTAATGTGCCATCAGTCAGCAATGAGGAGTTGTGGCAGCGCCTCGAGGTCTTCCTCGCTACGATTCTCCCAGTGGCTGAGGAATGTGGCGTGCGTCTGGCCGCACACCCCGACGATCCTCCTGTCGAAACACTTCGTGGACATGCACGGCTGGTTAACCACCCGGACAAGTTTCAAACGTTGCTGGATCTTGTTCCGAGCCCGGCCAGTGCAATTGAGTACTGTCTTGGCACGGTGCAGGAAATGGCGGAGGGGGATCTCTATGCCAACATAGACGCGCTTTCTAAGGCCAACAAGGTCGGCTATGTTCATGCTCGTAACGTTCGCGGCAAGGTGCCGCAGTACAAGGAGGTCTTCATCGATGAAGGCGACATCGACATGAAACGAGTCATACAGATTCTCAAGAACAACAATTTCGACGGAGTAGTGATTCCTGATCATACACCCGAGGTCTCCTGCTCTGCCCCGTGGCACGCTGGCATGGCCCACGCGATGGGTTACCTCAAGGCATTGATTGATTAGTTGAGGTCGGAACGGAGGTTTTGTGGACCTAAACGTTTCAATAAATGGAGTTTTTGAAACCGCGTACCAAGGAATGGAATGACGACACTTGAGGATCGTAGAGACGAAACATGAACGCGTACCGAGGAGTTCTACGACGACACTTGAGAAGTGGAGCGACGAAACATGGACGCGAATTTTTCTTCAATTTCAGTTGTGTAGGGTTTCGCATGGTATCCATGCTTTGTTTTAAATTATCCATCAATCGTAAGCTCATCTGAAGTGATGTTATGATTTGGGGTCGAAATACCTGTATGTATATGACCACGAATACATTGTGTTAGATGATGGTTAGTTTTATGAAACTGGTGAGTGAACAGTGGACGAAAGGTGCTCAGCACTCAGGGAGCTGAAGAGGGCACTGGGACGGGCGTAAGGCCCGCGCCCTACGAGGGAGAGGTAAGCCGGCAAGTTGCCCTTCGACAGGCTCAGGATCCTTGACCGCTTCTATCTTGGGGTGCCGGGGAGCCGACGTGGACGTCGGTGCTCTTGGAGTTGATTGGCTGTGTTTTAGCGGAGTGCGGTGACGCCGTCTTTGAGGCGTTTGAGGCCTTCTTGGAGGGTGTGGCGGGAGCAGCCGAAATTGAGGCGGACGTGTTTGGCGTCGTCGAAGAAGGCGCCGTCGGAGAGGCCGAGGCCGTGGGATTCGAAGTGGGCGACGGGGTCTTTGAGGTCGAGTTTGGTGACGTCCATCCAGGCGAGGTAGGTGGCTTCGTGTTGGTAGAGGCCAATCTCGGGAATTTCGCTTTTGATGTAGCTGTGGATGAGGTCGCGATTGCCTTCGAGGTAGGTGAGGAGCTCGTCGCGCCATGTCCCACCGTGGCGGTAGGCGGCTTCGCAGGCGACGTATCCGAGGTTATTGACTTCAGCTACGATTCCGCGGCTGGCGGCTTGAAATTTGCGACGGTGAGATTCGTTGGGGATGATGGCGAGGGAGCAGCCGAGTCCTGCGAGGTTGTAGGTCTTGCTGGGGGCGATGAAGGTGAATGTGCGTTGCTCGGCTTCGGGTGAGAGGGTCGCGATGGGGATGTGTTTGCGTCCGTCTAGGAGGAGTTCGCAGTGGATCTCGTCGGAGCAGCAGATGAGGTCGTGCTTTTCGCAGAAGGCGTCTACTTTCTCGAGTTCTTCTCGGTCGAGTACGCGGGCACAGGGGTTGTGTGGGTTGCAGAGGAGGAAGACTTTGGTGTGGGGCTGGACGGCTTCTTCGAGGGCGTCCCAGTCGAAAACGTAGCGGTCGCCATCGCGGGCCATGGGTGCTTTGACTACGCCGCGCCCTTGGAATTTGGGTCCGAATATGAAAGGAGGATAGATGGGGGTGGTGGTGAGGATGCTTTCCTCTGGGGAGGCGAAGGCGTTGGCGGCGACGTTGATGCCGACGACGAGACCGGGGAGCCAGACAAGCCATTCGGCTTGGACTTTCCAACCGTAGTTGCGTTCGAGCATCTCGATGATGGCCTCGGTGGTTGAGGCGACGGGACGGGCGTAACCGAAAATACCGTGGTCGATGCGTTCGTGGAGGGCGTTGAGGACGGGTTCTGGGGCCTTGAAGTCCATGTCTGCCACCCACATTGGGAGGATTTCTTTGCCGGCGTACTTTTGCCATTTTTGGCTGTCGGTGTGGCGGCGTTCTGGGTTGGCGTCGAAAAGGCTCTCGTTTGGCGTGCTCATAATTGTTGGGAAGAAAGATACGATCTTAGGACGAAGGGCAATGTATTATTGGGTGATGGGTTTTGGGTGTTCGCTTTGCGAAATTGCAGATTTATAATTGAAAATTGTTGATTTTGGAAACCATCGCTACTGTCGCGGGATAAACTAATTGGACGTGGATGAACACAAATTTTGATGTTATTCTTACTTCGTTGCGTTGAGGTGTCGCGCTGCTCGGTAGGGTTGTGGATTTTCTAACCGCCAAGGACGCTAAGATCGCAAAGGATGATGTGGGATAAACGAAATGTTTCGTCTAATTTCTCAAGTGTCGCTTCGCTCGGTACACGAAGTGGACGAAGGGATTGGGTTATGGGGTCGGTTAGGGGGAGATTTGGTTGTGCTGGTTTTTAACCGCGGATGGACGCGGGTAAGCACGGATTTTTATTTGGTTGTGTGTATTTCCTGCGAAACACACGGAAGGCTCTAAATAGAGTGATTGGGTTGTGTTGTTTTTTTAACCGCTGAGTACGCTGAGATCGGAGAGGTTTTGAAGCTGCTAAACAGGTGGTGTGAGGATCGAGGGCGCAATTAGGGATGTCTCGATGTTTTGGCGCTAAATGTGAGACAATATGACTCGTTTGTTTTTAGGAACAATATGTAAGATCCTGTTCAGTAACATGATAAGTGTTTTTAAGAGATTGGCATGAGGTGTGCAGATATGTGGCATACTTTAATTTAATTCTAAATCTTAACTCAGAGAAATTATGAAATATATCAGTCCACTAAATAGCAGACACAACTTCTTCTCGGGTATTCCTTTTGGTGACCTTGAGAGTCAGATAAACGCATTGTTCGGAGTAGTCCCTCCGTCTTCTGAAGGAGGGGGTAAGCGAGCGAGTGAGCCTTCGGCCCTTCATGTTGATTGGTATGAAAATGATGCGAGCTTCGTTGTTCGCATGGATCTTCCTGGGGTGAAGCGTTCGGACGTGGAGCTTGAAACTAATGATGGGGCAGTTGCTCTGAAGGCGAAGCGTATTTTCCGCGGAGCTGCGGAAGGTGACGAGCGGACGTTTGAATATACGAAGAGCATTCTTGTTCCGGAGGGGGTGGATCACGAGCAGATCGCTGCTTCCCACGAGGATGGGGTCCTTAGTATTGAATTTCCTAAGGCGGAGAAAGTGAAGCCGCGCAAGATCGACGTTAAGTTCGACAACTAATCTTGATGGGAGGCCGCGAGCCGGTCTTCCGTCATTTAAATCACTCCAATTATTTTAACTATCGAATCCATTAACACACAGAAATTATGACTTTGCTAAATATCGAAAAAAAGACCGTTCCTTCTCAATCTTGCAGCACTGAGGCCTGTGGGGTCGATGCTAATGCCGTTCGCTATGTGCGGCCTGCGTATCGTATCCATAAGGGGGACTCTTCCTATGAGGTGTCGGTGGATGTGCCGGGAGTTTCTAAGGGGGGACTTGATATCACTTTGGAGGATGGCGTGCTTGAAATCAAAGCACAGCGTGCATGGAAACAGCCTGAGGGTTGGAAGGTGCATGGGAATGTGAAGAAATCTGCGTATTCGTTGAAACTTGAGGTGAGCGATGATGTCGACACGGAGAGCATCGGTGCTCAGTTGGAGCACGGAGTGCTAATCATTAATTTGTCTAAGAAAGAGGAAAAATTGCCGCGTAAGATTAGCATCGCTTAGGGCGGTGTGCTTATGTGGCTAGGAGGTAGCCGGTCCCTTGAGGAGGGGGCCGGCTTTTTTGTGGGGTGATGGGTTGGAACCACGGATTTTGATGTTATTCTTACTTCGTTGCGTTGAGGTGTCGCGCTGCTCGGTAGGGTTGTGGATTTTTGCCCACTAAGGACACGAAGTGGACGAAGGGATTGGGTTGTACTGTTTTTTTTGAAAAGCGAATTTATACTAATTGATGCGAATAAAGTTACGGTTTTGATCGGTGGTGATTTGGAGGATAGAGTGTTTATTGCCCACAGATTACGCAGATGCCCACAGATTATTGGGTGATGATTTTGTAGGGACACGGATGGGGCGTGTTTTTGTTTTGTGGATTAGGTCGATGTTGAATGCGGGGGGCACATCGTATCCGGACCTAAATTCGGGCTGGGCTGGGATCTTTGATTTGTAATCTTCAATTGAGCGAAGCGAGAAGGGTTGCCATGGGTGTTGGGGTTCCTTTGATGGGGGGCTTACGCTTATGAAGAGATATTTTGCCCTGTTTTTGATTTTTGTAATGTCTGGTTCTGTTTCTTGGGTTTTGGGCCAAGTGGTGGATGAAGAGGGGGCTGTGGTGGTCGCGGTCGAAGTGGTTAGCGAGGATGCTGATGCTGGTGCTGGGTATTCGGAGATTAAGACGGAGGCTTTGAGCCGCCTGTCGGAGTTGATGAATATCGATATGGGCGGGAATACGGGGACGCGTTTGATCGTGAGTTTCGTGGTCTTGTTGCTGACTTTTATTAGTCGGAAGGTTGTAAATGTCGTGTTTTCGAACTGGCTGCATCGCTTGGCGGCGAAGACAGCGTGGAAACATGATGATCGGATGGTACCTGCTATGAGTGGCCCGATTGGCGGGATGGTGATGGTAATCGGTGGATTTCTTGCTTTGAGCGTTCTGAGTTTTAGTCCGGGGGTGGATGGCTTTATTTTGAAGTTGTTTCAGGCCTCGACGATGGTGGTTATTTTTTGGGCGATTTTACGGGTGGTCGATGTGTTCGCTGAGGCTATGCTGGATGTGACGCGCGGGCGTGATATGAGCGTCTTCCATTTTATTCCGCTGATTAAGAAGGCGGTTCGGGTGTTTTTGATTGTGATCGCGGTGATTCTTGTGGCGCAGAATTTGGGTTACTCGGTGGGGTCGCTGTTGGCGGGTCTGGGAATTGGTGGTTTGGCGGTGGCTTTGGCGGCCCAGGAGTCTTTGGGGAATTTCTTTGGATCGATCTCTATTGTGGCGGATCGGCCGTTTAAGGTGGGGGATTGGATTCAGATCGGTGACAAGGTGGATGGCGATGTGGAGGAGATCGGGTTGAGGTCGACCAAGGTGCGTTCGTGGTCGAAGACGGTTTTGACGATTCCTAATAAGGTATTGGCCAATGAGATCATCCAAAACTGGTCGCGGATGCCGAAGCGCCGGGTGAAGCAATATGTGGGTGTGACTTATAGCACCTCGCCGGAGAATATGGAGGGGTTAGTCGAGGATCTTCGAGCGATGTTGCGAGAGGATGAGGGGGTTGATCAGGATTTCATTTTGGTTAATTTTACGGATTTTGGGGAGAGCTCGCTGCAGATTTTGGTCTATTATTTCACGAAAACAACGGCGTGGCTAAAACATATGGATGTGCGGCAGCGGGTAAATTTGAAGATTATGAAGACCGTCGAGGGGCGTGGGTCGTCGATGGCGTTTCCTACGCGTACGCTGCAGTTTGAGGGGGATTTGGCGGAGAAGGCGTTTGGTGAGAGAGGAGGCTAATTAAGGGATTCGGTTCTGTTTCTTTTTTGCCTATCACGCAGTCGCGGGATAAACTACTGTTCACGAAGGGATTGGGTTGTGGATTGTAGGACGACACTTTAGAAGCGGAGCGACGAAACATGGTGTGTTTTTAACCACAGTACCGAGGAAGCGACTGACGACACTTGAGTGAAGCGACAACAAGTACATAAGGCACAAAAAAGAGTGGGTTTGCTTTGTTTTCAAACCGCGACGGAACGATGGGGAGATGGCGAAGCAATGGACGCGTATCGAACGAAGTTACACTTGAGAAGTAGAGCGACGAAACATAGACGCTAATTTGATTGGGTTGTGCATTTTCCCACGAAGAGCACTGAGATCACGAAGGGATTAAGGTTGGCGGGAGATCGGAGGGTGTTGCGTATTGTTCTGACCACGTACCGAGGTGTTCTACGACGACATGTCTTCTCACTTCGTTCCGCGAGTGTCGACCTCTGGTCTCGGTAGGAGAAACGAAGTGACGAAGCATTGATACGAATAATTCGAATCATATTTTGGTTGTGGGGCCGACGTGGACGTCGGTGTTCCCAGGAGGGGTATTGGGTTGTATTGTTCGGATTTTGGTTGTTTTGACCGGATAGCATCCTGTCCTACATTGGAGTGTTGTTCGATGGACGGGTGGAAATTGTGGAAGATTGGGTCCGGCTACGTTTCTCTACGCCGGGACAGGTTGTGTGGGCTTTGCGGTGAGGAATCTTCAATTATTAATCAACAATCTTCAATTGAGCGAAGCGAACATGTGTTGTAGTGTTTTCTTGTGTGGATTGATGGGGGAAGTTCTGGACTTGTGGGGGGCGGCTTGATTGGCTTTGGGTTTTCTGGCTAGGAACCTGCTTTGTTGAGGGGTGTCTGGTCGGAATTGTGACTGAATATTTCCCCCCTGTAACCGATAGACTGGATTCGATAAGCCTATGTTTAGAAAACCAAGCACTTCACTGAAATCTAATTGTCTGGCTCTTGGCGTATTGCTGGCCGGGCTTTTTTGTGGGAGCACGGCAGATGCTGGCCAGGTCGTTCCGTCTGAGGATTGGAAGGATGACTATGATCCGATCGCCAGTCCGGATGCGGTTGTTGGTGGGAAGGTGAAGATTGCACTGGGTCAGTATCCAAGTAGCTTTAATTATTACCTGAGCTTGTCGACGCAGAGTGCTCGTGTTTTCGGGCACCTTTACGACACCTTGCTTGGGATGGATCCTGTAACGCTTGAATGGGCTCCGCAGATTGCACGGAAGGTTGAGATCTCGGATGATTTGAAAACGTTTATCATCCACTTTGATCCTGCTGCACGGTGGAGTGATGGTAAGGCGATTACAGCTCACGATTTTGTGTACACGTTTGATGCTATATTAGAGCCCACGCATTTGGCGGGGAGTCATAAGGTTTCGCTGCAGAAATTTGAGCGTCCTGAGGTAATCGATGATTTAACGATTAAGCTCGTTTCGAATGAGGTGCATTGGCGGAATCTCGTGGCGATCGGTACGTTTCAAGTGCTGCCTAAGCATGTATGGGAGACGAAGGATTTTAATAAGGTGAATTTCGAGTTTCCGGTGATTTCTGGGCGTTATGCTCTTGATGAAATCAAGGAGGGGGCGTTCTTGCGGGTGAAGCGCCGCGATGATTGGTGGCTAGAAGGACAAAAGCGTTTTGAGGGGGTAGATAATTTTGAGGAGATCGAGTATCGGTTTTATCCTGAACGTGAGATGGAGTACGATGCGTTTTTGAAGCACGATGTGGACTTTTTCGCTGTCTATGCGTCTCACCGCTGGATCAAGCAATCGGTGGGAGATGTATTCGATAAAGGTTGGGTGGTGAAGCAGGCGGTTTATAATAGCGAACCTATCAGCTTTCAGGGCTTTGCTATGAATCTGAGAAAAGCACCGTTTGATGATTTACGTGTTCGCAGGGCACTGGCTCATTTATTGGATCGCCCACGGATGAATGAGACCTTGATGTACAATGCGTATTTTCTGTTGAGTTCTTATTATACAGATTTGTATGACGGTCAGCATAAGAATCCCAATGAACTGTTCGAATTCGATGTAGAGAAGGCTCGCGGCCTTTTAGGTGAAGCGGGCTGGGAGGCGAATCCCGAAACTGGAATTTTAGAGAAAGATGGACAGTCTTTCGTCATTGATTTTTTAACACGTAGTGCCACTTCGGATAAGTTTCTCGTGATTTATCGTGAAGCTTTGAAGGATGTTGGGATTGAGCTGAATATCGTGAAAAAGGACTGGGCGGCTTGGACCAAGGATATGGACGAGTTTAACTTCCAGATGACTTGGGCGTCCTATGGTTCTTCTGTTTTTCGCGACCCAGAAGGGATGTGGCATTCCGCTGAGGCCGATCGAAAGGCCGGAAGTAATGTGACCGGCTTTCAGAGTGAGGCAGTGGATGCATTGATTGAGAAGCAGAAGACATTATTTTCAACGGCTGAGCGTAGTTCTGTTCTGAGAGAGATCGATGCGATCGTGTATCCTGAACTTCCTTATATCTTGTTGTGGACGAATAATTACAAACGCCTCCTTTATTGGAATCAATTTGGTACACCGGATACCGTGCTCGACAAGTATTCTGCAGAGGAGTCGGTCGCACATTATTTCTGGATAGATCCTGATTCCCAGGCGGATTTGGAAATGGCTGTGGAAGAAGACGTGGCTCTGCCTGCGAAGCCTTTCGAGGTTCATTTTGAAGAAAACTTCCGAGGTGAATAGGGGCCCTTTAACGAGTGGATAGTCGAGCGAGCTATATCTTACGCCGGTTGTGGCTGATCTTTCCGACGTTTCTCGGAATTACTTTTGTGTGCTTTCTGCTTTGTCAGTTTGTTCCAGGTGGACCTGTTGAGCAGGCCATGTTGCAGATGCGCGGTGATGCGGGTGGCGGCGGAGAAGGTGCTGGTGGTGCACTCGGTTCCGGTGAGGTTTCGGAGGCACAACGCGAGGCACTGCGTGCTCATTTTGGATTCGATAAACCGATCTTGGTTCGTTACTGGGATTGGCTGGTTACGAATAAATTGGGGATGACGGTGGATTCTTATATCTACAGTAATAAGACGGTCGGGTCTTTGATTGTGGAGCGTTTCCCGGTGTCGCTGACTTTTGGGATCGCTAGTTTTATACTGACTTACTTGATCTGTATCCCGCTTGGGATCGCGAAGGCGATGCGTAATGGGGGGCTTTTTGATGTGGCTTCGAGTTTGGTTGTGTTCGCTGGATACGCGATTCCTGCGTTTGCGTTTGGTATGTTGTTGAAAATGCTTTTTTCAGGGACGTCGGAGCATTTCTGGGATTTGTTTCCACTGGGAGGGTTCCACTCGGAGGATTGGGAGAATTTTACTTTATGGGCGAAGTGCAAGGATCTCGTTCATCATATGTTCTTGCCTGTGCTGTGTTATGTGATCGGGAATTTTGCGGTGCTTACGCTGCTGATGAAGAATTCTTTATTGGAGCAGATTAGTCAGGATTACATGAGGACTGTTGTGGCACGAGGTGGTTCGATGAAGAGTGCGGTGTGGCGGCATGCTTTTCGCAATGCTATGATTCCGATCGCGACAGGGTTTGGGGGCGTGTTTTCGATTATGTTTGCAGGATCTGTGCTGATCGAGCGGGTATTCAATATTCCTGGAATTGGGCTCTTGAGTTTGGAGGCTATCGTGTCTCGCGACTATATGGTGTTTATGGGGATTCTGGCGATGACATCGATCGTTGGGTTGGTGGGACGTATCTTTTCGGATTTCTGCTATATGCTGATCGATCCGCGTATCTCGTTTTCGAAGGAATAGGGACGTATGTGGAAACCAAAACTTAATCCCGTTACTCAAAAGCGCCTTAAGCGGTTTGCTTCTATTCGGCGTTCCTACTGGTCGTTGTGGATCTTGTTGGGTCTGTATGGCTGTAGTTTGTTGGCTAATTTGATCAGTAATGAAAATCCTCTTCTGGTTCGTTACGAGGGGCGTTTTTTCTTTCCGACATTGTTTTATTATCCAGATGATACGTTCTCTGGGAGTGGTATTCAATCGCGTCCGGACTATAAAACGCTCAATCGGTCGGAGGCCTTTGCTGAGACTGAAGGCAATTACATGGTGTTCCCACTCGTCCCCTTTGGTCCTTTTGAGACACTTGAAGCGTCGGAGGTCGTGGTGGATGATGCTGTGAATGTGGTGGTGACTCCTCAGCAGTTGGTGGCTTCGGTAAATTTGGACGATGAATTTGAGATACAACGAGCTTTGGGCTTGGCGGCATTTGTTGATGCGGAAGATGATAGAGGGCTGAGAGGGGAGTCCGTCGCCAGCTATTTGATACTTTCGGATGAGTTGAAAACTGCAATCGCGGCACGTCTTACGAATGACGCAGAACTTCCCGCTTATGATGAGGAGTTGGCGATGGTTAATGGTAATGCCGTTCAGGCTAGTCTTTCCCGGTATAAGCCGCGTAGTCGGGCTCCGAGCAGTGTTCGTCTGACCTTGCGGGAAATCCTTCCGAGTTTAGCCAAAGTCGAACTCGTGTTTAGTGTACAAGGGGAGTTGGAAACGCGTGATGCTTTTTGGTCTCAGTTGGATGAGGTGAATCGCACTAAGATCGGGGCGGCTGTTTTGGAATCTATTGAAGGCGATTTGAAACCATTGGCCTTTGTTGCGGGTGGGGAGAGTTATGTTGCTACGTTCCAGAGTGAGGAAGTGAATTTTCCTTTTCGACCAACGCGTCAGAATTGGTTTGGGCTCGATAGTTCTGGGCGTGATGTGTTGTCGCGGGTTCTTTATGGGCTGCGTATTTCTTTAAATTTCGGAATGCTCCTCGTTGTTTTTGGCATGGGGATTGGGATCGTTGTTGGCGGCATACAAGGTTACAAAGGCGGTCGAACTGATTTGCTGGGGCAGCGGTTTACTGAGATCTGGGAGGCGTTGCCGTTTCTCTATATTATGATCTTTATGGGGTCCGTTTTTGGGCGGAGTTTCTTGTTACTGCTTTTGGTGTATGGGGCGTTTAGCTGGATTGGTATCTCGTACTATATGCGAGGGGAATTTTTGAAGTTGCGGAAGCAGCCCTTTGTGGAGGCCGCTCATTGTCTTGGGTTGCCTGATTGGAAAATTATGCTTCGTCATATTTTGCCGAATTCGTTGGTGCCCGTAATTACGTTTTTTCCTTTCTCATTGGTCGGTGCGATTTTCTCGCTTTCCGCCTTAGACTTTTTGGGATTTGGAATGCCGCCTCCAACTCCGAGTTGGGGTGAACTCCTTTCTCAGGCTCAAGAGTTTAAGCATGCGTGGTGGTTGGTTTTGTATCCCTCTCTCACGCTCTTTCTTGTGATCCTACTCGCGGTGTTTATTGGAGAAGGCATTAGAGCCGCCTTTGATCCACGAGTTAACAGTAAGTATGAGTCATGAGCGAAACTGGTAACACAATCTTGGACGTTTCTAATCTGAGCGTCGAATTCAGGACGGAGGATGAGACTGTTCGTGCCGTGAATGATATGTCGTTCAGTCTGGTCGAGGGGGAGATCCTTGGTGTGGTCGGTGAGTCTGGTAGTGGTAAGTCTGTTACTGGTATGAGTTTGCTGCGATTGATTCCAGATCCCATTGGGAAGATCGTTTCAGGGAAGGCTCTTTTTCGGGGGGAGGATCTTTTGCAGATGCCAATCGACGCGCTTAAGCGAATTCGGGGTAAAGAGATTGGTATTATTTTTCAGGAGCCCATGACCGCTCTTTCGCCTCTAGTGAGTGTGGGGAATCAGATCGTTGAGACTCTGCAATTGCATCTTCCACTTTCTCGTGACGAGGCTTGGACGAAGGGCATTGAGTGGTTGGAGCGGGTGGGAATCCCTGATCCAGAACAGCGGATGGAGGCGTATCCATTTCAGTTCTCTGGGGGGATGCGGCAAAGGGTGATGATTGCACTGGTTTTGATGCTGGAGCCCTCGATTATCATCGCGGATGAGCCGACGACCGCTCTGGACGTGACGACGCAGCGGCAGATATTCGAGTTGATCTTGAGGATTAAGAGTGAGCGCAGTTCGATTATCTTTATCACTCATGACATGGGTGTGATCTGGCAACTTTGTGATCGGGTGATGGTCATGGAGAAGTCTAAGAAGATTGAAGAGGGGCAGTTGCGTGAGTTGTTCGATAATCCAAGTGAGGTGTATACTCAGACACTTTTGGCGGCGGTTCCGTGTTTGACTGATGAGGCTCGGCGTGACGTTAAGTTAGATCGCGAGCCTCTCATTGAGATTGAGAATTTGAAGACGTGGTTTCCGGTTAAGAAGGGGATTTTGTCTCGGGTGGTGGATCATGTGAAGGCGGTCGATGGCGTGAGCTTGACGATCGAGCGGGGTGAGACCTTGGCTCTCGTTGGGGAGTCCGGTAGTGGCAAGAGTACTCTGGGGCGGACGATTCTTGGTTTAGAGAAGGCGACTGGCGGGAGTATTCGTTATCAAGGTAAGTCGATACTCGGGATGAGTCGAAAGGAGTTCCTTCCCATGCGGAGGAATTTGCAGATCGTCTTTCAGGATCCATTTAGCTCGTTGAATCCACGCATGACGATTTTGGATATATTGACCGAAGGCTTGGAGGAGCACGGGTTGTTGAATGGTCGCGATAAGGCGGTCGTGGCGGGTGAGCTTCTTGAGGAGGTTCAGTTGAGTGCGAAGTATATCTACAGGTATCCGCATGAGTTTAGCGGGGGGCAGCGGCAGCGCATATGTATCGCACGGGCTCTCTCGTTGAAGCCCGAGTTTATCATCTGTGACGAAGCGGTGAGTGCGTTGGATGTTACTATTCAGGCTCAGGTGATCGATTTGTTAATGGATCTGCAGGATAAGCACGGACTGTCGTACTTGTTTATTTCTCATGATCTGAGTGTGGTGAAGCGTATTGCGGACCGCACGGTGGTTTTGAAAAGTGGTAAGATCGTTGAACAAGGGCTGACAAAAGATGTCATTGGAAATCCTCAACATCCTTATACCCGTGAATTGCTCGCAGCGGTTCCTATCCCTGGTGACGAGAGTTGCCGCTTAGCACACTAACTACGATTTTATTTGAAACCGTCACCGCAGTCGCGGGATAAACTATGGACCCGAATGAACGCTAATTTTAGAATAGTCACTATGATACGTCCCCTCTCTCTCTTGTTACTCGGGCTTTGTTCGAGCTCTCTTTTCGCTGGTTATACATTGGTTCAGGCTCCTTTGGAGGAGGATCCGATGCAGGTGCATATCTATCGTTTGGATAATGGATTGACGGTTTATTTGAGTGAGAACCATGAGACGCCGACGTTTAGGTCGGAGATTACGGTACGGGCGGGGTCGAAGGATGATCCGGAAGATACGACGGGTTTGGCTCACTACTTGGAGCATCTGTTGTTTAAGGGGAATACGCGGATTGGTACGACGGACTGGGAGAAGGAGAAGATACATATCGATCGTATCGAGGAGTTGTACGAGCAGCATTTCGTGGAGGATGACGAGGAGAAGCGTGCGGCGATTTATGCAGAGATCGGGGAGGAGTCGAAGTTGGCGTCTCAGTATGCGATTCCCAATGAGTTCGATAAGCTGTTGTCGAGTATTGGGGGATCGGGGATGAATGCGTATACGGCTTCGGATCGCACGGTTTATTTGGAAAATGTTCCGGCTAATCGTTTGGAGCAATGGGCGATGATCGAGGCGGAGCGCTTTAAGGATCCGGTATTTCGGTTGTTTCAGCCTGAGTTAGAAATTGTTTACGAGGAGAAGAATCGGGCGATGGATAACAAGGATCGTTTGGTTCAGAATGCCGTCTTTGGGCTGCGTTATGGAGAACACCCTTATGGATCTCAGACGGCGTTGGGGAAGGTTGAGCATTTGAAACGTCCTTCGCTAAAGCGTATTCATGAATTCTTTAATGCCCACTATGTCGCAAATAATATGGCGATTGCGTTGTCGGGTGATTTCGAAGTTGAGGAAGCGATGGCAGTGATCGACGAGCATTTTTCTTATATGAAAATGGGCAAGGTCCCGGTGTTTACCCGTGCGATGCCTGGTCCGATCGAAGAACGTAAGTCGGTTGAAGTCGTGTATCCTGGGGAGGAATACGTTATGTTGGGGTTTGCGACACAGTCGAATCGGCATGCGGACTACGAGGCTTTGCAGCTCGTGGATATGATTTTGGATAATGCGAATGCAGGGTTGATTAATTTGAATTTGAATCAGGCGCAGCGTGTTCAGCAGGCGGGCTCATTCCCGTATCTCCGCAACGATGCGGGGACGCAGTATCTCTACGGGACGCCGAAACAGGGGCAGACTGTTGAGCAGGTTGAGGCATTGTTGCTTGAGCAAGTTGCGTTGATTAAGACGGGTCAGTTTGGGGACTGGGTATTGCCTGCGATTGTAACGGACTTTAAGAAGATGCAGAAGGTGGCGTTGGAATCGAATGAGAGTCGAGTGAAGATGATAACGGAATCGTTTGGTTCTTATGTCGATTGGTCGCACGCGATAGGGGGGCTTTCGCGGATGGATGCTCTTAAGAAGGCGGATGTCGTGCGAGTGGCGAATAAGTATTTTGGAGATCACTACGTGGTGGGGTACCGTCGTGATGGTGAGTTTACGGCATCGAATATCGCTAAGCCGAATTTGGATCCGATCGAAATTGATCGAACGCGTGAGTCGGAAGTGGCGACTGCGATTCTTTCGGTTGAGGTGGATCCCGTTGAACCTGTTTATGTCGAGGAGGGGAAGGATTATCAGATTGTGGAGCTGAGCAAGGGGAGGCGTTTGTTCTATGCGAAGAACCCTGTGAATGATCTATTTTCACTGTCGAAGGTCTTTGAGTTTGGCATGAGTGAAATGCGCGAGTTGGAGATCCTTGGGGGATTGTTGGATAAATCCGGAGCGGGGGAGCTTTCGCCGAGTGAATTGAAGCAAGCGTGGTATGCACGCGGGGCGGAATTTGCATTTTCCGTGGGGCCGCATTCTACTGCAATTTCGGTGAGCGGTTTGGATGAGCTCTTTGATGAATCGTTGGCACTTTTTGAAACGGCGTCGAAGGAGCCGGTGATGGATCAAGCGGTGTTGGACCAGTTGGTATCGATTCGTTTGAAGCAAAAGGAAGATCAGAAGAAGGATTTTAATTCGATCTATAATGCCTTGAGGAATTTTAGCCGCTATAAGGAGGAGTCGCCTTATTTGAGAGCGTATACGAGTGATGACCTTAAGGGTTTGGAGGTAGAGTCGTTGACGGAGGCTTTGCTAGGTATTCACGGATACGAACATGACTATTTATATGTAGGATCGTTGCCTGTCGAAAGTGTTGTGGAGAAACTAAATTCGTTGGGGCATTCTGAAACTGTTTTGAAGACGGCTCCGGATAAGTATTTCGAGACCTATCGCGATGCGGATGTGGATACGGTCTATTATGTAGATTTCGATACGGCTCAGGCTCAGTTGAGGTTGGAGTTTTCGGATGGTGGGTATGAGGAGGAGAATATTCCTTCGATCGCGTTGTTTAACGAATACTTCTATGGGGGGATGGGTGGGATCGTTTTCCAGGAGATGCGAGAAGCACGAGCGTTGGCGTATTCGGTCTGGGCGAATTACTTTATTGCGAGTGAACCTGAGGGGAATAACACGGTGGCGGGTTATATTGGCACGCAGGCGGATAAGACGAATGATGCGTTGGCGGCTTATCTAGAGCTGTGGAAGAATATGCCGCATTCTGAGGCCCGTTTTGAAGAAGTTATGGCCTCGATGGATAGTCAGCATCGGGTGTCGCGCATTGGGTTTCGCCATGTTCTGGGAACGGTGAAGAGCTGGGAGCGTTTTGGAAATGAGGGGGATCCCAGGAAAGCTCGTCACGAGGTGTTGATGTCGATGAGTCTGGATGATCTTTTTGAGTTTTATGGGACGAATATTCAGAATCGAGCGAAGTTGATATCGGTCTTGGGGCCGTCTTCGGCGTTCGATGTGGAGGCGTTGAAGGCGATTGGTGAGTTTGAGGCGGTAGAGGTTGATCAGTTGTTTGCGGAGTAGGGCCCGGCACGCTTCGCGTGATTGAAGATTGCGAATTGAAGATGGGTTATTCTTTTTGAAACCGCGTACCGAGGAATGAAGTGACGACACTTGAGAAGCTGAGCGACGAAACATGGACGCTAATGGACGCGAATTTTGATTGGGGCTTTGGAAAGCGGCTGGAAGCACGCTTCTACTTTGATTGGGTTGTGCTTTTTTTTTAACCGCAAAGCACGCGAAGGTCGCAAAGGGTTATGAGGGATTTGGATCCGGCTTCGTTGCTCTACGCCGGGACAGGTTGGGTTTTGTCCGGATAGCATCCGGACCTACATTAGAGTGTTATGGATTTGGTTATGGGGCCGACGTGGGCGTCGGGGTTCCTAGGGGGATTTGGCTGAGATTGGGTTGAGGGTTCTCCGGGGATGGAGCCCTTCGACCACTTCGACGAGCTCAGGGCAGGCAGGCTCAGGGTGTTATTTTCACTTCGTTCATTGAGGTGTCGCGGAGCTCGGTACTCGCTCCGCTCGAAGGGTTGTAAAAAAATGAAAGCCCGCCCTGAAAACAAGGCGGACTTTACTGGGATGGGAGGGAAGTGTGTTTTCCTGAAATTCAGGATAAAAAGTGTACGAAAATCGTTATTTCACGACCTTATTTGTCTATAGATGCATTTTTTAGGGGGGTGGGGCAAGGCTTTGTTTCGGTTATAAGGTCTGTAATAATGCTTATTGAGGCCAGCTGATAGGAGTCTCTTTACAGGAAGGTCAGTCTTTTGCAGTGTTGTGTGAATGTCGAAGGAGTCTGATCGGATTTATAGGGGGCGCTTGGCTCCAACGCCTACGGGTTTGATGCATTTGGGGCATGCGAAGACCTTTCGAGTGGCTCAGGAGAGGGCTCGTGAGGCTGGAGGGGTCCTGGTTATGCGGGTGGAGGACCTCGATCGGGATCGTTGTAAGGAGGAGTTCGTTGAGGCTTTGTATGAGGATCTGAGATGGGTTGGTTTGAGTTGGGACGAGGGGCCTGATGTGGGGGGGCCGTTTGAGTCTTATCGACAGAGCGAACGTTTGGAGTCCTATGTCGCGGTTTGGCGGAAATTTAGGGATTTTGGGGTGATTTATCCCTGTGAATGTTCGAGGAAGGATGTTTTGTCCGCGATTTCGGCTCCTCATGAAGAGGGCGGAGAGTTGATCTATCCGGGAACGTGCCGTGAGAGAGGTGTTGAGTTTGAGAGCGAGGAAGAGGCTTTGGCGTGCAATTGGCGTTTTCGGGTTCCAAATGGGGAAGTCGTAGGTTTTGAGGACGGGAATCTAGGGACGCAGTCGTTTAAGGCGGGTGAGGCTTTTGGGGATTTCTTGGTATGGCGTAAGGATGGGTTCCCGGCGTATGAGCTCGCGGTGGT
>CAWVWU010000026.1:0-26711 GCA_963933925.1 uncultured Puniceicoccaceae bacterium
GTTCCACGAGGCCCACGCCCTTTTATTTCGAGGCATTACGGAGTGGTCTGTGTGAAGTATGGCTTTGTTTCTGTTGTAGTGGAAGGATGAAAGGAGGTTCTTTTGTACCAGAGTTGGGCTTTCAAGGAGCTTGAGAGCTTGGTTGGCGTGGGTGGCGAGAATTACATAGTCGAAGTGATGCTCTTTCCCATCGTGGTCTTTGATTGATGCTGATTTTGATGTTTGGCTAACCGAAGCAATTGATTGATTTACTCGTGGAGCGTTGGGGAGTGATGTTAGAAGTTTGGATTTGTATTGGTCGCTTCCTTTCAAGACGGTTTTCCACTGGAGCTGGATTCCGATGCCAAGCATGCGGTGGTTTTGCATAAACCTTAGGAGAGGCAAGGCAGGGAAGGATTGAATTCCTTCAGGAGGGGTTGACCAGATGGCCCCAGCCATTGGCAGGATGAAGTCGGTGGTGACACGGTCGCCAAGATTGTAAGATTTCGCGAATTCTGAGAGTGTTATTTCAGTCGTCGGGTCGGATTTCAGAAAATGGTCTGCGGATTCGAAGAAGGTGAGGATTTGTTTGTATAGTCTCCAGTGAGAGGGGGTTAAGAGGTTTCGCTTTTGGGCGAAGAAGCCTGAGAATCCGTCGGAGGAATATTCTAGTGCTCTGTTTCGGTTTTGCACACCGAAGGACATTGATGTGTTGTAGGTTATTACGTTAAGGTCCTCGAATAGTCTGACGAGGTTTGGATAAGTCGTTTCGTTGTAGACCATAAACCCGGTATCTATGGGGATGTCTCTATCTCCCTCCGAAACGGTAACCGTATTGGTGTGTCCACCGATGTAGGAGTTTTTTTCGAAGATCGATACATCGAACTCATTACGCAGGTAGTAAGCGGCTGACATTCCGGCGATACCAGAACCAATGATAGCAATACGGTCTTTCATTCTTAGCTTTCGGGAATCGTCAAATTGTCCTTTTCACAAAGGTAGAGCAGTGCGCCTTCCACGATGGCACGAGCCTTCGAAATTTCTGTTCCGAGGTAGGTGTGAACGTCGGCGTCCTCTGGTGATTCGTTTTCGCATCGGCGACAGTAGTTTTCGAAGGAGGCCAAACTCGCAACAAGAGCAGAAATGTGGTGTGGACATTCGCACTTTATATTTGGGTTGGAGGCTGCGATCGTTGCCAATTGCTTATCGCTGAAGATTCGCGGGGTGTCCGGAATCTCGCTAGGAGATTCACTGTTTTCTGGTGCGTTCTGGTGGGTGGCTTTTGCTATTGCCGCATTTATATAGTGAACAAGGAGTTCAGGGGGGCACGGTATCCTAATAATGGACATGCCTTCATTCGCATATTGCCGGATTAGATCTCTTGGA
This sequence comes from uncultured Puniceicoccaceae bacterium, assembly GCA_963933925.1. Lineage (GTDB taxonomy): Bacteria > Verrucomicrobiota > Verrucomicrobiia > Opitutales > Opitutaceae > JAKYXN01. Next base: position 1,366 of record CAWVWU010000026.1, read on the forward strand.
GCGAAATCGTGTAGGAGTGCGATGGGAGTATCGGGGTACTCGTGGGAAGTGATTGAAATTCGTCTTCGGCATTCAATGGGAGATGAATCGAGGTCGATGACGATGATGTCTGGGTTTTTCTCCGCTTCTGTAACGATTCGGAATTGTACGGGGAGAATTGATGTCCAGGTCTTAGCTTTGTTTCCTATGGGAAGAACGGTGCTGGAAGACTTGCGAAGTGAGACGGCTTCAGTGTGATTGGTCTGGTATTCGAGGAGTCGGTTACGAAGGCCGGTGAGGTCAAGTTCGGCGATGGAGCTGATCGCGTCGCCTAGGCCGGTAAGCTTTTTCATCAGAGCGAGCATCTCGACCTGTTCTTGACTGTAGCGACGACGGCCACTGGCGGATCGGCTGCAGGCTTCAATAAATTTTCGACGTTCCCAGGTTCGTAATGTGTTGGGGGATAATCCTGTTATTTTGGATACTGCTCCAACTTCGAAGTATGGGGTACTAGAGGTGTTACTTGTGTCTTTCATTTCAGATTTGATGTTTGTTATTGTTCAGAGATTTTGCCCTTTTAGAATTCAAAAGGTCTTCGTTTTAATTGATAAAGCTGTTCAAGGTATGTTCAAGGACAGTTTTTAGGTTCAAAGCCTAACTTTGTCTTAGATAATATTGTTCAGTATGGTTGGTTTTGAGGCGATACTCGTAAGGTTGAAGTACTTTTGACTATTCGTAGATCGATTATGAACTATTTTAAGACGTCTCGTCGCCTATTCGCGCATTGTAGCGAAAACGAGGGACCCTCTATTATGGGCGTATGTTAAACGTTACGCTGAGAAGAAGACAGGGGACAGGTATTAAGAGAGCGGCAGGAGGCTTGATTCGAGCGGCGTCTATGGTCGCTGTTCTCTTTGCAGTTGTGGGCTGTGGGGGAAATAAGACCGTAAACCAAGAGCTTGAGAGCTCTGTGGATATCGATCGTTTCATGGGGCGTTGGTACGTTCTTGGGTTTACGCCAACGATGCTGGATAAGACAGCGGTTAATGCGACCGAGACGTATGCTATGAAGGAAAATGGGAAGATTCAGACCACCTATAGTTTTCGAAAAAAAACGCCGAATGGGAAATCCAAGACTTATGAACCTGTGGGATGGGTGTATGACAAGGAGAGTAATTCTGAATGGCGGATGCGATTCTTTGGAGTGTATGTCGCTCCCTATTATATTTTACACGTGAGTGAGGACTACCAGCATACTGTTGTAGGGCATCCAAACCGTAAGCTAGCTTGGGTTATGTCGCGTTCTCCTGTAGTGAGTGACGCGACTTATGAGGAACTTGTTGGGGAGTTGAGGTCGCGTGAGTACGATTTATCTACCTTTAAAGGAATGGTACAGGAATGGTGATTCGGTGCGGTTCAGGTTCCATTAGGTGTACGTGCTCGGTGATCGGATCTTGGGGTGGAGTTTGAGGCTATTGGGAATCCTTATATTTTCGGGGATTTCTTCCGAGGCTTTACGGGATTTTTTGAATATTTTAGGGAGTCTCTGTACCTTTTTTCGATGATTTTTTCACGTTCATTTAGAAGCAGAGTACCGGTTAAGAAAGACCAGAGGAAGGGGACTAGGCCAATTGCGGCGAGGAATTTACCCGAGTAGATTCCGTAGTTTCGTTCGATGTCGTAGAGTCGTCCGATCTTTGAAAGTGTATTCAGTTCCTCGATGTTCATTCCAGCGAGGGACAGGGTCCATAGTGGGGGCATTGTGATGGCGGCGGTGAGGAAGAGCCACCAATGTTTCTTGCTTTCAATCTGACCGTAGGCGAAAGAGAATATGAACCCGAGGCCGAGACTTATACCGTAGTAGATGAGGTTGGATGCCATTCTTGGTGCTAGATTTGGATCAGAGAAAATGAGGGACCATTGAAGCTCTCGTGCTAGACTCCTTTTGAATCAAGGGTTAGGAGGCTTTTGTGAGTTCTATCGATTATGTGAGGGTTCTTCTGTATCGATCGTATAAGGTCTTGTGTGTAAGATGAGGAGGGCGAGTAAAGAGGGAGGAGCTTTGGACGAGAATAGAAGTGGATTGGTCCTTTGTTTAGGTCTCTCGGGGATTTTTTAGATGCGTTTGAGTTTTGGTACAGTTTGTTGTTGTTTTCGTTTGCTGAGGTTGGCTGCGATGGCAATCGCGGTTGCTTGGGTGGCTAATACGTTTGTTGCGGCGGAAGTGATCAAGGTAGAGGCTGGCCAGGTTCATACGATGTTTCTGCTGTCTGATGGTTCAGTGTGGGCGAGTGGGTATAATCATCGAGGGCAGCTAGGCGATGGGACGAATGTGTCTGTTGATCGTGCGATCGAAGTGGTGGGCTCTGGGGTGTTGGATATTGCGGCAGGGTATGGGCATAGTTTGATCTTGAGGTCTGATGGTTCTGTATGGGCTGCGGGGGCGAATAACTATGGTCAGCTGGGGGACGGTAGTGTGAGGGATCGCTTTGAGTTTGTTGAGGTTGTGGAATCGGGTGCGGAAGCGGTGTTCGCGGGAGCCTGGCATAGTTTGATTCTTAATGAAGATGGGTCACTGTTGGCCATGGGCTACAACGTGTCCGGTCAACTGGGTGATGGGAGTGATGAGAATCGAAGGGTCCCGGTAGAAATTGTGTCGTCTGGAGTTCTGTCGGCGAGTGCGGGCCAGTCACATAGTTTGATTCTGAAGGACGATAGCTCGGTTTGGGGGATGGGTGAAAATTTGTTGGGTCAACTGTCATTGAGTGGAAAGATGCAGCGGAACCAACCGGTCGAAATCTTTGGGAGTGGGTATAAGGGGATTGCGGCTGGCTCGAAGCACAGTTTGTTTTTGGATAAAGAGGGTGCTCTGTGGGCGGCGGGATCCAATGGATATGGACAGCTTGGGTCTCGAGTGGGAGCGAGTAGTGATGTTGCGGTAGAGCTTTTATCGGGTGGCGTTGTAAGTGTATCTGCTGGATTGAGACATAATTTGATATTGGATGAAAATGGGGCGTGCTGGAGTAATGGCTTTAATTCATACGGGCAGTTGGGGCTTGGAGATCTTCAGAATCGCTCTGATCCGGTTATTATTCCAGGTGATCTTAAAATGAGTTTTGTCGAGGCTGGTTATGAGGCGAGTTTTATGTTGGCGGAGAACGGTTCTGCTTGGGGAATGGGGAATAACGGAGAGGGGGCGTTTGGGGGTACTCTTAACTACGGAACTTTAAGCGATCCTATACAGTTGAAGATTCCGCCACCACCTCTTGCTCAAGCAGGGGTTGATGTACAGGTGGTGGATTTAGATGGGTCGGGAAGTGAGTTGGTGGTGCTTGATGGGTCGTCTTCGAGGGGAAGTTTGGGGACAAACCTTTCAGTGGCATGGTCCTGGTCTGGTATTAGTCGAGTCGGTGAAGTGATCGATTATGATTTTCCTTTGGGAGAGACTCGTGTTCGAATAGTTGTGACCGATGATCTCGGTTTGTCGTCCGAAGATGAATTGATTGTAACGGTATTGGAACGTCCTGAAGCGTATTGGAACGGGAATCCTTCTGTGGTGAAAGTTGCGTCGGGGAAGGGCTTTAGCATGGTGGTGCGAAGTGACGGTTCTTTGTGGTCGACTGGAGCCAATGAGTTTGGTCAATTGGGAGATGGGACGACCGTTGATCGTGCTCGGTTTGAGCAGATTATTCCTTATGGTGTTGTGGATGTGGCGGTGGGAGATTTTCACGCATTGATCCAAATGGAAGGAGGACGATTGTTGAGTGTAGGGAATAATGGTTACGGTCAACTTGGTGATGATAAGGATGAACATCGTTCGACTCCCGTTGAAGTATTGTCTTCGGATGTCTCTGTGGTTGAAGCCAGAGGGAACAGTTCGATGCTTTTAATGGAAGATGGTTCAGTCATGGTCGTTGGTGACAATGCTTATGGTCAATTGGGTGTAGGAAATGCGGAGGGTGTTCGCGACTTCGTTCAAGTCTATAGTGAAGGGGTGTCTGTTATAGACCTTGGAGCTCGGAACCATTTAGTAGTCCGTCAGGACGGATCGCTTTGGGGGTCGGGGTCTGCTGCAACTGGGATACTTGGTGAGTCGGTACTCGGGGGAAATGCATTGTCTCCGGTGGAAATTATTGAAGACGGAGTCGTGGATTTGTCTCTTGGAGCTGAGCACAGTCTCATCCTTTTAGGCACTTCGGAGGTCTTGGGAATGGGGATGAGTTCTCGCGGTCAGCTGGGACTAAATTCAGTCGATCCGATTCGAGTGCCGAGGAGTTTGTTTTCGACTGAAGGTGTTCTTGTCGAAGCCGGGGATTGGCATAGTTTTGTGTTGCTTGCGGATGGGGAATTGATGTCGAGCGGTTATAATGTCGCGAGTCAATTGGGAGATGGTTCCGAGCAATCGCGATTTTCGTTCGCTCGCGCTCGTATTGATGATGTCTCGATTTTGTCAACTGGAACTCATTCTTTATTAGTGGATACGGTAGGTTCTTTGTGGGGGTGGGGTGTTAACTATTCTGGAGAATTAGGAGAGGTGGGCGAGGGACGATCACTTTTGTCTCGGCCTGTATTGATTTTTGATGGTCCTGATTCTCAGACCATTGCCATAGCGGGGAATGCTTTGAATGCGATCGATTTAGATAGTAGTGGGCGAGAGGGTTTGGAGCTCGATGGGAGTCGTTCAGAAGATGATTGGGGGATTGTATCCTGGGAATGGATTTGGGATGGCGGGAGTGCGAATGGGGAACGGGTGATTGTAGAGTTTCCGATTGGGGTGACTCGAGTGAATTTAACGGTTACGAACCTTCGTGGAGTGAGTGACTCCGAATTCGTTGATGTCACGGTGTTGAGCCCTGGGAGTGAGCAGGCTGCCCTTTATGAATGGCTATCTGGGTATTTCGATGCTCAACAGATTGGTGTGTTTAGTACGGATTTGGGTGGGAGTGACCCCGATTTTGATGGGTTGTCCAACGCTCAAGAAATGGCGTTGGACCTAGATCCATCGGATTTTGATTCACGACTGTCGATTGCAATAGAAGAGACGGGGAGTCGTCGTTTGTTGCAGGTGTCTCCCGCTTCGAGACAGTTCCTGTTTCGAGTGTGGTCCTCGGGCAATTGCAAGCAGTGGAATGAGGAGGTTGGTTTGATTCGTGTGAATCGGGGTAATCGATTTGAATATGACTTACCCGAAGACGGTAGTCGCTTCTATCGGGTTAGCGTCGAGAGTGTCGATTTGTAGGTGAGATTGCTTTGGCGACTTGGCCAAAGGGTGTTAGGCCGACGGTGGGTATGTTTTGGATGATGGAAAGAGAGGGAAGTACGTCGAGGGCGGTTGCACTGGCCTTGAAGACCGTGGCGTTGGGACAGAGGCGGCGCGTGGGGCTGACCACATGACGAGGTGAGAGGGTGTCTCCCGCGACGTTCGGCAGCATCGGTTGATAAACCATATGGTTTTCTTCGGCAATGAGAGCAACGGACGCAGGGTGTCCCGCTTGCCTGAGAGCTTTGGTGAGAGCGCGTGCGGCGTAGATGCGTGCGAAGCCTCCGCCGAGGATGGCAAAGTCGAATGTTTTGGGATGGTGGTGTGGTATGTTTAGGGAATGTGGTGAAGGGATGTTTGTGCGAGACGCAGCTATTTCGATTGTTATAGCATGGAAGCGATGAGGGCGGTCCAACCTGTTTGGTGGGAGGCGCCTTGGCCTGTTCCGGTGTCACCGTTGAAGTATTCGAAGAATTGATGCATGGATTCGAAGTTGGGATCGGTACTGAGCGTGGGGTAACCGCTGTCGTAGGGGCGAACTCCCTGCTCGTCTTTGAGAAAGAGAGTGGCGAGGCGGTGTTCTATGTCATCGGCACATTGATGAAGAGTGAGTTGTTGACCGGAGTGGGTCGGGTATTCTATGGTGAATTTGGCTCCGTAGTGTTTACCGTATTGTCGCAGAGCACGGATGATTAGATAGTTGAGTGGGAACCAGATCGGGCCGCGCCAGTTGGAGTTTCCTCCAAATAGAAATGTAGTGGAATCACCAGGGCTATATCTGATTTCATGAAGCTCGCCATCGAGCTCGAGAGAGAACGGATGGTCTTGGTGGTATTTCGAGAGGGAGCGAATTCCAAAGGGTGAGAGGAATTCGTCTTCGTCGAAGAGGTAGCCCAGTAGGCTGCGTAGCTTGTCTTCAGTGGGCAATGCGAGCAGGAGCGTGTGGGCATCGTCGGGAGACTCGAGTTGGCAGCTGATCGATGACGTGATGTCCTTTCGGTGGGTGAGGTACCAGTCCATACGTTTTCGGAACCCCGGCAGGTTATCCAGTGCAGCCGTGTCAATGGCACTGACAGCGATCATCGGCAATAGGCCAATCAGTGAGCGCACTTTAAGCATTTTCGGAGGTTGGTCTGGAAATTGGATTTCGTCGTAGTAGAATCCTGTTTCTTTATCCCACAGACCATTTTCGCCGAAGTGATTGATCGCATCGGCGATGCCCATGTAATGCTCGAAGAATTTGGATGCGATGTCTTCGTAGGTTGGGTCGATTTTGGAAAGTTCCAGGGCCATGGTTAGCATGGTCACGCTGTAGAATGCCATCCAAGCGGTACCGTCGGCTTGGTGGAGGTGAGCACCTCCCGGCAATGGTTTGGAGCGGTCGAAGAGGCCAATGTTGTCGAGTCCTAGAAATCCCCCTCCAAAGATATTGTTGCCCTCTGGGTCCTTGCGGTTAACCCACCAAGTGAAATTTAGCAATAGTTTATTGAATACACGTTTGAGGAAGTCGGTGTCCGGGTGTCCCCGTTTTGCTTCAATCTTGTAGACCTGCCAGCAGGCCCAGGCGTGTGTGGGTGGATTTACGTCACCCAATGCCCATTCGTAGGCAGGGATTTGTCCGTTCGGATGCATGTACCATTCGCGGAGAAAGAGTTCGAGCTGCTGCTTGGCGAAGGCGGGGTCGATGTCCACAAATGGGATCATGTGGAAGGCGAGATCCCATGCCGCGTACCAGGGGTATTCCCATTTGTCCGGCATTGAGATAATATCGCGATTGAAGAGGTGCGTCCATTTAGCGTTTCTTCCTTTGAGGCGATTCTTGGAAGGGGGCGGTTCGGCGATGTCGCCTTTTAACCAATCCGATACGCTGTAGTGATAGAATTGCTTGGACCATAGGAGGCCGGCGTATGTTTGGCGGAGAAGGTTGAATATTTCGGGGGAGTGCTCTATGAGAGCTTTCTTCGGTTTAGCCTGACGGGTCTTAGTGGCAGTGCTGCGGCGTTCTTGGGCTGAGTCCGAGATTTTTTTCCAATACGAATCCGCTTCTAGGATACTATTGGTCATGGTTTTATCGAATGAAGCGAAAGGTTCTTCCGCTGGGATTTCGTCGGCTGAGAAAAGTCGTAATCGGATCGATTGACTTTCGCCTGCTTGAAGCGTCATCGGATAGCGGAGCATGGCCATGGTACCCCGTTTCTGGTTTACCGCATCCGAGTCTGACTGGATGATCCATTTGGCAAAGGAGCCTTTGGTGTAAGGCGTGTAGCTTTCGCTTTGGTAAAGAGCTTCGCGGTTGGTTTCGTTTTCGGCTAAACCCAGTTCGGGTGAGTCGTCGTAAGCGAGGTAGAAGGTTCCGAGGGATTCTTGGTCGAGGCGCAATCGTTGGGGGCCATCCGGCTGGATACTTGGTTTGAGGGTGCAGCCTTCGTGTTGGCAGCCCCAGATCCATGTATTGCGGAACCAGATTTTGGGTAGTAGTTCGAGGAAGGCTGCTTGGTCGCCTCGGTTGGTGGCAGTGATGCGAATGAGGAGATCGTTGGGGCCATTTTTTGCATATTCGACTTGGACGTCGAAATAGCGGTCATTGTCGAACACACCGGTATCCAGAATTTCGTATTCTGCTTGGTCGTGGCCACGGGCCGCGTTTTCCTGGCGCAGTTGCTCATAGGGGAATGCGGATTGGGGGTATTTGTAGAGAGCTTTGCTGTAGGTATAGGTGGGGGTGGCGTCGAGGTAGTAGTAGAGTTCTTTACAGTCTTCGCCGTGATTGCCTTGGTTGTTGGTGAGCCCGAATAGGCGTTCCTTGAGGATTTCGTCCTGACCATTCCAAAGAGCGGTGCTAAAGCAGAGCCGGCCCTCGCGGTCGGTTAGGCCGAGAAGTCCGTCCTCTCCCCAACGGTAGGCACGTAGGTGTGCGTGTTCGAACGGGAAATGGTTCCAGGCGTCGCCATCGTCAGAGTAGTCTTCGCGTACGGTACCCCATTGGCGTTCGGGTAGGTAGGGCCCCCAGCGTTTCCAATTTTTAGTACGACGCGAGTCTTCGTCCAGGCGGGCTTCTTCGGGGTGGAGCGTTGAGGATGGTTTTGAGAGGGGAGTTTTCTTGGCTCGCTGGCTTGTCATAACTGCGGACCATGGTGAAGGGGCGGATGTTTAAGGCAATCATGAACAAGAAGCGGCAGGTACCCAAGCGGTCGGGTAGGCTACGATAAGCTTGTCGCTGCTCTAGCACGTGTCAGAGGGCCTCGTCTACGGCGATGCGGACGTAGAGCTTTTTGGGGATTTCTGGGCCGTAGACAGTGGCTGTGATAGAAGTGACTCCGGTGGTTGGCATGTTTGGGGTGATGCTAAAGTATAGGGTTGTTCCTGATTCGTCCGATGTGCCTTCTTCGTGGAATGTCTCTAGGTCTGTTGACCAGAGATACTTCGATCGAAGGTAGTCGAGGTTGAACGCGTTTTGGGCTGGGTGTGTGAAAGTAAAGGAGTCTCTGTCTATGGAGACGAATTTGAGTCCGTCTGATGGAATGCTTGGGTCGGTGCCGAGGACGTTTTCTAGGCCGTTGGGTTTGCCATCGCCGTCGGGATCGTCGTTAAAGCCATCTTGGTTTCCTACTTCTGGGTAGTTGCTTATCCAGGTGAGGTAATTGTCAATAGGGTCCCATTGTTTAAATGTAATTCCATCGGTGTTTGAACCCCAGTCAATTGGATCTACTTTGTGATAAACTGTTAGGGAATTGGTATTCCCAAAGGCACCACCATAGAATGAAAATATATGAGAGGGCGGGGTGCCATAAAAGTAGATTTCTTGCAGGTTCGTACAACCTGCGAAAGCGGAAGATTGGATATCCTGAATACTAGATGGGAAGATGATGCTCTCAAGACTATCGCAGGAGCCGAATGCAAATGACTGAATGGTTGAAAGGCTCTTACCTAGATTGAGATATTTCAGATTGGAGGAACCTGAGAAAGCCCCACTTCCAATATCTGTCACCCTATCACCTAAGGTGATTCCGAGGAGGTTTGTACAGTTGTAGAATGCTTTATCTGCTATCGACGATACGGTATTCGGGATCGTGTAGTAACCTGAGCGAGCAGTGGGAAAGACTAATAGGTTCGACCTACCTTTGTTGAATAGGACTCCATCTAAACTACTATATACAGTGTTGTGTGGGGCAACATTGATTGTAGTTAGGTTTTTGCAATTGATGAAAGAGTCTGGGCTGATGGATTCGGTGTTTTGAGGAATGAATACAGTCTGCAAATTCGGGGCATCTCTTATAGCATTTGGGGCTATTGTTGTGACTGTTGCAGGAATCTCGAAGTTGGCTTCTGCCTTAGCGGCGGGATATTGAATTAGTGTGGTAGCTGTTTTGTCGAACAGTATGGCGTCGATGCTACTGAAGTTCGGATTGCTCGAGGTTACGTTTATTTCTTCTAGTGAAGGGATCGTGGATGGACTCATCTCGATACTTTCGAGCTCTTTTCCAATGTGGATAGTCTTTAATTGGGTACATCCAGAGAAGGCAACACCTTGAATTGTGATCACAGCATCTGGGATGGTGATTGATTTCAAGCTAGAGCAATTAAGAAAAACCGAATTCTGTAGCGTGGTTACACTTGGGGGAATAGTGACTTGAGCTAGACTAGTGCACCTACCCAATAGGGACCATTCTAAGGTTTCGATTGAATTTGGTAGTTTTATGTTTTCCAGCATAGAACATTCGTAGAATGCTTGTCCTCCTAGGTCGGTTATACTGTCAGGCAACAATACTTGCGTCAAGTTCGCGCAACCGGAAAAGGCCTTCGCGGCTATGGATGTGATTGAGCTACCAAAATTGATCTTCTCAAGACTCTCACATTGGTAGAATGCGGCTATGCCTATGGATGTGAGGCTGTTTGGAAACGTTAGGTTGATGATGCTTGTACAGTCGGAGAAGGCACGGTCATCTATTGTTGTTAGGCTATTGGGAAAGGTTAAGTTGACGATGCTTGTGCAGTCGGAGAAGGCACCGTATTCTATTTTCTTAATTGAGTTTCCGAAATGAATTTTTTCTAGGTTGGTGCAATTGGAGAAAGTGGCATTTTCTATTATGGAGATTCCGTTTCCGATCGTGACATCTTCTAATTTTTCGCAATTTGAGAAGGAAGCTGTCCCAAGTATTTGGACGCTGTCGGGGATTGAGATAGACTCGAGACCTTTACACCAAGAGAAAGCTGCGTACTCAATTTCGACTACACTTTGAGGGATGGAGTATGCTCCATGTTTACCTTGGGGATAACGTAAAAGTATGCTTCCATTCTTGTTAAAGAGGACTCCATCGTTTGAACTAAAATGGGGGTGATTGGGAGTAACCATAAAGTCAGTAAGGTAAAGTGCTCCACTGAAGGCGGTACTACTTATATGTTCGATCGCTTCAGGGATTTGAAATTCTTTCAGATGGAGATTGTTGCCAAATAGACCACTGGGAAAGGAAGTAACTGTTTCTGGAAAATCGTGCTCTCCATGCTTGTTGGTGGGATAGACGAGAATTTTTGTTAAGTCTTTGTTGTAGAGGACACCATTGACACTGGTGTAGTTGGGGTTGTTGGGATCAACATGAATTGCTGACAGGTTTTCGAAGTCTACATAAGATAAACTGTCCATTTGAATATCTGTTAAGCTGTCAGGTATGTGGATTTCACGGATCGAATAATCGTTCAAGAATCTGACGAATCTAATTGAAGTAACAGGGAGTCCCTCAATTGTGGAAGGAATTGTTATAGTCGGAGAGTACCCACTGTATCCTGTAATCGTGGCCGTTTCGTTTTGTGGAAAGTAGCTGAATCCGTGAGCTTCCTTTGTTGTTAGACCAAGAAAGGTGGATTCCCAGCCTACAGTCTCTGGCATGTAGTAGACTGTTGTTGACTCTGGGAGGGTGTGGAATGGTGTCGGTAGGGGAGGAGGGGCATCTCCTATGCAATTAAAACTGACCAAATAGGGGTTGTCAGCGAACGCAGCGAGATTGAGTTCGGTCTTGCTGGGGGTTAGAGTAACGTAATTAAGTGCGGTGCAGCCAGCAAACGCTCCGTATCCAAGTTCGGATACGGTGTCGGGGATAACGACTTTCGATAAACTCGTGCAGTTGGCAAAACTTCCGATTGATTTAATTTGTGTACCGAGATCAAGGCGTTCGAGGCTTGTACAGCCGTTGAATGCTGAACCTTGGATTTCGGTTGGGCTATCTTTGAAGATGACAGTGTGTAGCTCTGTGCAATGCTGGAATGCAGTGGAGTCAATGATTTCGAGAGAGCTTGGGAATATGATTGCTTCTAGGGTGCTTTCGCGGAAGGCATTCGCTTCGATATGTGTGAGTCCCTCAGGAATCGTGATGTGTACGATATCCGATTGATAGAACGCAGAAGGACCGATGGCGAGGGTTCCTTCGGGGATGGTGTAGTTTAAGGTATTGTTGTGGGGGAAGGCGAGAAGGGTGTCGCCTTCTTTATTGAAGAGTACGCCTTCGATACTTGAGAATTTCTGGTGGTTAGAGGCTGTATCGATTGTAGCGAGATTTGTACATGATCTTAATGAATAGGGATAGAGTGTCTCTAGGCTAGAGGGGATTGTGAGCTTTGTGAGAAGTGTGCTACCATTGAACGCGTAATCGCCTAGTTTGGTGACACCTTCGGGGATGGAGTATTCCCCAGACTTTGCTCGTGGGAATAGGATGAGTTCTTTTTGGTCCTTGTCGAAGAGAACCCCGTTTACACTGCTGTAGTTGGGATTGTCTGGTGAGACGGTGATGGATTCAAGGTCGTGGCAGAGGTGAAAGCTTTGAGCGGGTTGAGGGAGTGCTTGGTTATTTGGTCCGAGTTGGGGACGTGTCGGCGTGATTTTCGTAAGGTGCTCCGAGATTGAGATACTTTGGATCCTACAATTTTGGAAGGCTCCTATGGCAATACTCGTGGCGCTGTCTGGAATGGAGTAGTGACCCGTTCGAGCAATGGGGAAGCGTAGAAGTTCAGTTTGGTTTTTATTGAAGAGAACGCCGTCGACACTGCTGTAAGCTGGATTGTCCGAGGCAACGATGATTTCGGATAGATTTGGAGAGAAGTAGAATGCATTTGTGTTTATATCGGTGACGCTAGAAGGAATGGTAACGCTCGTAAGCTGACTGTCGCGAAATGCACTGTGGTTGATGGATACTACGGGAAGGCCTTGGATTGTAGATGGGATAGTGACAGGGGCGTTGCTGTCTTCTATATACCCGGTGATTATTACCTGATCGTTCTCTATTTCGTAGAGGAAATTAGCTGTTGGTTCCCATTCAATGAATGGGATTTTGAAGGATATCCTGCCGTCCCAACCTGTTGTGCCGGATGTGTAATAAATTGTGATATCGTTGGAAGTGCCAAATACGTGCTCAGCCCATGAAAAGGGGGTGTCGCCTTTGAAGTAAATATTCGTAAGGTTGCTGCATGAGGAAAACGCGTTTTTGTGGATACTCGTTATGTTAGCTGGAAAGGTGATGCTCGTTAGACTGGTACAGGAGGCGAAGGCGTAGGAGCTGATTGTTGTGGGGCTGCTTCCAAAAGTGACTGTGGATAAATTCGTACATCTGAAGAAAGCGAATATACCGATTTCCGTGACTTGATTTCCGATCGTGATTTTATTGAGATTCTTGCAGCCATTAAATGCTTGGTTTTCGATAGTATTAACAAAATCGGGAATGGTGTATTCTCCTGATCTTCCAGCTGGATAGATCATGAGAGAGGTACTTTCTTTATTAAATACCACTCCGTCAGTACTGCTGTAATTTGGATTGTTGGAATCGACGTTGATTCCAGTTAGAGCGTAGCAGGACTGGAAGGCTTTATCTGCGATTGTTGTTACACTGTCTGAAATAGAGTATTCTCCGAATTTGGCTTTGGGGCAAAAATGGAGAATTGTGGCGTCTTTGTTGTAGAGGACTCCATCGATTGTACTAAAATTGGGATTTTCTTGATCTATTATTAGATCAGTGAGGTTGAATGTTGCCTCGAATGGGCTTGAATCCATCTGTTCGAGATTATCTGGTAGAGTAAGTGACGTAAGGTGTGCGTTATTTGAGAATGCGTTCGCGGCGATCTGGGTAACGCTATCGGGGAACGTGTAGTCTCCCTCTTTGTTTGCGGGATAGACGAGGAGTTTGGTGGCTTCTTTGTTGAATAGGACTCCGTCGATGCTTGTGAAGTGTTGGTTGTTCGGATCGATGACGATTTCTGTGAGGTTTCTAAAGGAGTCATTGATTAGATTCCATGGGAAATCCGTAATACTGTCCGGAATGGTGAATTGTTGTGCTGGATACTCGCCTAAGAGTGCGTAGACGAATAGGGAGGTGACTGGCAGACCGTCGATAGTCGAAGGGATTGTTAGTTGGGCGTCGTTACTTGAGACGCTGTTGATTGTTACTTCGTTGTCAGTAGTTGTGTAGTCAAAGTCTGTTGCTGCTTCCTCAAAGGCAGAAGCCGTTATTGGGGAGATTATTAAGGTAATGAGTAGGTAACGAAGGGTGTGTTTGAGTGGATTCATGGTGTTTCTAAGTGGATTGAAAGGGGGGATGATTGCTCTTGCTCGAGGAATCTTATTCTTTGAAACAGAGGGTATAAGTAGTTATGCCTAGTTGTGCTGTCTGCTGGGTTGTTGTGCGAGCTTTTTATTAGCAGTCTTTATTTTGAGAAGGGCGTGACTCGTTGTGAGTGCACAGGAGTTGTGTTCCAAGGCAGGGACGGATTTCCCGACTAAGCTTTAGGAAGGCGACTTCGTTGAGCTAACGACGGATAGAGCCGACTACGATTAGGCTAACACCGGGTAGGCTGATAGTACTTCGGTCTTTGCCTCTTGCTAGGGAAGGTCGGTTTTGTCCGCTTAGCAAGTGGACCTACAATAGACTGCTTCTGTAGACTGGACTGTTAGGGTCGTATGATGTTGAGCACCGTGGCGCGCGCGGCGATCACGCTCTCCCAATTGAGTCTTGTTAAATCGAAATTGCTCTAGAGGAGGGACTTCATGTCGCTTAGGCTGATCTTGGAGTTGGCGGCTTCGGAGGCTTCGAAGATGTCTTCGAGGAGTTTTCTCTTTTGTCCTTGGAGTTCGAGTACCTTTTCTTCGACACTATCAGCTACGATGAGCTTGTAGCTGGTGACCACCTTGGTTTGGCCGATACGGTGGGCACGGTCCGTGGCTTGAGCTTCGGCGGCGGGATTCCACCAGGGGTCGTAGTGGATGACGGTGTCGGCGGCGGTGAGGTTGAGTCCGGTGCCGCCGGCTTTGAGGGAGATGAGGAATACGGGGATGTCGTCGCTGTCGTTGAAGCGGTCGACTTCGGCCATGCGATTGCGTGTTTTTCCGTCGATGTAGCAGAAGGGCACTTCTAGTTCTTTGAGTTGCTCCTTGAGTAGGGTGAGGACGGATACGAACTGGGAGAATACGAGGATGCGGTGGCCGCCGTCGATGGACTCTTGGAGGAGTTCGAGGAAGGAGGCGAGTTTGCTGCTTGATTCCGGTGCGAGGGTATCGTCGAGAATACGGGGGTCGCAACAGACTTGGCGCAGGCGGAGAAGCTGGGTGAGGGTCTTCATGCGGACGGTGCCTTCGCTGGCTCCGCTCTTTTCGAGGGCGGCGATTTCGGACTCGGCGTACTTGCGGGCCTTTTCGTAGGTCGTCTTTTGCTCTGGGGTCATTTCGAGGAAGACGACTTGTTCGAGCTTTTCGGGAAGTTCTGGGGCGACGGTTATCTTGTTGCGTCGGAGAATGTAGGGGCCGGCTTGTTCCTTGATGCGTTGCTCGTGCCACTGGCGGTCGTCGCCACGGGCTCCGGCGGGGATGCCTTTCCAGCTGCCCGGCATGATGTAGTCGAGCAGGGACATGAGGTCGTCGATACTGTTTTCGACGGGGGTACCCGTGAGGAGAATACGGCCTTGGGCGTTGAGGGAGGAGATGGCTTTGGCGTTGCGGGTACGTTTGTTTTTGATGTGCTGGGCTTCGTCACCGATGACGCAGCGGAGGTCGGCGGCGGCGAAGTGCTTTTGGTCGCGTATGAGGGTTCCGTAGGAGGTGATTACGAGGTCGTAGCCCGCGATGTCGCTTGGCTTCTTGATGCGCGAGGTGCCGTGGTTGACGAAGACCTTGAGCTGGGGGGCGAACTTTTCGGTTTCGCGGCGCCAGTTTTCGACGAGGGATGCGGGGCAGACCACGAGGCTGGGAAGGGTCCTGGATGTTTGTAGTTTGAGCGATGCGAGCAGGGCGATGGCTTGGAGGGTTTTTCCGAGACCCATTTCATCGGCCAGGATGCCGCCGAGTTTGTTTTTGAAAAGGTGGTGGAGCCATGAGACGCCGATCTTTTGGTAAGGGCGTAGGGTGGCGTCGATGTCTTCCGGTAGTGGAGGGACGACGAGGGTGGTGAGGTCTTTGAGGGCGATGCTGCGCTGGCGCCATGTGGCGGGTGCCTCGAAGTTTGGGTTGATGAGTTCGAGTTCTTCTTCGACCTGGGGAACGCGGACGTAAGGGACTGAGTAGCGAGCACGGTGAAGGAGGGGGGCGTCGGGGGTTTCGGCGAGGGACTGCTGGAGCTCGTGGAGTTTCTTGAGTTTGCTTTTCTTGAGCAGGTAGACCTTGCCTTCGGACTCGATGTAGTGGCGTCCGGTGTTGAGGTTTTGGCTGACTTCTTGGTCGCTGGCTTGTCCGGCCTTTATGGAGACGGATATGCTGTAACCGTTGTGACCTTCGGAGACGTCGGTTTTTATATCGGCTTCTTGGACGTCTTTGACGCGGGCGAGAAAGTTGTCGGAGAATTCCGCGTAGTAGCGGTCTTCGAGGTCGCCCCAGATTTCACCGATGAAGTTGAGGGTTTGATGGCGGTCGCGGAGCCACCATTTGCGGTTTTTGGGTTCGAGTTTGAAGCGGTGGCTGATGAGGAGTTCGCGGATTTCGTTGTAGAAGGGGTGCTCTTTGGAGGGGAGACGGACGGCGAGGTAGCTGGTGGAGCCGTCGATGTGGAGCGGGTTGCCGAGGTAGTCGCTGTAGATTTTGTCGTAGTCTTCTTCCTGCTCTTCGAGCAGGGGTTCTGGGTTATTGGTTATAGGTGATGGGGATGAAGAAGTAGGAGATGAAGATGAAGATGAAGATGAAGATTTTTGGGTGATGTGGGGGGAGACGTTGGGGAGGGTGGTGCCTTGCCAGGTGATGGCCTGTTTGGGGGAGTTGGCCCAGAAGAAGGAAGGTTGGCCTTGGAGGGCGGTGAGGAGTTGGTCGAGTTGTTCGCGGGAGAGTTGGACGAAGGAGCCCATTTTTCCGCCTCCCCATTGGAGGAGGTTGAAGGCAGCGACGCGGCCGGCATCGTCGAGTTGACCGAAGGCGTCCATGGCGAGCTTTTCGGGTTGGATGATGGCACCGTTATCTTGTACGACCTCGATTTTGGTAGGGATGGCGTCACGAGGAGCACAGCGTTCGAGGTTCGGTGGTAGGATGATTCTTAGGCGCATGGAAATCTGGATCTAGTTTTGAGCTGAGGAGGACATGCAGTGTGTGACTTGGGTGCAAGCTTGGAGTGGTATTAACCTTGACGGAGTCTGGAATTAGTAAGTTCATTTTACTCAATGAGTAAGCGAGCATTAATCGTTTCTATTTCCGTTGCCATGGCATGGTTGTTAGGTGCGTGTTCCGTTCATCGGGTTGATAAGCAGAGTGCGGTTCCTTCATTCGAAATCCAGCCGGGCTTTGTGGAAAATGAGACTGAACAACGAGAGGGCTCCGAGTGGGGGCGTTCTTGGTGGGAGACTTTTGAGGACCCCATATTGACTGCCTTCGTGGAAGACGGGTTGGAGTCGAATTTCGAACTGAAGGGTATCGCACTTCGCATAACGCAGGCTAATGAACGTCTTCGCCAGGCCGGTGCACCGCTTTATCCGTCCTTGGAACTGGAGGCAGGTTATGGCGTGGAGTGGGATGGTGATCGTGACGCGGTATCGAACCGGGATCGTGAAAATTCGAAAGATGTAGGTGTTTTATTGCAGTGGGAGGTCGATCTTTTGGGACGTCTTTCTTCGGCTCGCAAAGCGAGTGGGTTTGAACGTGCGGCGACTGTTCAAGATTGGTTGGATGCACGTCTATTATTCTCCAGCACCCTTGTGGAGATTTATTTTGAGATGAAGGAGCAGCGTCGTCAGTTGGAAGTGTTGGAGGCGCAGATCGAGATAAACGAGTCGTTACTGAAATTGACGACGTTGCGTTATGGGCAGGGGCAATCTTCGATTGTCGACGTGTTACAACAACGCGAGCAGTTGGATGCTACGAAAGCGCGTGTTCCTGAATCCGAGGCTCGTATTGGGCAATTACAATATGAATTTGATGCATTGCTCGGTATTATTCCAGGCTCCGGGAGTCCGATCCTGGATTCCTCGTTAGCTGACTTGCCGCCGCTTCCAGAAGTGGGTGTTCCGATTCGTTTGTTGCAGCAACGGCCGGACTTGCGTGCCGCCCATGACCGGATTTTGGCATTGGACTATCGTGTGGGAGTGGCGGTGGCGGAACAATTTCCGACTCTTCGAATCGGCGGGGGGATTAATTGGTCCGGAGATCCGAGTTTTGGTGATAGTGTGAGTTCACTCTTTGCCGGTCTTGTGACACCGCTTTTTTCAGGGGGGGAGTTGCGCTCCGAAGTACGTTTACGTAGAGCGAATCTCGAAGAAGCGTTGGCGTATTATTCTGATGGTTTTTTGACGGCGTTGGCCGAAGTGGAGTCGGCATTGCTTTTAGAGCGGAAGTTGTCCGAACGCCTGGTCCTCGTTGAGCGTCAACTTGTTACAGCCCGACGTTTGCTGAGCGAAGCTCGCAGTCGTTTTAGTCAGGGGATTACCGACTATCTTCCCGTATTCACCTCTTTAACTATCGTACAAAATCTTGAACGTGATATCGTGAGTGCACGTCGAAACGTGCTCAGTTCACGGGTAGGATTGCATCGAGCCTTAGGCGGTCCCATCTTGAATCCAGACAGTTACGCTCAGCGTATTCAAACGAATGAATAGGAAATCTTTCATAAACACATTGCTTGCAATCGTCATCATTTTGGTGATCGGAGGTGGAGTGAGTCTTGTATTGCTTTGGACCGGACCGGAAATCGTTCCTGAAGAAAAGGGAGCGTCTGCTAAGATCGTGCAAACCTTACCCCTTCGAGGGCTTCCTCACTCTATATCTGTCAGTGCGTATGGGAGTGTTATTCCCGCTCGCAAGCTTGTGATTCGTCCGCAGGTATCTGGACAGGTCGTTGGACAAAGTGCTTCGATGATTGCCGGGGGACGCGTGAAGCATGGCGAAGAGCTTATCCGTATCGATGGGAAAGATTATGAATTGGCTCTCGCTGAGGTACGGTCAAATTTGGAGCAAGCACGTTTTGAACGTGAAGTAGAAAGTGGGCGACAAGTCGTCGCCAAGCGAGATTGGGCGACCTTGGAATCCGAGCTTGATATGGGTGAGGTTAACCGTTCATTGGTCTTGCGCGAACCGCATCTCCGGCGTGCTGAGGCCTTGATGGAAAAGGCACAGAACGATATCGAGATTGCGGAGCTTCAGCTGTCGCGCACCGTTATCACCGCACCATTTAATGGAATGGTAGTCGAAGAGTCGGTGGAAGTTGGGCAATTATTGAGTCAGAATTCTGCGGTGTGCGAGCTCGTGGGAACGGATGAGTTTTGGATACAGGTAACCTTACCGATCTCCAAGTTGAAATGGGTTCAGTTTCCAGAGAATGGGGATTCTGGTGCGGAAGTCGAAGTGATCTTGGACACAGGTGATGGCGAATCATTGATGTGGAATGGGCGCGTTGTGCGTCTATTGAGCGATTTGGATCCGTTGGGGCGAATGGCTCGTTTGGTCGTCTCGGTTGAGGATCCCTTGGGGATTGCTAAAAATGCGGATCGAGAATTGCCCTTGCTTCTTGGCAGTTATGTGGAGGTGAGAATCGACGCGGGAGAGTTGAGCGATGCCATGGCGATTCCCCGTGAAGCCCTGCGGGAGGGGAATCTGATTTGGGTCGTAGGGCCGGATGGACTTCTACGTGTGTTGTCGCCAGAAGTTTTGTGGTCAGAGAAAGATACTTTTTATATTTCCAATATAGTGGGCCCTGAGGACGAGTTGATTGTGAGTGATCTCCGTGTGGCCCTCCCAGGGATGGAAGTCGAGGCGAAGCGTTCGTCAGCCTATCCGGATTATTTGAAACAACTAAATGAGGAGGCTGTTGATGGATCGTAACCCATACAATGACACATCGACCACTACTGGGATCGTAGCTTGGTTTGCCCGCAATCACGTCGCCGCGAACCTGTTGATGTTGGCGATCGTTGTCGTTGGTTTGATGGTGGCGAAAAATATTCGTCAAGAAATCTATCCTCAATACGAGGTGGATACGGTAGATGTGAGTATTCAGTATCGTGGGGCGAGTCCGGAAGAGGTGGAACAGTCCATTGTTTTGCCCATCGAATCGGAATTGCGCGGTATGGAACTGACTCGACGTATCGTGTCATCGGCCCGTGAAGGGCGAGCATCGGTAACGGTTGAGATTGTGGCAGGCTTCGACAGAAACCGGGCCTTACAAGAAGTGACTGCGGCGATCGGTCGGATTAGCTTGTTGCCGGACGATATCGAGCCTCCTAAGGTATCGCTCGGTTCCAGTCGTCGTCGAGGCGTCAATTATATCGCAGTGAGTGGGGATGTGGATCAGCGAACGTTGGTCCAGTTTGCCCGTCAAATTGAAGATGAGCTTCTTGCCCAGCCCGAGATTGCACTTGTGACTATGAGTGGGGCACGCAGTCCAGAAATCTTGATCGAGGTACCACAGACTCAATTGCGAGCTTTGAATCTTACGCTTGGCGATATTGCCCAAGCGATTGACCGTTCCGCTTTGGATGTTCCTGCCGGAACGCTTAAGACGGTTGGAGGCGATATTTTGTTGAAGACAACCGAGCGGCGTTATTTCGGTAGCGAGTTTGCTGAAATTCCGATTAAGAGCAGTAATACCGGAGCCGAGATCAAACTCGGTGATATTGCCAGCGTGGTAGATGGGTTTGAAGAAACCGAGAGGGAAAACTATTACAATGGGAAGCCCGCGATTACTCTGTCGGTTTATGCCTCCGAAAATCAAGCTCCGATAACCGTAGCGAATGCGGTAAAGCGGTATGTCGATCAGGTGAGTAAGACTTTGCCCCCATCGGTTTTTGTGGAAGTGCGTTATGACCGGACTGAAGATTATAAAGGTCGTATCGATCTTTTAAGATACAACGGTACTTTGGGGCTTGTTCTGGTTCTCCTCGCTCTTGGTTTGTTGCTTGAGTTGCGCGTTGCCTTTTGGACAGCAGTAGGGATTCCCGTTTCAATACTCGGTTCGATTATTCTCCTGCCTGTTATGGATGCCAGTATCAATATGATCTCCGTGTTCGGTTTTATTGTTACGCTAGGAATCGTAGTGGATGATGCGGTTGTTGTTGGTGAAGATATTTTTCACAAGATAACTCAAGGGATGTCTCGAATGGACGCTGCGGTGGCGGGCGTTAAGGAGATGACGGTCCCCGTCGTTTTTGCCGTGAGTACAAATATTATCGCGTTCTTGCCGCTGTTTTTTGTGCCCGGTCAGAGTGGTCGTTTTTTGAGTGTTTTGCCCGCTGTAATTATCGCGGTGTTTACGGTTTCGCTTATTGAGGTGTTGTTTATTCTCCCTTCGCACTTGGCGTTTTCGCGTAAGGAAAGCTCTCAGGGCTCTTTGTTTTCGAAATTGGATGAAGCTCAAACGAATCTCCGTCTAAAGCTGGATGGTGGGATGGAGCGGTTCTATAAGCCCATTTTGATGACGGCGATTCGTTTTCGCTATATTACAATCACAGTATTCGCTTCTGGATTACTCGTTTTGATTGCTTATATGTTAAGTGGTCGAGTGAATTTTACTTTTAATCCGACTATCGAGAACGACTATATTCAAGCGGAGATCGAAATGCCGACTGGCACCCCCGTGAATCGTACTCGTGAAGTGGTTTTTATGGTTGAGGCTGCGGCTAAGCGAGCCTTGGAGAAGTGCGGTGAAAAGGGTATCGTACGCAATTTCAATATGTCTGTTGCGAATCGGAGCAGCAATGAGGGAGGCGTATCGATAAAGCTCGTTTCCCAAGGAGAGCGAACGTTAACAGGTGAGGGATTTGTCAATATTTGGCGGGAGGAGATTCCGGATATTCCCGATGTCGAATCGATCTTTTTCGATTATTTGGTCGGTCCTGGTGGGGAAGCTGAGATCAATATCCAGTTGGCCCACTCCGATGTGGATACGTTACGTCATGCTTCCGAAGTGTTAGGCGATATGGTGGGGCGTTACCCAGGAGTCACGGATATTCGAAAAGGGTTTGGTCGTGAGATGCCTCAACTCAGTTTTGAGATAAAGCCTGCCGGTCAGGCTCTTGGAATTACCGCTCGGGATCTCGGAGAGCAGATTCGCCATGCCTTTTATGGTGCGGAAGCTTTGCGGCAACCGCGTGATCGTGAGGAGCTGAGAGTTATGGTGCGCTTGCCTGAGGAGGATCGTAGATCTTTAGGCGGTTTGGAGAAGCTTCTGATTCACGCTTCGAATGGAGCGGAGATTCCTCTTATGCAGGCCGCCGAGATTATAAAGACGACGGCACCTGTACGGATTGACCGCGTTGATGGTGGTCGTGTTGTAAATGTGACCGCGAATGTGATCCATAGTATTACGAACGGAAACAAGGTTCTCTCAGCTTTGGAGAAAAAGGAGTTGCCTGAGTTGTTGGCTCAGTTCCCAGGGCTTCGATATTCGTTCGAAGGCACGCAACGGGAGCAGCGAGAGGCGAGTTATAATTTGAGTATTGGTTTGGTGGCAGCGTTGTTTGCGATCTTTGCCATTATGGCTTCTTTGTTGAGAAGCTATGTGCAGGCGGGGATCGTTCTATTGACGATTCCTTGGGGCTTGGCCGGCTCTATTCTAGGGCACATCGTGTTAGGCTTTGATTTGAGTATTTATAGTGTTCTCGGAATGATTGCTCTGTGTGGGATGGTCGTTAATGGGGGATTCGTTCTTGCGGTTACCCGTGGTCGTTACATGGAGCGCGGTTTAGAGCCTCGGGAGGCGATCCTGCAATCGTCGTTAAGGCGTTTTCGGCCGATATTCCTTACCGCTGTGACCACCTTTTTGGGACTCGGTCCGATGATATTCGAAACCAATGAACAAGCTCTTTTTCTGGTGCCAATGGCAATTTCGTTAGGAGTGGGTACGTTGGCATCATCATTCGTTGTGTTGATCTTGTTGCCAGTCGCTTTTATTATTGTTGAAGAAGTAAAGACCATAAGAAGTTGAATTATGGATACTTGATCTATGATGGGGGCTCTTTTTTTAGGGCATCGTCGTTCCTTGGGCTGAAGGAGGGACGGGCGTAAAGCCCGCACGCTACGGGGGGATTTGTGGGGGCGGTGCATGGAGTCGTAGCCTAAGTTCGATGGCGGGCTGTGGTGCGTTTTTCGGGGGAGAGCGGGTATTGGGGGTTGTTGGATTTTTTTGGAAGAGACGGTAAGGTGTTCCTTTCCATTTATTTTCAGGTACACTTTAGGTTATTAGCGGTTCTTGCAAAGGGGAGAATCGCCTTTTTGTGGATTGCAAATGAGATGGCCTTGAGCTTTGTTGGGGTAAATCCTTAACTATCCCCTCTGTTATGTTATCTGTTTTACCCTTGGTTCGTGCCCTGTTTAAAGGCTTTGTTCTAATTTTGGCTGTGAGTGCAATTTCTTGCTTTGGGCAGACTTTGAAGAAGGTGGAGTTTGTTGATGACGCGTTTGTTTACGCTCACGCGAGAGAGTTCTACCTTATGGAGGATGGGACGTTGTATGGGGTTGGACAAAATGGCATGGGGGAGTTGGGGCTAGATGCATCTTATATTTACCGTCCTTTCGATGTGATTATGGAGGATGTGAAGGATGTTGCAGTTGGATTGAGTCACACCTTGGTGTTGAAGAACGATGGGTCTCTTTGGGGATTTGGGAGTAATTCAAGTGGAGAGTTGGGATTGGGGCACCGAGACGTGGTGAGTGAACCTATACAGATACTCGATGCCGGTGTGGGTTCGATCGGTGCTGCGGAATACTGCAGTTTTTATGTGAAGACTGATCGAACAGTATGGGCAATGGGGAAAAGTTATTTGTTTGGAGAGAACTCTAGCGATGACAGTTATGATGTTCCGATTGAATTAGCTCTGGATGGTGTTAGAAGTGTCCATGCGGGGCTGAATTATGTGTTGTTTCGGATGTCTGATTGGTCTTGGAGAGGACGTCATGCGTATTTAAATCCGAGGGATTTTGGAGGAAGCTCTATAGATGATAGTACGTTTTGGACGATTTCTGAACAGGGAACGGTGTTAAAGTTCGAGACCGGGCAAAGGTACGCTTTGTCTTATGATCGTTATGGTGTGTATGAAGACATTGGACATGATGCTCCGAGCTTTTCCTGGAATATTCGGGAAGATGTTAAGAGTGTGTCGCCTGGTGTTGGTAAGGCAGTTTTAGTTACTGAAGGGGGAGCTTTGTGGGAATCTGGTAAAAGGGAGGCTACCCTTTCGGAGGGTGTCGATAAGGCTTTTGTTACTCTGAGTGGGGGCATTATTATCGTTAAGGATGATCAAAAGACGTATGTCAGTGGTCTTCGTAATTATGTCACTGGTGTTCTTAATTTTAAGGAATTGATCTTACCGGACCCTCCGATTGCGAGAGCGGGGGCGAGTGTGTTTGTGGAAGATAAGGATGGTGATGGTAGTGAAAGTGTGGGGTTAGATGCTTCTATGTCCCGATACGCTGGGGATGAAGCGACTTATACGTGGAGGTGGGGAGAGGAGGAGTATCTCGGGAAAGTTGTTTCCGGTAGTTTTCCGATTGGGAAAACCTCTGTTGTATTGGCAGTTGAGGACAGCCGAGGTAACATCGATGAAGACGAATTGATAGTAGAAGTCTTTGAAAATGGAATTTCTGAAGAATTGGATGAAAACCCTCGTGTAGAAAAAATTGAGGTTGGGTTGGGTGTTGATTATATCGTTCGCAGTGATGGTTCTCTGTGGGTAGTCGGTAGTAGTTACGATGGCTTACTTTTGGATGGAGTGGCAGGAGAGAGCAGAGATGGCATCGAATTCGGTAGAGACGACTTCTATGAGTTGATGGCATTTGGTGTTGCTGATGTGACTGCTGGTGGCTTGTTGTTGATGGCTGATGGTTCTGTACGATCTCTTGTGGGGTCGGGAGTGGTCGGGCATGACTATCGCCTTGAGACGATCGTGGAGATGAATGCTGTTTCAATCTCGGGGGATTATCGAAGAGGTGTGATCTTGATGGAGGATGGTGCTGTTTATGAGGTGGAGCGGAGTAGGGGCTGGGGAATTGACGCATACAATACATTTACGAAGGTTATAGAGACAGGGTGTGTTCGAGTGGAAAACTCAAGTGGCATAACTTTTTTTCACATGCAGGATGGATCGATATGGGCAAAAACTAGGAACTTTCGTTCCGATGGTGACTATGTGGATACTGACGTAGAACTCATGTTTGAGAGTGGCTATGATCAAGCGGTATACGGAGCTCTTAAGACATGGTTGATCTCCGATGATGGAAGATTATTTAGAACTGATAAGGTTCCTTATCGGGGCTATGGGGAGCGGAGTGAGTCGTTTGAATTAGAAGAAATGTTTCCTTTGGGTGATGGGGTGCGGTATCAATCAATTTACGTAAGTGAGTATATGTTTTTCTTGGTTACGAAAGATGGCGGTGTTTATGTGGCGAGTGCTCAGGGAGATTACGCTAACTTCGAGGATGAAGAATTTGCTGAGCAGCCGATGGAGTTCTCAAAGGTTTTTGATGGGGGCATTATCGATATTTCTGTTTGGGGTACTCGAGCCTTCTTTTTGAAGGAAGATGGTTCGATGTGGGGGATGGGTCATAATATTGAAGATTGGATGAGTCGTGAGTGTTTGGGCTGTGGTGTTGATAGTGGGTTTAAGGTGGCGACATCGCCATTACCTTTTGAGTTTGATCCTACTGGTCCATTGGAGCTTATTCCGTCGCCAG
>CAWVWU010000027.1:0-26638 GCA_963933925.1 uncultured Puniceicoccaceae bacterium
CTTACAACTGTTTACTCACGGAATGGATACGTTTTTATGAAACTGGTGAGTAAAGCAGAGTTTCTTTCCGGATTCCAATACTCCCGTGTTTTATTTAAATGTGTGGCAGCCGTATGGATCGGATATACGTGCGACAAACGAGATTGCGCGGGAGGTCGAAGAACTCCTTCTCTTAGACGAGCGCGTCGATACCGTGACGAGTTTGGTTGGAGCCGGGGCACAGCGCTTTATGTTAGTCTATGCTCCGGAGCAGCCGGATCCGAGTTATATGCAGTTTATTGTTCGGGTTCGCGATGTGTCAGAAATAGAGGGACTTATTGCCTCCGTAAAACCTAAGATTTCGAAGGCGAATCCAGAACTCTTTATAAAGACGGATCGGGTGCGTCTGGGCCCGGGTAGTGGTGCAAAGATTGAAGCACGTATCGTTGGGCCAGATACTGACAGGTTACGTGAAATCGCAGCTGACGTTCAACAGGTACTTTTGCGAGAAGATCAGTTGGATGCGATCCGTACAAACTGGCGTGAGTTGGAGCCTGTTTTGGTCCCACGATTCGATACTGAGAAGGCGCATCTGCAAGGCGTTTCGCGTGAGGACTTTGCGGCCCAGCTTAAGATGTTAAGTGAAGGAACGGTGTTTGGGGTATTTCGGGAGAATGATGATCTTATACCCATCCGAGTGAGACTGCCCGAGTCGGATCGAGAGAACCCGGGAGATTTAACGAACCGGCTCATTTGGAGTAGCGGGAGAAGTGCGTGGATACCGATGGGGAGTGTTATTTCGGGTATGGAGCTTGTTAGTCAGGAAGGATTGATTCGTCGTAAGAACCGCGAGCGCACCCTTACTGTGGAAGCTGAACCTGTGTCTGGAGTCTTGGCGAGTGCTGTATTTGCTAAAGTGCGTCCGTTAGTCGAAGCCGTTGAGCTCCCTGAAGGATATCGGCTGGAGTGGGGAGGCGAATATGAAAGTTCTCGTGAAGCTCAGACAGCTTTGTTCCAGGGTTTGCCGGCTGGATATATTGGGATGATGGTGATTGTAATCCTTTTGTTTGGAAAGGTACGCCAGCCGATCGTTGTTTGGAGCGTTGTCCCGATGTCGATTATTGGGGTGACATTCGGACTTTTAGGAACAGGGGTCGCTTTTGGATTTATGTCACTGCTCGGTATGATTAGTCTTACGGGGATGCTATTGAAGAATAGCATTGTTTTGGTAGACGAGATAGACGTTCGGATTTCCGAGGGGCAACCTAGGTACGACGCTCTGGTAGAGGCGAGTGTGAGCAGGGCACGACCAGTCGTTTTGGCTTCCGTGACGACCATACTTGGAATGGCTCCCCTCGTCTTTGATGCCTTCTTTGTCGGGATGGCAGTCACTATTATGGCCGGCCTGGCCTTTGCGACGATGCTTACTTTGGTCGTGGTTCCTGGTATCTATTCGCTGCTGTTCCGTATCCGAGAAACGGAGAGAGCTTCAACCTAGGATTATGTTAGGAGATTTTTGAAATGAAGAAATGTATATTAGCTTTAAATATGTGGCTTGGGCTTGTGTTCGCGACTCAAGGAGTGCTGGGCGTGGAAATACGTGTGCTTTCGTTAGGGACGGCTTTAATGGAAGTCGAGAACACGAACTTGAGTATACTTGCGGCTCGTGAAGGTCTGGATCAAGCTGTGCAAGGTATTAGGCGTTCTCGTGCTGGTTTGATGCCGCATTTGAAAGCGGTGGCGGGACAGTCGCGAAATCAAACCGTGACGGTTGGGTTGGGGTTGGAAGAGTCTGGTATTTCTAGGCAAAGTGATCCTTATAGTCGTTTCAATGCGGGGATCTCTCTTGATGTGCCACTTGTGGATCTTGCCAGTATTGCATCGTATCGAGAGTCGAAGTACATAAGCGAAATTTCAGAGTATGAATATCAGGCGGCTTTGGAGGACATTAAGCTAGCAGTGGCTGAGACTTATATCGGAGTTATGAGGGCTCGTAGTGCATTGAATTTAGGACAAAAGGCACTCGAGCGAGCCGAGAAATTACGGGTGATCACTCAGAACCGCGTTGACGCAGGAGCTGGCCATCGCATTGACCTGATGCGGGCAAAGCTTGAAGTTAGTAGTGCCAAGCAAGTGGTCGTGTCGCGGAAGACGGGCGCGTTTGAAAATGAACTTCGTTTGAAGCTACTGCTTGATATTGATTTGGACGTACCACTAGAATTGCTTCCGGTGGAATCGATCGCGTTGGCGTCAGATGCCCCGTGCGATTATCAAATGGTCCTATTGAATCGGGAGGATTATCTCGCTCGATTGAGTGAAGAGGATCGTGCTCGTTTGTTAGTAAAGGCGGCGGGGTGGCAACGATTGCCTTCACTTAACGCGTACGCGGATTATGGATATGTAACCGAGGAGGCCTTTGATAACGAGGAAGAGAAGAATTGGTCGGTAGGGATCTCATTCTCTATTCCCCTTTTTGAAGGGGGGAAGAACAAGGCAGAGAAGGCGATCGCTCGGTCGCATCTCACTGCGGTTGAAATCCGATTGAGGGAAGTTGGACAAAGTGTTCGTAACGAAGTGGAGATTTCGAAGAAGCACCTGCAAGAGGCTGAGTCGAGCATGGGATTGGCCGAGGAAACATTGGAGCTCGCTCGGGCAACCTTTGAGTTTGCGTTGAGCCGTTTTCAAGATGGGGCGGCGGATAATCGGGAGTTAATCGAAGCTCAGCTAGGGCTCGCCTCTGCGGAAATAAATAAGACCGATACTCATCTCTTATTAGAGCAAGGACGATTTCGCTACGCCAGTGCGATGGGGGACTTGGAGCAAGTACTTTAGGGAATGGTTGGAGTTTCACGGATATTAGAACGGAAGGAACTCTGAGACGCTTACCAAGGTAAACGGTAAAAGGAGTGGCACTTTGGGGTGAAAGAGGCAGGTTTGTAGATCTTGTTTCTTGGGTTCCTGGATGGCTTTGGGGCTATGGAATCAGTGTCTTTTCTATTCCTATCAATTTTCTTATGAAAACTGTTTTGTCCCGTTCAATTCTTATTCTTTGTGCAATCCTTGGCTCGTTTATTACGAGTAATGCTTATTCGGAAGAGGAGGCGGGTGTTAAGGTTGTGTGCTTCGGCGATAGCATCACTAAGCGTGGTTACCCGGCCCATCTGGCTGAGTTGGTTGGGGTAGAGGTCATTGCAGCAGGAATTGCGGGTAACTCCACTGGAGACGCTCTCAAGCGAATACAGACTGATCTTTTGGACCTGAAGCCGACTCATGTGGTTGTCTTTTTCGGAACCAATGACCTTCGTGCCGATGCTCCTCATAAGTTTGCGACGACGAGCGATTATGTTGCGAACCTCCGAAATATTATCGGGCAATGCCAGGCTATCGATGCAAAGGTTGTTCTCTGTACAGTTCCTCCTATCAACTATGAGGTCTATTTTACCCGTCACGATACGGCAGTCTACGATGCCGCGGGAGGGATGGCTACTATGATTGAAGCAAGCCGCGATGCCGTGATCGATCTTGGTGAAGAGCTTGGCCTACCGGTTGTTGATCTCAATCGTGAGCTTCCTAAGCACCCCGAGTGGATGCATCGCGATGGGGTTCACCCATCACCAGCGGGCAATGAAATTATTGCCGGACTCGTTGCGGAAAAGCTCAAGCCTTTGCTTAAGTAGTTGTTGTCCTTCCTTTATTGTCCCAATTTCAGAGCTTCCTGCGATGGTGATGTCGACGGGCCAAGCGGTGCGATCGGGGTTGTGGAGCTCTCTTCGCTCTGTGACGAAGTTGACTACCTCGCCTGAGAGTTCAGCGATTAAATAGGTTGGAGTTATAATGCGCATTCTAATCAAATTAGTGAGGCACAGGGTCTTTCGTAGTAGATGTCCCATTCGTCTTTTTTGGTGTAGAGGTGGGTAGTTATGATTCCTTTGGCCCAGGTTTTGTGGGCGGTTTGTTGGAGGGGGTGGGGCCAGGTTAGGTTTGGGAGTCTTTTGCTTTTGAGACCGGTGGTGAGGTGGAAGGCGGTGTAGAGGGTTTTGATTAGGATGTGGGCGATTGTTTTTTGGGGTTGGGTGGTGGGAATTGCGAAGTCGGTGTAGATGAGGGAGCCGGTTGGGGTGAGGGCTTGGATGGATTTTTGGATGAGGGTGTTGGCTTGGCTATCGTCGAAGCAGTCGAGGAAGAAGTTGAGAACGATGAGGTCGTAGTGGTTTTTGGGGAGGGGATGGTGGAGGGCGTCGGCTTTGATCGGGGTGTAGTTGTTTTTTTGATCGGGATGGTGGGTGTGGATGCGTCGGGTGGCACGTTGGAGCATGGCGGGGCTGATGTCTAGGCTGTCGATTTGGGATAGGGGGCGTTGGGCGAGGAGCTCGGTGGAGAAGCGGCCGTCGCCGTCGCCGAGTACGAGGATTTGGAGTTTTTTGTTGGAGAGTGTAGGGATAAAGTGGGTGCGGGCGTTTTGGAGGAGGTTTCCGAAGCAGAGCTGTTCGAGGAAGCGGTAGGGGCGGGCGAGGATGTCGAAGGAGCGAGGCATGGGAGGGACTGAAGAGTGTTTAACCGCGGAGCACGCTGAGGGCGGAGAGGTTTTGAGAGGATGAAGATGAGGATGGAATATGAAGAATTTAGGTTATGAGGGTGATTATTGGGGTTAGGAGTGCGAGATCGGCGAGGGTTCGGCGGGTGTCGAGGGTGATGGTGTTGGCGGAGCGGTCGATGAGGGCGAGGGCTGCGAGGGAGAGTAGGATGGGGAGGGCGATGGTGGGGCCGTTTGTGATGGCGGTTAGGAGGGCGAGAGCTGGGGTGGCGATCCAGAGGGGGTTGAATTGGCGGTGTTGGGTGCTGGGGGTGAGTTGCATGGATTCGCCGTGAGAGGCGTCGATGGGGCTTTCCCACTTGTGGATGAGAAGACAGTTGAGGGTGAAGAGGGTGAAGAGGGCGACGAGGGAGGGGATTAGGGTGGCGAGGAATTGGGTTGAGGGTGTGGTGAAGGAAAGGGGGAAGAGGAGAGCACTGCTTGCAATGAGGGCGGCGGTGAGGAGGGATTTTTGCAGGTGAGGGTGTTGGCCGAGGATGCGTTTCTGGATAAGAGCGGTGATTCCTATGGAGACGACCATAAGGATGAGGCCATTGGTTAACTCCTGTTGGCTTAGGGTGCGGAGGGCAATGGTGAAGGCGGCGGCGAGGGTGATGATCCAGGTGGCGAGGATGGGCC
Organism: uncultured Puniceicoccaceae bacterium; assembly: GCA_963933925.1. Taxonomy (GTDB): domain Bacteria; phylum Verrucomicrobiota; class Verrucomicrobiia; order Opitutales; family Opitutaceae; genus JAKYXN01. The sequence goes on from CAWVWU010000027.1 coordinate 5,192, forward strand.
AGCGGAAGCGTTGGTAGAGTTGGTGGCGGTAGGAGCGGGTGGAGTGGTAGCGCCAGCCGTCGAACCAACGGTCGGCGGTGTATCCGAGCCATACGGACAGGGCAATGAGGATGCGGTGTTGGGGAGCGAGGGAGAGGCCGAGCTGGGCGGCGATGAGTTCTTGCCAGGCGAGTGCGACGAGGGGAGCGTCGAGGGAGAGGTAGGTGATCCAGCGGATGGGGTTCACGTGAGGAGATTGAAAATTAGGGATTGGAGATTGGGTTGCGAGGCATTGGGGAGTTTTTAACCACAGTACCGAGGACGAAGTACGACACTTGAGCGAAGCGACAACAAGCACAAAAGGCACAAGAGATTTGGTTTTGTTTGTTTGCCCATCGCCGCAGTCGCTGGATAAACTGAGGGCACCAAGGAGCACGAAGAAAATCGTGAGTGTAGAATTTTTTGGGAGATGGGGTTGTTGTTGTTTGAGGATGTAGAGGTTTATTTGCCTCTGTGTTCTCAGCGATCTCTAGCGTAGCGAGCGGTTAAATCGTGGTTGAGTTTTGTTTTTAACCGAGGAGAGGCCTTGATTGTTTTTTGTCCGGATAGCATCCGGACCTACATTTTATGAGTAGAGGGAGAAGAGGGATTTCCAGGTTGCTTGTGAGGTTGGGGGATTTAGGTTTTTGAGATGAGTTCTTCTGTTAGGCCAAATGTGATTGTTTGCATGACGACGCAGTGGCGTGGGCAGGCTTGTGGTTATGTGGGGGATGGGAATGCGCGGACTCCGTGTTTGGATGAGATTGCTCGGGGGGCGGTGAATTTTAGGCAGGCGGTGACGCCGCATCCGTTTGGGGTGTTTGCGCGGGCGGCATTTTTGACGGGGAAGCGGTGTCCGGAGAATGGGATTGTAGATTATTTTGATCCTCTTCCAGTGGGGGCACAGACGATTGCTCATGGCTTTGAGGAGCTGGGCTATGATACTGCATTTGTGGGTAAGTGGCAGTTGTATGAGCGGGATCCGGAGGCTCCGGTTGTGGGGGAGGAGCATGCGAAGATTGTGGTGCCGGTGGAGAGGCGCGGGGGCTTTGAGTTTTGGGAGGGGTTCGAGTCGGGCTTTTTGTTGAACGATACTTATTTTCATGGGACGCGGATTCCGGAGCCGGTTAAAATTTCGGGGTATCAGTCGGATGTGATTGTGGAGCGTTTTGGCTTGTTTCTGGAGGATCGAGTGAGTGAGGATCCGTTGTTTGCGGTGTTGAGTTTTGATGCCCCGCATCCTCCGTATGGGGCTCCGGCTTCGGGGGTGGAGCCTTTGGACCCGGAAGAGTTGGAGCTGTTGGCTAATGTGCCGAATGATCCGGAGGTGCAAGCGACGGCTCGGCGTGAGTTGGCGGGCTATTATGCACATATCGAAGCGACGGATCGAGCGATCGGGCGTTTGGTGGATCAATTGAAGGCTCGAGGTGAATGGGAGAATACGGTTTTTGTATTCACGTCGGCCCATGGGGATATGCATGGGTCGCATGGGCTGTTCCGAAAGGGATGGCCGTATGAGGAGGCGGTGCGGGTGCCGTTGTTGGTTTCGTGGCCGCGTGCTTTGGAGAATGGTGTGGTGAGCGATGAGTTGGTGTCTTTGGTGGATCTGGGGGAAGGCTTGTTGCGGGCGGCGTGTTCGGAGGGGGACGGTGTGTGGCCTAGGCTGGCTGGTTTGTTTGTTGAGGGGGCGGAGTTTCAGGAAGTTTCTATGCCGAGTGTACCTCCGTTTGCGAAGCAGTGTCCTTATGTTTGGACAGCACGGCGGCGGATGGGGCTAACGGAGGTTGCTCCGGAGGACAGGGCGGCTTTTGAGATCGAGCACTTGGATTGAGGTTGCTTGATGTAGGTGGTTTTTGATTACGATTGGGCGATCCGGCTTTTCTTTGATACGTCGGGACAGGTCCGGCTGTTATTGCTACGCCATCTCCGCTTCGCTTCGTCTCACTGCGTTCGTTGAGGTGTCGCCGAAACGGCTCGGTGCTCGTTGATACGCCGGGACAAGTCCGGCTTCTCTTTGATACGCCGCTACCTTGGAGTGCTGTTTTGTTTTTTTAGTTGGGTGTGGGGAGGTTATTCGGGGTGGTGGGTGTTGAGGGCGTCTTGGAAGAGGGAGCGGATTCGTTCGCTGCAGTGGTCGATGAGGTAGAGGTATTCTTTGATGCGCCAGCGTCGCCAGTTTTCTGCGTGTTGGAGGGTCCAGTCTTGTTGGATGCGTTTGCGGTCAAAGTCACCGTTTTCTCCGCGGATCCAAATTTCATCGTGGATGGCACGAATCTGGTCGTCCATTTCACTACGCCTGTTGACGCTGCCGATCATGACGATTTGGCGTTTGATGGTGAGGAGAATGTCGCGGAGTTCGAAGGGTGAAGGAGAGAGACTGAGGATCTCGTTGTGGTAGTTTTTAGAGAACGCGATCAAGTTGGCGATGTGGCGATCGAGCTTTCCGCTTTTCCATAAATCATTGAGACGAGCGAACTCTTCTTTTGTGGGATGGTAGTGCTCGAGGTGTTCCGTTTTACGATACATTTGATATGAGGAAATATTCGAGACGTTATGGAAAAAGAGGAGGGGCTCAAGATTTTTAGCCCTGTTATGATTGTGTCGCGGGGCTCGGTACTTCGCTTCGCTTGTTGAGGTGTCGCTCGCATGCGGGATCGGTACTCGTTGATACGCCGGCGGAGATGTGGATGCGGGGTGTGTTTGGACTTGAGTATGTCCGTCGCCCTTCGGCAAGCTCAGGACATAGGGACGACAGACGCTACCGATTTTGTTGTGTAAGGTTGAGGGATGTTGGTTGATGATGAAAAGCGGCAAGATGCACGCTTCTACTTTTATGAGGGACCTTGTTGCTTTTTGTCCGGATAACCCTTCGACAGGCTCTCTTCGAGTCCGAGCTGAGCTCGCCTCAGAGTCGAGGACAGGATCTGCGAGGTTGGGTTTTGTTAAAGCGCAAAGATCGCTAAGGACGCAAAGGGATTGGGTTGTTGTTGTTGTTGTTGTTGTTGTTTGGGTGATTAGAATTTTAGAGTTGTGGGGCCGTTTTGGTTTTTAACTTCGCGATCTTAGCGTTCTTGAATCCGCGAAGCGGATGGGCGGTTAAGGAATTGATTTCCCTGTGGGGATTGATCCGTCTACTCTACGATACGCCGCGACAAGTCCGGCTTCGTTACTCTACGCCGGGACAAGGTGAGATTGTTGATTGGTTGTGTTTTTTTTAACCGCGGAGCACGGGGGGAGATTAAGAGGGGAATGAGTTTTTAATAGTTTCTTTTCTCCGTTCACTCGGCGTTCTCGAGCGTAGCGGGCGGTTAAATCGTGGGTTTGTTTTTGTCCGGATCGCATCCGGATCTACATTTTTTTTGAATCATTCTGTTGGGGTGGGACATTTATGGTCATAGGGCTGGGGTTGTTGGGAAAAGGGTGTTAAAAATCATGGGTTGATTTGTGTTTTGGATACAGCATGGGGTGTGCCGTTTTGGGTGAGTTAGGGGAATTTTGTGGGGTCTTTTAGGAGGGGAATATTTTTGTTTTGATTGGCTTTGATCTCGCTTGACGGGGTTTGTGGGGCGGCGCTTTTATGGGAGTTATGACTCTTGCTGGTGTAAACAGGTTGGGGTCAGGAAGTCTTAGAGGTTTGATAGGTGAGGAGTTGCGTGAAGTGGCTCCTGCTGAACATGATACGCTTAGCACAGGCGTTGCCCATTGGGATGAAGCTCTTGAGGGAGGTTTGTCGGTTGGCACGTTTTGCGAGTGGATCGTCCCGTCTCCAAGTGCCGGCGGTCAAGCGGCATTGCTAGGTTTGCTGGCTATGATGCGGAGGGAGCGACGATTTGTCGCTCTTGTGGATGCGAGTGATTCGTTTGATCCGCAGTCGGCTCCGCCTGTGTTGTTGGAGCATTTGCTTTGGGTGCGGTGTGCGTCGGTGGGCGAGGCGATGAAGGCGACGGATGTTTTGGCACGCGACGAGAATTTGGGGATGACGGTGCTTGATTTGCGTGGGGTGGAGCGGCGGGAGTTGAAGCGGATTCGTTCGACGGAGTGGTATCGCTTGCAGCGTCTGGCGGAGAAGTCGGATGGGGTGTTGATGGTGTTTACGTCGGAGTCGATGATCCCGAGTGCGCAGGTGCGGGTGGAGTTGACGGGGGAGCTTTCGTTGGACTCGAGCGATGCGTCGTGGGAGTCGGTTTTAGGGCAGGTGCGTTTTGATGTGCATCGTTTGCGTAATCGTAATTTGGATGCGTTTAGGGGGTTGATTCAGTCGAGTTGAGTTTGGGGGTGGTGAATTAGGAATTAGGAATTTGAAGAGGGAGATGCCCTTCGACGCACTTCGTTTGCTCAGGATCTTCGCTTCGCTCGAAAGATGAGGTTGTGCTTTTTTTAACCGCAGAGATCGCGGAGTGCGGGGAGGATATTAAGAGGGGAATGAGATTTTTATGAGTTGTTTTTCTCCGTTCACTCGGCGTCCTCGAGCGTAGCGGGCGGTTAATGAGTTTTGAAGGGATGAAGATGAGGATGAAGATGGAAGATGAAGATGAAGATTTTAGGTTATGTATGCGGTGATTGATATTCCTTGTTTTGCGCTTCAGGCGGCGGTGCGTTGCGAGTCTGGATTGGGGGCGAAGCCTGTTGTTTTGGTGGATGCGAGCTTGGCGAAGCCGGTGGTGGTGGATATGACCTGGGCGGCGGAACGGGAGGGGGTGTTGCGTGGGCTGGGCTTGCCGCAGGCTTTGGCGCGTTGTCCGGAGGTGTTGGTGCGTTATCGTTCGATGCAGGGGGAGGAGATGGCGGGGCGGACGCTCTTTGACTGTGCGTATTCGTTGTCGCCTCGGGTGGAGGAGTCGGAGGCGGGTGTGTGCACGATCGATCTACAGGGGGTGAATCGGGTGCGTTTGGTGGAGCGGTTAGAGGAGATTCGTGGTGAGTTGAAGGACTTGGCTTTGCGGGCTCGGATCGGGGTGGGGCCGACGCCAGACTTGGCGTTGCTGGCGGCTCGGGAGACGCGTGGGGTTTTGGTGTTGGGTGAGGATGGGGTTGAAGAGGGTCGGGGGAGTTCGTCGGTGGCGTCGTTTTTGGATGAGTTGGCGATCGAGGCTGCGGGGCCTTCGGCGGGGATGTTGTCGATCGTGCATAATTGGGGGGTGGCGACGGTGGGGGCGTTTGTGGGTTTGCCTCGGCAGGAGGTGGGGAATCGGCTGGGGACGGAGGGTTTGCTTTTGTGGGATCGGGTTTCTGGACGGGAGGAGCGGGTGTTGAGGATTGCGTCCTTGCCGGATGTTTTTGAGGAGGCTTTGGAGTTTGAGTATGAGGTGGATGCTTTGGAGCCGCTGCTGTTTTTGGTGAAGCGTTTCTTGGATCAGTTGTGCGTGCGTTTGAAGTTGAAGGGGTTGGGGGCGGCGAAGGTGGGGCTGCGTTTGCCGTTGTCGGATATTTGTATTGAGGACGGGGAGCGTCGGGGGGCTTATGAGTTGGATTTGGTGGTGCCGGATCCGACGCGGGATGCGGAGGTGTTGTTGCGGCTGGTGTCGACGCGGTTGGAGGGCTTGGAGATGGCGTCGCCGGTCTTGGGGATTGCGTTGACGATCGAGCCGTCGGATTTGCAGGATTGCCAGTTGGGCTTGTTCGAAACGAGCTTGCGGAATCCGCATCGCTTTACTGATACGCTGGCTCGGGTGGCGGGGATTGTGGGGGCGGAGCGAATGGGGCGTCCGGTGTTGCCGGAGGATGGGCGTCCGGATGGGTGGCAGTTGGAGTCCTTGCCGACTCAGGTGGCGGAGTTGAAAGAGGCAGATTTAGGGGAGCATTATGGACTGGCTCTGCGGCGGTATCGGCCGGCTTTGCCAGCGGAGGTTAGATTTGAGGGTAGGTGCCCCCTTTGGGTGAGTTGTCGTGGAGTGCATGGTCCGGTGGCGGAGTTTCGGGGGCCGTGGATTCACTCGGGGCACTGGTGGGAAGCGGGCGGATGGAATCGATCGGAGTGGGATGTCGCGTTGAGGCAGGGTGGTATTTACCGGCTGGTTCGCATGGATAATGCGTGGTTTGTGGAGGGCGAGTACGGATGAGTAAGGCGGAGTATGTGGAGCTTCATGCACGCAGTGCGTTTAGTTTTTTGCGCGGGGCGTCGCAGCCGAGGGATTTGGCTACGGCTGCTGCGGAGGCGTGTTTGCCTGCGATGGCGGTGTGTGATCGCGGTGGGGTGTATGGGACGGCTCGTTTTCATCGGGCGGGTTTGGGTGCCGGGGTGCGTCCGATCGTGGGCTGTGAGTTGGAGATGGAGGATGGGTGTGTGTTGCCCGTGTTGGCGAAGTCGCGGTTGGGGTATCAGAACTTGTGCAAGCTGTTGACGGAGTCGGCACTGCGAAGTGGAGAGAAGGGATCGGGACGGGTGCGTTGGGATGAATTGCCGGAATTTTCCGAGGGGCTGTTGGCGTTGACGGGAGATTGTGAGGGGCCGTTGGCTTTGGCGTGGAAGCAGGGAGGAGCTACCGCGATGGAGTCGGTGGTGAAGAAGCTGCGTCGTTCGTTTGCGGCGGAGGATTTGTGGGTGGAGTTGCAGCGGCATCGAAATCGCGGGGAGGAGCGTTGGGTGTCGGTTTTGAAGGATGTGGCGTCGTCGACGGGGCTTGGCGTGGTGGCGAGCAATGGGGTGTGTTATGCAACGGCGAAGGAGCGGGCGTTGCAGGATGTGTTTACTTGTTTGCGAGAGAAGACGCATTTGGATGCGGCGGGAGGAGCGTTGAGTCGCAATGGGCAGCGGCATGTGAAGACGGCGGCGGAGATGTGTAACCTCTTTAGTGATATGCCGGAGGCGGTTGAGAATTCGCTGCGGGTGGCGGATCGGTTGGACTTTACGCTGGAGAATCTTGGATACGAGTTTCCGCGTTACCCCGTGCCGGCGGGGGAGTCGATGGATTCGTTTTTGGCGAAGATTGTTTGGTTTGGAGCGGAGCAGCGTTACGGGAGTATGAGTCCGGCGGTGAGGCGACAGTTGCGGCATGAGTTGGAGGTGATTGCACGGTTGGAGTTTTCAGGGTACTTTTTGATTGTTTGGGATTTGGTGAACTTTTGTCGGGAGCAGGGGATTATGTCTCAGGGGCGCGGGAGTGCGGCGAATAGTGTGGTTTGTTATAGTTTGGGAATTACGCCCGTGGATCCCGTTGGCGGGCGTTTGTTGTTTGAGCGTTTCTTGAACGAGGAGCGGCGGAGTTGGCCGGATATCGATATTGATCTTCCCAGTGGGAGTCGACGGGAGCGGGTGATCCAGGAGGTGTATAGGCGTTATGGGCGTCATGGGGCGGCCATGACAGCGAATGTGATTACTTATCGTGGTAAGAGCACGATTCGGGAAGTTGGGAAGGTCTTGAATTTTCCTGAGGAGACTTTGGGGCGTTTTGCGTCCTTGTATGGCGGGCATGGGGAATCCGAGGAGGGGACTCTTGAGGAGAAGCTGGCGAAGTCGGGGATCGCGGGGGAGCATCCTCGGGCTCGGGCGTTGGCGAAACTCTATGAGATGATGAAGGGGCTGCCGCGGCACTTGGGGCAGCATTCCGGTGGGATGGTGATTTGCCAGGGGGCATTGGATCAAGTGGTGCCTTTGGAGCCGGCGAGTATGGCCGGGCGAACGGTGTGTCAGTGGGATAAGGAGGACTGTTCGGATCTCGGGATCGTGAAGGTGGATTTGCTCGGCTTGGGGATGATGGCGGTGATGCAGGATACGTTTGAGTCGATTCGGGCGAAAGGGCGGTCGATTGATCTGGCGAATATTCCCAAGGACGATGCGAAGACGTATGAGATGATGCAGCGGGCGGATACGATCGGGGTATTTCAGATCGAGAGTCGGGCTCAGATGGCGACTTTGCCTCGGTTGAAGCCGAAGGAGTTTTATGATGTGGTGATTCAGGTGGGAATTATTCGTCCCGGGCCAATTCAGGGGAAGATGGTGAATCCGTATTTGGAGCGTCGGGCGGGGAAGCAGCCGATTGAGTATATCGATGAACGGTTGCGGCCTACCTTGGAGCGCACGCTGGGGGTGCCACTTTTTCAGGAGCAGATTCTGAAAGTGGCGATGGTGATGGCGGATTTTTCGGGGGCTCAGGCGGAGGAGTTGCGGCGGGCGGTGAGTTTCTATCGCAAGGATGAGCGGATCGATAAGGTGATGGTGGATCTGAGCGTGGCGATGCGGAATAAGGGGGCGACGGAGCGGCAGATCGAGCAGGTGGTCCAGTCGGTTGGGAGTTTTGCTCACTATGGGTTTCCGGAGAGTCATGCGATTTCTTTTGGGTTGCTGGCGTATGCGAGTACGTATCTGAAGGCTCACTACGCGGCTGATTTTTATGTGGGGCTTCTCAATAATCAGCCGATGGGGTTTTATTCGCCGGCGACCTTGATCCAGGATGCGAAGCGTCACGGGGTTCGGGTTAAGCCGATTTGTGTGGTGCAATCTGAGTGGCGTTGCGAGGTGGAGGGCGATTCCGTGGTGAGGCTTGGTCTGACGATGGCCAATGGGGTGAACCGGGTGCATGCGTTGCAGATGGTTGAGGCTAGGAAGAATGAGGCCTTTGTGTCGGTGCATGACTTTCGTCGCCGTACGCATTTCAATAAGGATGAGCTGCGGGTTCTGGCATCGATCGGGGCTTTGAATGTATTTGGGGTGGATCGGCGTCAGGCGTTGTGGGAGGTGGAGTCGGCTTATGATAGCGATGACCTGTTTGCGGGGGTGGAAGAGGTGGAACAGTTGAGTCCGCTGGAGGCGATGAACCATCTTGAGCGTTTGCAGGCGGACTATCAGGGTGTGGGGGTTACGGTGGGGAGTCATCCGATGCGGTCGATCCGGGATCGATTGGTGCAGGTGTGGACGAGTGAGGCCTTGGCACATACGCCGCATGGTAGTCGGGTGAAGGTGGCGGGGCAGGTGATTTGTCGTCAGAGGCCGGGAACGGCGAAGGGATTTTTGTTTATCTCACTGGAAGATGAGACGGGAATATCTAATGTGATCGTGCAGCCTAAGATGTTTGAGCGCGATCGATTCACGATTTCGCATGAGAAGTTTCTTGTCGTGGCGGGGATTCTACAAAATCAGAATGGGGTGATTCATGTGAAGGCCGACCGGATCGAGGCTTTGGATATGCAGGCGTTGCCGGCTTCGAGTTCTTATGACTTTCATTGAAGTGCTTTGTGGATGAGAATGTATCGATCGCGAGGCGGTTGATTGTGGTGCTGTGCTATGCTATGTTTTAGAACCCCTCGGAAGCGGGATGGAATGAAGCATGCTTTGACGTGAGACGTTTGGTAGGTATATGTTTGAATTGCTAGGATGTAATCTTTGGGGTCGTCGTGATGTTGTCTTGCTCCCAAGGTTGCTGTGGTAAACGTTCATGGTGGCGAGATCGTGAATGATCGTTAGTCAGTATCATTTTTTTCAAATTTTAGAATCTATATTTGTAATATGCCTAAAACTACTAATATCGTAACTGAAGCTAAGGAAACGAAGCTTCTCGTGAGTTATGGCTTTGAGTTGGCTCGTCGTTTGCAGATCAATCGGGTGCTTGTATTTGCGGAGTTGTTGTCGGATCGGCGTCTGGTGGAGAAGCACCGGGAATCTGAATCGATCCTTTGGGTTACCTATGATAAGGAGGCTTTTGCTTCGGGGTTGGGGGCTATCGACGACTGTGTTGAGATTCCATCAAACCCAGTTGGGCGCATGGATCAAGTGGCCTTAGCGGTAATTCTTTCGGTTATGGAGGGGATGATAGACGTTGATGAATCTATGGTTTGTCTTATCGGAGTGGCGGGGTCCAAGCGATTGGACAATATGCTTATCGTTAATCCGAAGCGAGATTTTGAATGGTTTAGCAAGCGTTCTATATCAAAAGGAAATACCTTACCTATTTCTAAGGAGTTTGCTCGGTTGATAGAGATTTCCCTTAAATTTGCTGCGGAAGGGCGAGAGGGAAAACCGATAGGGACGGTTTTTGTGCTGGGTGATCTAAAGGAGCTTGAGGCGATTTCGCGTTCGTTGATTCTCAATCCGTGTAAGGGGCATTTGAAGAAATTGAGAAGTATCCATGATTCGGATTTTATAGAGACAATGCGTGAGTTGTCCGCCTTAGACGGTGGATTTATAATCGATCCCAAGGGAATTGTTGAGGCTGCAGGCGTATATCTTGATGCTCCTGTTACTAGCAAGGTTAAGGTCCCGAAGGGATTGGGTTCACGTCATTTGGCTGCTGCGGCGACGACAGCTCTCACACCTTCTCTGGCTATTGTAATCTCGGAGTCTTCTGGAACTGTCTCGGTTTTCTGGGAGGGCGCGCGAGTGCTTTCCCTTGGGAAATGAGTGAGAAAGATGTTATCTAGGCCTCGCCTTATAGGTGCATGCTCTACGGTGAGTGGCGTTGTTTTTTTTGTTTTTCTATTTGGTATTATTTAATTTAATACATTGGGTTGGGTCTGGATGTGTTGGATCTGGGAGGTTTTTTATCGAAATTCTTGCAGAGAGGTTGGAAGGCTTTTTTGCGGTTGTTTATGTAGCTGTTTAATCAGGGGCGTCGGCACTGTGTTGCGGCGTTTGTGTTCATCGTTTTTCAAGCTTCCTTTGACAATTGCGAAAGTTCCTTCGTACTGCATTGCAGAATTGTGAGATGCTCGGTGTGGGCGTTATTAATTTTTTGTGCGGATATAATGACTCAGAGAGAAAAAACAATTGTTATAAAAATAGGCTCTAGTCTTTTGGTTAGTGAATCGACTGGTAAGCTCCGAATGGATTTTCTTTATCATTTGATGAATGATGTGGCGACCTTGCGGGCTCGTAATTGTAAGGTTGTGCTCGTTTCTTCAGGGTCGGTGGCATTGGGGCGTCGTTATGGAGCCACTTTGGCAAGCGCCAACTTGACCTTACCTCAGAAGCAGGCGGCTGCGGCATTGGGCCAACCTGCCTTGATGGGGGCGTATCAAAATTTCGCTTTTGAGCACAATTTGAGAGTGGCACAGATATTGATTACTCTGTCAGATTTTGAGGACCGGAAACGGTTCGTGAATGCAGAAGACACCTTTGAGGAACTCCTTTGTCAAGGGGCGGTGCCAATCGTGAATGAAAACGATACAGTGGCGACGAAACATCTCCGAGTTGGGGATAATGACCGTTTGTCGGCCAAGGTGTGCCATCTCGTGGAAGCAGATGAGTTGGTAATATTGACGAATGTGGGCGGTCTTTTGGACAAAGAGGGGAAGATCGTGACGAAGATCGAAACGTTGGATGAGAGTATCTTCTCTATGGCGGGTGGAGCTTCGGGCCCAGGTACGGGAGGAATGATAACCAAGCTTTTAGCAGCCGAGATCGCGATCGCTTCGGGATGTAGCACGCACATAACAAGCGGCAGTTGCGTAAATCCAGTGATCGACGCTTTGGATGGGTTGCGTGAGCACACGGTGATCGAGTCGAATATTACTCCCGAGAGTGCACGTCATCTTTGGATTGAGACGAGCTTGGAGATCCGTGGATTCCTAGAGGTCAGCGAGGAGTCCTTTGATAGTATACGTCAGGGGCGTAGTTTATTCCCTGAGGATCTAAGTGGAGTCTCCGGTGAGTTTGGGCGTGGTGATGTTGTAAGTATTATGGTTGGAGAACTTGAGGTCGCTCGAGGGATTGCCGCCTTTAACCACCATGAAAGTCAGGCCCTGTTAGAGGGGCGGAGTCCGGATATATTCGCGGTGCTCGGTTACAACACTCGACCCGACGTGGTGCACAAGAACGACTTGGCTTTCTTGACACTCACGCCCTCCTAGAGGGAGCGGTGGGCGTGAGCGTTTTCACTGGTTAGGTGTTGTTGCTCGGTCCTGTCGAACGATTGACTGCTATGTCATTCTAGTTGAGGTGATTAGCAATCGAATGGTCGGTGTTGGCGGCTCTGATGAGCCCTGCCTTCACGTTTGTTTAAGAGTCTCTATGAGGTTCGCTCTACTTGGCGGATGCGATTTCCTCGTCTGTTATTTTAGGATAACCGTCGGCAATTTCTTCGTCTTTTCGCTTCCATTGTTTCATTTCCTTCTTGGTCGCTTTGGGTGAGAACAGTCCGGTAGTCGCGTATAGAATTCCGATACACGGTGATAGCCAGCAGGCGAATGCAAGTGGAATATAGAGAAGGTTTTCCATGTTGCCTTTGCTGATTTCCATTCCGAGGGCGGAGATGACAAACGCTCCCCCAGCGTTCCAAGGAATGAGAGGAGACATAAGGGTGCCGCCTTCTTCGATGCCGCGCGATAGATTAAGAGTGGAGTAGCGCATACCGCGATAGAGTGGAGCAAACATTCGTCCCGGTAGTGCGATCGATAGATAGGGATCTCCTGCTACGAGATTAGTCGCGAAGGAAGTCCCGATAGCCGCGGATTGAGTGCCTCCAAAGGTTTTTACCTTACTTTGGATCGCTCCGATTATTGTTCGGAGACAACCCGTGCGTTCGAGAGCACCGCCAAAGCCGAGGGCGATTAGGATAAGTGAGATTGTCCACATCATGGATTGGATTCCTCCTCGGTTTAACAGTCCATCGATTTGGCTTATTCCGGTGTCTATTGAATATCCGTTGTTGGCGTATTGGAAGATGGATTGGAGTGATGCCCCTTGCGCGATCATTGCGGTGAGTGCCCCGACGACGACACCAGCGAAGAGAGAAGGAATTGGCGGAAATTTCTTCAGAGCCAGAATCATGACGAGAATGGCTGGAACGAGGACCCAAATGGATATGTTGAAATTTGAGTCAAGGGCCGTGGTGATCGCCTCAATTTTAGCGAATGACACCTCTTTTTCTCCTGCGAGTTGGAATCCCGCTACGAGGTAGATCACGAGGGCAATCAGCATAGCGGGGAGGGTGGTGGGTATCATGTTCTTAATATGTGAAAAAACATCAGTACCAGTGACTGCGGGTGCTAGATTGGTAGTGTCGGAGAGTGGGGATATTTTGTCGCCGAAGAATGAACCTGAAACAACGGCCCCTGCGGTCCAGTAAACGGGTATTTCAAAGCCTGCTCCGATTCCCATTAGAGCCAGTCCGACTGTGCCCACTGTGCCCCATGATGTCCCTAGGGATACTGAAACGAAGGCACAAAGAATCATGCTAGCGGCGAGGAAGTACTCGGGAGAGAGGATCTCCAGGCCAAAATAAATAATACTCGGTACGGTGCCACTGGCGATCCATACTCCGATAATCATCCCCACAGTGATCAGCACAGATACGGAAGGCAGGGCTACGTGAATGACGTGAAAAACTCCTTCTTCTATGTCGCTCCACTTTAGGCCAAGATAGATCCCCACGATGCTCGTGATGGCGAGCCCGATGGCTAGGGGGATGTGGGGCTCGAAAACACCGTAATAGAAGATATGGAGCCCAATGACGAGTAACGTCAAAATGACGGGGGTCATGGCTAAGGGAAAGGACGGTTGTTTTTCTTGGTCGGTCATTGTCTGGGGCAACAAATGTATTCGTTATTCGAATATTGTCTAGGTATCCGCACGTTTGCGTTGCGAGGCTCGTTCAGAAAGCTTCTGTGTGCAGATTGTGTCTGCTTAAGGGACAATCTTCTTTGTTCAAGGGAATTCGGGGCTATTCTTTTGTTTTTGGTGTCTTAATTGTATCCATTATTTTATGTTATTGTATGGTCTTACTCCGTTTGGAGGCTTTCGACGTTACAGTGATCCTTGAGGTGTGTTAATGTCTGTGATTGTTTCGAGGGAAGTATTTGATAAAGATTCTCCTCTATTGGCTTAGGGGTGGGCTTTTGTGGGTGATCCATTTTTCGATGTGACTCGGTGTTGCCATTTGTGTGAAAGTGTGGATAGTTGGTCGTTCCAAGTTTTGGAGCTCCAGACATCTTTGATGTGCCCTTCGGTGCATCGTGTTTTTTTCTATTCTGTTTGAAGTTTCATATTCAATTTCCTCGCTTATGAAATTTCCATTTTTCGGACGTTGTCACGTCGTTGCGGCGTGCTTTTTTGTCACCTGTGTTGTGGTTTTTTGCTGCCATGCGCAAGATTCTCAGAGTTACGATGAGTGGTCGTTGCTTGAATTTGGGGAGAGAACGGGGACGTCGGAGGCTTTGCCTCTCGGTGATTTCAATGGTAAGTGGCGGGGCAGGGAGTGACTGTACCAGAAGCGATTTTGCGACGCTGGGGCTTGCTCATTAATTCAGAGCGTTCCAAAAAGAAAGCTGCTGTTGAGTTAATTCAAAGATGGTATGGAGGGGGCTCCCTTCCATTGGATAAACACACGGAAACCAGCGTGCCTATCGGTTGGCAGGAGCCGGAGTCGCCCGTAGGAGCTGAGGATCTCTATTTGAATACAGTTAAATATTCGTGCAGAATTTGCCATGTTAATCAGCAGACTAATTCAGTGTCGTTCCGGACTTTTGAGGAGTTTTTTGATAATTCGAGTGCGATTCAGAAACTGGTCTATGAAAGCGGCGAGATGCCGGCGGCAAAACGTACCTTCGATAACTTTTGGACAAGTCATGATCCTGAACAGTATCGAACTTTGCTCGACTTTCTAAACCGTAATGGGAGGCCTGAAATCGCACCTCTTCGGGTTGATGCATTGCGTAGTGAGGTCGGGTTTCCTTCCATTAGACATCTAACGGTAGACGCGTCGCGAGGTGTTTCCATCCATGCATTCGTTAGTGATGAGGATGGGAAGATTCAGCAAGTTTCTTCAGCGGATGATGGTTTGACCTGGCTTGAGCGGTCTGAAAACGAGTTGCCGTTCGTCGCCCTAAACGGTTTGGCGGCATCTAGTGCCTCTGATCTTTCGATTGGTAAGGTGTTTGCTCTAGAGCGGAAAGCAGGAGTTCCGCGAGTGTGGGTCTCTTCTTCGGCCAATGCCTCTAGTTGGACTCTGGTCGCGGGCAATGGTCTGCCTGAGATGCTAAGTGACTTTTCTTTGGAGAATAAGTTGTTTGGAAGCATACATGAAAGTGAGACGGCTTATGTCGCTTTCGATTCAAACGATACGAGTCTGCTGAATTCGGGTCTCTATCGTACTGTGAATGGAGGGAATTCATGGGGTCGGATATCGGCCAAACAAGCTATGTTCATGGTTGAGGACCCTATCTTGAGTGATACGGTCTACCTGTTGTCGAAGGTTGGGGAATCCTTAATCGAAGTGTGGGAGGTGGTTGTCGGTATATCGGAAACCCGCCTGGGAGTTTTTCCTGTTTCAAGTACCTTTGGTGTTGAGCTCGCGGTGTCGCGAGATGAAAGCCGTCGTTCCGTGTATGTCCTTTTCCCGATAGACGATACCTTATTTAGATATGACGGAGAGGGCGAAAACTGGGTTGATTTGACAGATAATCTCCCACGGTCAACCAGTATGAATTCATACCAGTTTCGAAGGATTGTGGTTTTACCCAATTATCCGGAACGCGTTTTCCTTTCGGTTTTTGAAAGTTATGGAATTGTGGGTAGTTCTGACCGTGGCGAAAGTTGGACTCGTCTTTTGAACAAGGATTTTGAACCGAAGAAGGGGGACAAGGTTGTGGTTCCGTATCGACTTCAAGGACACGGATCTCGTGCGGAATTGTTTTTTATTGGTTGGGAGTATGATTCAGATGGGGGATTTGATCTTTATCGCACTCGACTACCAGACTTTGACTTTGGAGGTCCAGGGAGGCCAATTGCAGTCGGGTCGGCACTCGCTAAATCAATAACAGGTCAGGACGTTGGGCTTGATGCTTCGAAGAGTCTGTTTTTGAGTAGCTATGAGTGGCGTGTTACCAGTGCTCCATCGGGGGCAACTGTAGGCGTGGACTATCTCCTGACAGGGGACGATCAGGTGAGTGCTTCTTTAAGTGCGTCGATGAAAGGGGATTATGTCGTTCGTTTGGTGACTCGTTCCGGGCTTCTAGAGAGTAAAGCCGTGTTTCTTGCGATAGAGTTCGAGGAAGAGAATGCGAAGACTGAGGTCAGCTTTAAGAATGAAATTATGCCACTTTTTGTAAGCTGTACGAGTTGTCACAATGGAAATAACGATGTGATCTACGGTCGGCTTGATTTATCATCGAATAATGAAAACGTTGTTTATAGTGAGGTCTTTTCCGAATTGTCGGTGAGGGAATCGAAGTCGAGAGTCGATATGGCGAACCCAGCTCAAAGTCTGATTTTGACCCAGCCGGCGAATTTGAATACACCGGCTCACGGAGGATTGCTGATCAACGGTTTTAATAAAGACGTTGGATCGAGTTATAAACTACTTTTGCGTTGGCTGCAGGAGGGATCCAAGAATAACTAGAAAGCGAATTGGCTGAGTCGGTACTATTGCGAAATCGAAGGGGCTTGTCTCTTTGATGCGCGTCGCATGACACAGGAGTCTTTAGAGGGGTTCTGGCTATAGCAGCCAGCGTGGAAGTTATAACCCTGCTAGCCGATGGTGGAGATGCTTGTTTCAGTAGCAGCGGTGATATAGGCCGCCTCGTTCGATTCGGCATGTTCATCGAACTTTTGGGGTGGGGCGGTTAGGGATAGCGGAAAGTTGGTGCTTCTACGATATTTGGTTTTGGGGCAGGCGTTCTGTCTCCTGTTTCTTCCTGATTTCGATCCTCACGGTGTTTTCTAGCTCTGCGGGTTGACAATCGCTTGAGGAGTCGATCATGGTCCGATTATTCGAGGGCTGGCTTAGGTGCTGTTTATTCTAGGGGCTTACCGAGGACAGAATTGCCTTATAATGCCAGAACTTAAGAATCAGGAAGAAAGCCCGTTGAAGGAAAAGCGCCCTAAGGGTAATGCTTGGAAATCACTGGTAGCAAAATATCAGAAGCCAAACGCTTTGCGGGCTAGTTGGCAGTTGATCAATACTTTAGGAGCTTATGCTGTGGTTTTGGCTGCGATATATTTCACTCTCGGGACCTCCTTGTGGCTTACGTCGGGATTAATCGTGATTGGGGGCGGCTTAGTTGTCCGCATTTTCACGATTTCTCATGATTGCGGGCATGGCTCTTTCTTCGCTTCGAAGCGTGCGAATTCGATCGTGGGATTTATTACAGGCGTTCTTAGCTTAACGCCGTACCAGCATTGGCGTTGGGAGCATGCACGGCATCACGCGACCTCGGGCGATTTGGACCGGCGCGGAATGGGGGATGTCTGGGTTATGACGGTACAGGAATTTCTCGATGCGACACCGTGGACACGTTTTTGCTACCGAGTGGCACGGCATCCTGTCGCGCTTCTCGTCGCTGGCCCGCTTTTTTTGTTTCTGATCAATAACCGTTACACCACAAAGGGAGCAGGCAACGTTGAGCGACTCTCGATCTATGGTACGAATCTGTGTATCCTTTTGCTAGCCGTGGGAATGAGTTGGCTAGTTGGCTTTCAAACTTACTTATGGATCCACTTAGCCATCATAATGGTGAGTGGATCGTCTGGGGTCTGGCTTTTTTACGTGCAGCACCAATTCGAAGATGTGTATTGGGAACGTGGGAAAAAGTGGGATTTTCTTTCTGCAGCCTTGGGTGGCAGTTCATTCTATAAGTTGCCAAGGGTGCTCCAATGGTTTTCTGGCAATATAGGCTTTCATCATATCCATCACCTTAGTGCTCGAATTCCCAACTATAATTTGGAGGCCTGCCATAATTCCGATCCGCTCTTTCACCAGGTGAAACCGCTGACATTTCGCGATAGCATTCGATGCTTCGGCTATCATCTATTGGATGAAGAAGCGGGAAAAATGATCAGTTTTAGGCAATTTTCGAAGAGAGCGGCCTAGGTCGGCTGTTGAGGCGCTCTTTGTTAATTTTGTTTGTGGGGGAGTGTTTTGAGAATCTTTAACTGAACGAATTTTAACCGGCTACGATTCGCCAGATCAGGGCTGTGGCTGTGCAGAGGGTAATGCCGATTATGAGAGGCATTAATCCAGCGATCGTAGTCCATTTAGCGCTACGTGTTTCTTTCCAAATTGTGTAGAGCGTGGTGGAGCAGGGATTGTGGCAGAGGGAGAAGAGCATCAGATTGACGGCGGTGAGGAGAGTCCATCCACCGGCTTGAAGGATTTGGGTGAGTGAGGTGCCCTCGACTTCGAACATGACGCCCGCTCCTTGTTCGCCTACTCCCGATACGCCCGTGTTGAGTACGGTGAGCATTAGGACGGTTGGTATCACGATTTCGTTGGCAGGGATGGCGACGACGTAGGCAAGGAGGATGATGCCGTTGAGTCCGAGTGCCCAGCCGACTGGTTCGAGCCAGTCGATGATTTTTATAGCGGCCGTGGTGTCGCCCATTTGTAGGTTTGCGATGAGCCAGATGGCGGCTCCTGCGGGCATGGCGAAGACGATGGCACGCCAGAGAACGAAGAGTGTTCGGTCGATGAGAGAGGTGTAAAAGGTGCGTAGGATATTTGGCGGACGGTAGGGGGGCAGCTCGAGGCTGAAAGTGGAGGCTTCTCCTTTGAGAACGGTGTTGGAGAGGACCCACGATGTTAGAAGTGTGAGTGCAACGCCGAGTAGAGTGACGAGAAGTACCATCGCCGCGGCAGTCACTCCAGCCAGTGCAGGTGGCACAAGAGCTCCTATGAAAACGGTGGCAATAAGGATCTGTGTTGGCCAGCGGCCGTTGCAGAGGGCGAAGTTGTTGGTGAGAATTGCGATAAGCTTTTCGCGCGGGGAGTCGATGATGCGAGTGGCGATGACACCGGCTGCGTTGCATCCGAGTCCCATGCACATGGTGAGGGCTTGTTTGCCATGAGCTCCCGCTTTTTGGAAATGTCGGTCGAGGTTGAAGGCGACGCGTGGCAGGTATCCGAAGTCTTCTAACAGTGTGAAGAGTGGGAAAAAGATAGCCATCGGTGGGAGCATGACGCTGATGACCCAAGCGGTGGTGAGATACATGCCATCGATTAGGACGCCATCTAACCAGAAAGGTAGTCCGGCTTGGCTTGAGAGGCCTTTGAGGATCGGGTGCCAGCTGTCCATAAGGATGGAGGCGAGAAATTCGGAAGGGACATTGGCACCGCTGATCGTTAGCCAGAGGACGATGGCGAGGGCGAGAATCATGGCCGGAATCCCGGTCAGGCGAGAGGTCAGGAGGCGATCGAGACGGAGCTCCCAGGAGAGGCGTTTGGACTCACCAGTCTTTTGGCTGTGTTTCTCGGCGATCGCGGTAGCTTCGGCGTAGATGGTTTCCACCCACTTGTCGCGGAAATTGGAGGGGACTTCCCAGCGAAGGCGAGTGGCGTTGGCGAGGAGTTCCTCGCGTTGTGCTTCGGTTGATTGAGTGGTGGGAGGGTTGTCTTTCGGTGTTGAGATTGTCGCGGCTTGCGGATCGGGGGTTGGTGTCTCGAGTTCGCTGTTTATCACGGCTTCCATGATACGGCGATCTCCTTCGAGTAAGCGAAGGGCGACCCAAGGGGCTTGAGTTATTCCTGGGAAGGTTTGCTGGAGCTGGGTGACGAGTTGGTCGACTGCGTTTTGTAACACGGGGATTTTTCGGTCGAGGCGGCGTGGGCGGCATCGCGTCTCTTCGGAAGCGACGCGAGCGATCTCGGCTGTGAGGGCAGGGATTCCTTCTTTTTGGCGTGCGGAACAGGGGACTACTGGCACACCGAGATCTCGTGCGAGGCCGCGAGTGTCGATGGAAATGCCGTGAGCACGAGCTTCGTCCATAAGGTTAAGACAAATGATGGCACGGTCAGTGATTCGTAGGACTTGGAGAACGAGGTTTAGGTTTCGCTCTAGGCGAGTTGCGTCGACAACGATGACAGTGACGTCTGGCTTTCCAAAGAGGATGAAGTCACGTGCGACCTCTTCGTCTTGGGAGGCGGATAGGAGTGAGTAGGTGCCGGGTAAATCGACGATCTTGTAGGCTTCGCCTTCGTAGGAGAAGCCGCCTTCGGCACGGGCGATTGTTTTTCCTGGCCAGTTACCAGTGTGCTGGCGTAGGCCGGTGAGGGCGTTGAAAAGGGTGCTTTTCCCGGTGTTTGGATTTCCGGCGAGTGCGAGTGCGTAGTCCCATTTTTCCATACGCAGGCCTAGTTTCTCAAGCTGACCGGCTTTTGACGGACAAGTGGAGCAAGAGGAGGTTGTGAATGTTTTCATTATTGGATACCTCCTGTTTCGCGAATGAGAATTTTGTCGGCTTGTTCACGTCGCAAGGCGATCGATGCCCCTCTGATTCGGTAGGCACTGGGGCCGCCGGCTGGACTTGTCAGTATGAGTGTGACTTGAGTTCCCGGAACGAGGCCGAGGTCGAGTAAGCGGTTTCGTTCTGCACCGCGGCATACAGGGGAGAGTTCCGCTATGGATGCCGATTGGTTTAGTTTTAGGTCGGATAATCGGCGGATACTGGTGTCGAAGGAGTCGCCCGGAGCGAATGGGGATACCATGAGATTGGCGGCTGCGGAATGTGAGAGGTTGATTTCACGGCCTTCGAGGTTGATGCGAAGCTTGTTTTTGTGTGGTTTGAGAACCTGTAAACGCATTCCAGGTGCAAGTCCGGAATCAACCAGCTGTTGATAGAGCGAGTGGGGTTCGTCTTCGAGGTGGCTGATGCGTCCTTCCCAACCAGCCGCAAATTCGACGAGGGAGCGATCTGTTATCGGTGGCAGTTCCCCATCTGCAGTGGGAATGGGATCGCCGTGAGGATCGTAGCGTGGGTAACCGAGTTGCTTTGCAATGTTATCGACTTGAGAATCCGAAAGGAGGTGTTCCATCTTTTCGGCTTGGCGGTGCCATTCGGATTCGGCGAGACCGGTTTTGGTCGCCAGATAAGTCTCGTAGAGACGATGAGCACGAATGACTTCGCGAGCATATTCTCTGCCTTTTTCGGTGAGAGTAATGGTAGGCGAATCGCTTTGGATCAGGTGTTTGCTTCGTAGGGTCTCGATGAGATTGGCGGAACTTTCGAGGTCGCAGGCCAAGGTGCCGGAAATACTCTCCAAGCTTGCCGATCGGCTGCGATAGTCGCAGTCGTGTAGGTGCTTGAGGGCATCTTCTATTTTGATTCTAGCGTGCATATTTTGGTGCGGTCGGATTCTTGTTACGACGTTACAAAATTTATACTTTGACTATTCAAAGATCCAGCAAGGTGTTATTCGATTTTGATAAAGTATAGTTGGAAATAATCAGTTATACTTATGAGACGGATAACAATCGTTACCGTCGTTATAGACGGTGTGTGAGCAGGTCTCAGGGAGTGTTGTAGGTGACTTCTCCCTTTTTTTCGGATGTCCTACTGTGGGAGCTAGGTTTAAGAGTCCGTTCTTGGAATCGGTAGATGCTTACTCTGCGTGTAACTGGATTCTCTATTTGCGGAAATGGGGTATTTCTTGGATCAAATAAATATTTCCAAATAAGGCGATCTTTACAGGAAGGGTGTCCCAGTTGGTCTGTTTAGCTGTGTACTATTTTTGTGGGGGAGTGTTTTGGGGGCCGAAGTATTTTTCGCTTCGGTAGCGTAGCCAGACT
>CAWVWU010000028.1:0-26514 GCA_963933925.1 uncultured Puniceicoccaceae bacterium
GTTAAGGACAGCCTCAGATCCTTTAATTCAGCAGGGGCAGAAATTCCAAGATTCATCTCGAGAAGCACTCCACTTGATAAAGCGGAATTATTTGGGTTATGAATAATAAAGCGGGTTGTTGTCGGAGCAATTTTAGCTGAGGACATACTATGTCCGGTAGCCAATTCAGCGAGCTCTCCGGTTGTAAGTTCAATTCCCGGAACATCTGTTGTGATATCAAACTGCAAGGCCACAACAGGCAGATTTAATTCCAGGAGAAACGGCAGTTGGTATGCCGTTGTTCCCCATAGAGAGGATGCCCCAAAGAGCATGTAGGCTAAAATAGTTTTCTTTTTCATAACGAATAAAGGCTTTAGAATAATGATTGATCCCTTGATACAATTGCGAAATGAGGCCTATCAACTGAACTGATAGGAATTTGATTTTCGCAAAAAGTAAGGATGCACACTTGGACTCATCCAGTGGGTGCGTGGGTCAGTCGTAAAAAAACATGGGGTGAAGTTGGACAAGAGAAAGACAGGTAAATTCGACAAAAAACAATAGGAAAGAAGTCACGAATTCCTTGTTCAATAAATGTTGTACACTGAATTTTCATGAAAAACACTCTTGTCAAAAAAATGTGACGAGCAGGCAAGATGGAGGTAGTTATACCTATAATCAAACCTTATATTAAACTTAACCAATTTTACTCGAAATACCCGTATCACTCACACGTGTAGCAACCTAGTAGTTAACCAAATCAAGCTTCCTTCCCACTCAAGATACGTGACAGCACTGCCAGTTCACCCAGTTCCAGCACCTGTCACCTTCCACAAAGCCGCCCTGACTCCACGTGCCCAGGTGCACACCTCAATGAAGCAAAACTGAGAACAACATGCCTCACACATATCGATGGAATAACAATCAATTCCACCAGAACCCAAATATAACGTTACCCTAAGCTCACCAATCACTTACAAACCTCACACCGCTCACCAACGAGACCGCATCAATTTTACCCTTAAGAAATAGTACAAAACTCCGCTCCATCTTGCACCGACCTTTTTGCATTATGGATCTCTTTCTTCAAATCATTGGGTTCGTATTTATTGATATTATCCTACTCATCGCAGCCGCAGGGCTCTTTATATGGGCTCGATAGAAGGACCATCAAGGCTGCCCTCAGTGAGTCGTCCGCCCTGCCTTCAGGCCTGCCACCTCAATAGCAGATATCAAAGCTTCATAGCTAAACACAGCTCTTCGCTGCTATGAGTGAAGCCGAGAACGCACTCGACCAATCGATCGGCCAATTCGCACAATCAACAAAATCAAAATTAATCACCGAAGTCTTTCTGCGGCCAGAAGCTCCTCAAGGCGACGAATTGGAACGATTCAAGATAAGTGCAGGCATCTGGCACCTCCCTGAATCCTACATCAATTTCTATTTCAAAAGTGCCTTAATCGGTCTCGATTACCGTTCCTTCAACCGACATATTTCAGACGCCTCTCACACTGCCTCCCTCCTACCCTACCAACGCGAAGCAGACTCATCTTCAATGAACTTCTGGGCGATCGAAAAAATCGCAACTTCCGCAGCCATATTCAGCTTAGATGGATACTGCTATCAGGTCGATATAGCAAAAACAAAAATCCGCCCAGCAGGGGTCGCCACACTTCTCTACTTAAACGAAAAAAGCGTTGGTGCCCTTCCCAATGATCTCGAAAAATTTGTTCAGATGTCGGCAATCTCCTTAGTCAAGCGATTCATAGAGTCGTAGTCGAAACTGCTCGTATAGCCCTCGAAGTCAACCTTGGCAATAAGCTTGCCCAGCAAATCATACTGGTAGGGTCATACACCTACCGTCTTAGATAAAGCGGCAAGATGCCGCTTCTACATTTTCATTCTGGACAAAGGGAAATCCCAGTAAAATCAACAGATCCGAAAAGAGCCTGGGAGATTTGCCTGGATACCATCCAGACCTACGATTTGTCCGAAATCAATATTGTCCGTCGGGACGACAGACGCTACCCATTTTAGATGCCACTCCGCCCTCAGCGAACTCCGCGGTTAAACAAACCCTCTCTACTCCATCAATTGGTCGAGGGCTTCGACGACGGCTATGCTTTTATTGGATACATCCTTCTCCAACGACGCCAATTTTGTGGCATTTTTATCGTCGGAATAAAACGCTTCTAAGAGGCGTGCTTCCAGGAGAGAGCGGAGCCACTTAACGCTTTGCTCGGCTCGGATGGAGTCAAAGCGATCTTCGGATTTTAACTTATCGCAAAATTCAACCACAGTATCCCAGACATCACCTACGCCGGTTCCCTCCAATGCGGAGCAAGATAAAGCCCGTGGAGTCCACCCCTCCGTAAAGGGATGCAAGTAGTGGAGAACACGTGAATACTCCACCGTGGCCAAACGGGCACGGTTTACGTTATCGCCATCGGCCTTGTTGACGACGATGGCATCCGCCATCTCGACAACGCCTTTCTTGATTCCTTGGAGGTCATCCCCTGCTCCCGCTATTTGCACAAGAAGGAAAAAATCGACCATTGACCGTACGGCCACTTCGCTCTGCCCGACTCCCACCGTTTCGACGAGCACAACGTCGTATCCAGCGGCTTCGCACAGAACGATAGACTCACGGGTTTTGGCCGCTACACCGCCTAAGGTACAACTGGATGGCGAAGGACGAATAAATGCTCTCAAATCCCGCGAGAGATCTTCCATGCGGGTTTTATCACCGAGAATGCTCCCACCGGTGACAGTACTGCTGGGGTCAACAGCAAGAACGGCTACACGGTAGCCCTCTTCGCAAAGTTGTTTTCCCAAGCATTCGATAAACTGGCTTTTGCCCGCACCTGGAACACCGGTAATTCCAACTCGAATTGATTTGCCCGAATGAGGGAGACTGAGTGCCAACAAGCTTTTGGCGATTTCTCGATGCGTCCGCTCCTCACTCTCCACACAGGTGATCCCACGTGCTAGTAGAGTGCGGTCTCCGGCTTGCAGTCCTGCCAGAATTTCTTGGGAGTCGTAGCCTTTTCTCCTTGGGCGCTTAAAACGCTTGGGGGCAAAGGATCCGCCGGACGAATCTACCCCTTTAACGACTTCACCCGCATAGACTTTTTTGTCTGCTCCCTTAGGGTGCCATTCTGGCGACCGGCAATGCCCATCTTCGCTCATTTGATAAAAACGTTTCTCCTCAAAAAATAGTTAGGAAGCACAGAAGACACAAAAGTTTAAGCTATAGGACAATGCAGGCGAGAGATCTCGCAGACGAATGTGTTTTCAAACACAGCCACCATTCCTAGGCAATGAGTTTTGTGATTCTTGTGCGTTCTGTGGTTACTCCAAACTGCTTGGCTACTCTCGTAACTTAGTCCTCAAGGAGATCCTTTAGGATTTCCTTAGCCGCTTCTGGAATGATCGTTCCGGGTCCGAAAATCGCTGCGGCTCCATTCTCGTAAAGGAAATCATAGTCCTGAGCCGGAATAACCCCGCCACACACAACCATAATATCCTCACGCCCAAGTACCTTCAGTTCGGCAACCAACATTGGAAGCAATGTCTTGTGACCCGCCGCAAGCGAACTCATCGCGACGATGTGCACATCATTTTCTACCGCTTGACGGGCCGCTTCTTCGGGTGTCTGGAATAGAGGACCCACATCAACATCAAATCCGATATCGGCGAACGCCGTAGAGACTACCTTCGATCCACGATCGTGGCCATCCTGACCGAGCTTGACGATTAGAATTCGTGGACGACGACCTTCTGCTTTCTGAAAATCTTCGATCAATCCCCTCACTTCACTCATATTAGTGCTTTCTCCAAACTCCTTGGCGTAGACGCCTGATATAGAACGGATCTGTGCTTTGTAGCGGCCAAAGGCGGCTTCCATCGCATCGGAAATTTCGCCCAAAGACGCACGCTTCTGAGCCGCATCAACTGCGAGCTCTAGGAGATTTCCACCTCCGTTAGCTGCACTATCAGCGATTGCTTCAAGAGCTGCCTTACACTCCGCTTCGTTACGATCGGAACGCATCTGTTTGAGACGTTCGATCTGAGAATCACGTACAGCCGAATTGTCGATATCGAGAATATCGAGCGGGTCTTCTTTCTCCAAACGGAATTTGTTCAGACCTACGATGGTTTCCTTACCGCTATCGATACGTGCTTGGCGACGGGCCGCTGCTTCTTCGATTCGGAGCTTAGGAATTCCTTCCTCGATCGCCTTGGTCATGCCACCGAGAGATTCGATCTCTTCGATATGTTTCCAAGCCTTATCCATCAATTCCTTGGTAAGGGACTCTACATAATAGCTTCCACCCCATGGGTCGATCACATCGCAAATCCCCGTTTCTTCCTGAAGGAAGAGCTGCGTATTACGAGCGATTCGAGCCGAGAAGTCAGTCGGTAGTGCAATCGCTTCATCCAACGCATTGGTATGCAAACTTTGGGTATGCCCACACGCCGCCGCCATCGCTTCGACCGCAGTACGAGCAATATTGTTAAACGGATCTTGCTCGGTCAAAGACCAACCGGATGTCTGAGAGTGCGTTCTAAGTGCGAGTGACTTCGGATTCTTGGGGTTGAACTGCTTTACGATCTTCGCCCAAAGACAACGTGCCGCACGCATCTTAGCAATCTCCATAAAGTAGTTCTTACCGGTTGCCCAGAAGAAGGAAAGACGCGGTGCGAAGTCATCGATATCTAACCCAGCAGCAACACCCGTTCTCAAATACTCGAGTCCGTCGGCAAGGGTGAATCCCATTTCGATATCCGCTGTCGCACCTGCTTCTTGCATGTGGTAGCCTGAGATCGATATCGAATTGAACTTCGGCATATTTCTTGAAGTGTATTCAAAAATGTCGCCAATAATTCGCATACTGTGAGAAGGCGGATAGATGTACGTGTTACGTACCATGAATTCCTTCAAAATATCGTTTTGGATCGTTCCACTGAGTTGCTCTAGAGAGCACCCTTGCTCCAATGCCGCCGCGATATAAAAGGCGAGAATTGGAACAACCGCCCCATTCATGGTCATGGAAACGGAAACCTGATCCAGTGGAATACTCTGGAAGAGGATTTTCATATCCTCGATAGAGTCGATCGCCACACCTGCTTTACCAACATCACCCGCTACACGTGGGTGGTCACTGTCATAACCTCTGTGTGTCGCGAGGTCGAAGGCTACGGAAAGTCCTTGCTGACCCGCCGCAATATTCCTGCGGTAGAAAGCATTGGACTCTTCAGCGGTAGAAAAACCAGCGTACTGTCGTACCGTCCAAGGACGGAAGACATACATCGTGGCATAAGGACCGCGCAAAAATGGGGCGAGGCCTGCAGTAAAGCCAAGATGGTTCATTCCCTCGTAATCAACCTTCGTATACAAAGGCTTTACGGGAATGCGCTCCATCGTTTCGTAAGCACTCTCTTCGGGTGAGACCCCAGAGCTCGCTTTGAACGAATCGCTCCAGTTAGCACTGTTTGTTTTCGGAGTGGCTGGCTCGTAGTCCAGCGTTGCAAAATCTACGTTTTTCATCGAATAAATCTCTTTCTCTGGTTCTCGATTATAGGGCCCCAATTAATTCCAGATAGGTCCGGTTCACTTCGTAATTGTTGGATTTCACAAAGATGAAATCATCTAATCCCGCTTCCTCGAATGTCGACTTAAGGTCTCCTGGGAAACCTGCGAGGATCACTTTCGCATCCGGAGCGGCTTTCTTGAGGGCTCGAATCAAATCAGGAACACGCTCGGCGTAGTCGCGATCAGTACCGCAAATCACGGCGATCTGAGTACCTGACTTTAAGAATGCCTCGACGAGTTGAGCATCGTCGAGATCTGGCTCAGAATAAAGAGCCTCAAACCCACCGGACGCAAAGAACGAACGAGTAAAATCCGCCCGAATCTTATGCTTTTTAAGCAATCCAAGATTCGCGAGGAATAATGAAGGTGCATTCCCCGAGGTCTCCTTGAAGGCAGTTGCTGCATCACGCAACGCTTCGTAGCGCTGTGCCAAGCGCACACAATCTAAAGCGGTGATGTCAAGACCTTGCCCGCCATCCCCTCTAATCGCTTTCGTCAGAGCACCAACAGTCGCTCCACTACCGGCAGCGGCCACGAGCTTAGCAAGTTTCTCTTCAGCAACTGAATCCGTATAACCAGACTTCAGATCATCCAAATCTACGGACATGCGCTGTGCCATAGAAATTTCGCAAACCGCCTTCTTAAGGATTAAGGCATCCTCGTTCTCTTCCTTAAGAGCGACTTCCTGGATATTTGGATACTGATTCGTCCCAATCAAACTAGAACGGCGTTGGTCCAGCAAATTCTCCCTCCCCTTGCGAGTCGCGGCAATCTTATCCTGCCAACTTCCACTCTTCAGAGACTCGAGAATTCCACCTTCTTTTTCCAACTCTTGAAAAAGGGCCCAGCTACTAGTCGCCAACTCATTGGTCAAAGACTCAATATACCAAGATCCTCCACCTGGATCGATTACTGCGGTCAGTTCACACTCCTCTTGCAGGATCACTTGAACATTGCGGGCGATTCGTCGCGAGAAGTCGCTTGGCATGCGGATCGTCTCATCGAAGGTTCCTACGCAAATCGCTTCTGCACCCCCAACGACAGCCGAAAGGGCCTCGGTCGAGCAACGCAACATGTTCACATAAGGATCGAGCTTTGTTTTATTATAGAGTCCGGTTCTCACGTGGAGACGTAAACCTTGTGCCTTAGGACTACCACCGAGTTCCTTAACAATCCGGCTCCACAACATTCGAGCCGCACGGAATTTTGAAACCTCCATGAAAAAGTTACCGCCAATCGACAGGGTAAATGTAATTTGCGACGCCGCGTCATCGATCGACACGCCACGTTCACCCATTGCCCTCAAATAGGACAATCCAGAGGCCAATACACTGGCGAGCTCCTGCGTGGCACTCGCACCAGCATTGTGATACGGCAAACCGCTTACACCTGCGGCGGCAAAGTTGGGAATGTCCTTCGCGTTGTTCTTAACAAGAAGAGCCAACTCATCGTAAAGCGATTCCACGGAGACTGCTAACGTGCCTTCGCTAACAAGACTGCCCAGAGGATCCATCTTAAGACCACCCTTTACAGTTGCGGCATCGACTCCAGTTCCCTCGACCCAAGCCATAAAGAGTGCCTGCACAGCGAGACCAGAGGTTCCCGAGTTCAAATAGATCGGTACGAAATCCGGGCGGACGTCTTTCAACGCATCGCTCAGATTCTCAAGACTAGAGAGAGACAACGCCCCCTCGCCGATTTGCTCAGCGGCTGCTTCGTCGGGATCGAGCCCGCATCGAGTCGCCCCGTCGAGGACGATATTAACCGAATCCTGTCCGCCTGCTAAATCTTGCAGCAGTGCCTTATTAAGCACTTTCGCATCTCCATATGGCTGCTCCTGAGCAATTCCCCAAGCCTGTTGGGTATAGCCATCAGAATTGCCCCCTCGAACGAAATCATCCGATCCTGGAAAAGAGTTCATCTGAGGAAGATCTTCGCAATCCTCCAAAAGATAAATCGGCTGCAACACAATCCCCTCTGGGGTCTTGGTGAGCATGCGCTTTTCAAAGGGAGCGCCTTTCAGAAGCTTTTCAGCAGCATCTTTCCATTCCTCATAAGACGCTGGCTTAAAGTCACTTAGCAATGAATCCTGAGGTTCCTTCATTATCTGAATCTGTGTATTAGTTTTAGTTAGAAACGAAATCAGTCGTTTGAATATGTCCAATTACTTACAAACTCATCTTCTCTTCGTCAATAAGTAAATTTTATGATTTGTTTATTTGACTTAAGCAAAACTTATCATAGGACTTTCCAACATAACCAAAACTAAGGCATCAAATGATCCAACAAATAGACCACATAGGAATCGCCGTAAAAGATCTCAACGCAGCTATAAGCTACTATGAGAATTCACTTGGATTGAAGTGCTGCGGCACGGAAGAAGTAGAATCGCAGAAGGTTAAGACTGCGTTCTTTGAATCGGGCGAAGTGCACATCGAACTTCTCGAAGCAACAAGCCCAGACAGCCCCATCGCCAAATTCATTGAGAAGAAAGGCGAAGGCATTCACCACATCGCTTTCCGAACTGACTCGATTGAAGATCAGCTCAAAAAAGCGAAAGACAGCGGCGTCGCACTTATCCACGAAGTACCCATCGAAGGAGCAGCCGAAAAGCTCGTAGCCTTCCTCCACCCGAAGTCGACTTACGGCGTACTCACCGAACTCTGTATGAGTAAGGGCGAAGGCGGAGCCCACTAATCAACGAGAAAGAGATCGATCAAATCGACAAAAAATCTTTACCCGACACGGACATGACTATTAATCCAAAACTCCTAGAGGAGCTCAAAAAGAAACGCCAGATAGCGAAAGAAGCAGGTGGAAAAGCCAAGCTCAAGAAGCGCAAAGATAAAGGCATCCTATCTGCACGCCAACGCTTAGAAGCACTTTTCGATAATGGTGAATTTCAAGAATTCGGCATGCATGCCGCTCACAGTTGCCATCGATTTGGACTCAAAGACAAGAAACTCCCAGGTGACGGTGTGATCTGTGCCGCAGGATTCGTCGACGGGCGCCCCGTAGCCGCTTACAGCCAAGACTTCACTATAGGTGGAGGTGCTTTGGGACGTATCCACTCTCAGAAGATCTGCGAACTGATGGATTACGCTCACGATTCGGGAATGCCAGTCATCGCGATCAGCGATTCCGGTGGAGCTCGTATCCAAGAAGGCGTCGATTCCCTTTCCGGCTACGGCAAGGTATTCTTTAAGAACGTTTATCTCTCTGGTGCAGTACCACAGATCGCTATCATCGCCGGCCCTTGTGCCGGTGGAGCGGCCTACTCTCCCGCCCTTACTGATTTCATTATCATGACTCGGGAGAATTCCAACATGTTCATTTGCGGCCCTAACGTAATCAAGGCAGCTACAGGCGAACAAGCGTCTCTTGAACAATTTGCCAGTGCTGCGGCTCACGCTTCAGTATCCGGAAATATCCACCTCGTAGCGGATGATGATAAACACGCCCTCGAACTGAGCGCTGAACTTCTCTCCTACTTACCAAGCAACAACGTTTCCGACCCACTTCACAATCTAGATAGCGATTGGTCCATTGGTGATGATCCAGAGATGAACGAGCTGGTACCTGCTACTAACAAAGAAGCCCTCGACACTCACGCGGTCATCGAACGACTGGTAGACGACGGCCACATGTTCGAAATCATGCCGGATTTCGCGCCAAATCTTATCATTGGTTTCGCAC
Organism: uncultured Puniceicoccaceae bacterium; assembly: GCA_963933925.1. GTDB lineage: Bacteria > Verrucomicrobiota > Verrucomicrobiia > Opitutales > Opitutaceae > JAKYXN01. The sequence goes on from CAWVWU010000028.1 coordinate 9,273, forward strand.
GTATCAGCGGAATCGTAGTCGGGATAATCGCAAACAATTCATGCGTCAGAGCCGGCACGCTCGATATCGACTCTTCCGATAAGGGAGCACGTTTCATTCGTACCTGTAACATTTATAATGTGCCCATCGTAAATTTGGTCGATGTTCCTGGGTTCATGCCGGGTCTCGCTCAAGAACGCGGCGGGATAATTCGCCACGGTGCTAAAATGCTCTTCGCCTACGCATCCGCTACGGTGCCAAAGATCACTTTGATAATGCGTAAAGCCTACGGAGGAGCCTATCTTGCGATGTGCTCGTCAGATATGGGAGCCGACATGGTCTACGCGTGGCCAACTGCTGAAATAGCAGTTATGGGAGCCGAAGGGGCTGTAGGCGTTCTCTTTAAGAGAGACATCGAAGCTGCAGAAGATCCCAAAGCGAGAACCGCTGAACTCATGGAAGAATATCATGAAGAATTCGCATCGCCCTATCAGGCAGCTGCCAATGCCATGATTACCGACGTCATCGAGCCCGCAGAAAGCCGATCTAAGATTGCTCAAGCTCTCAGATTGACTCTCTCCAAACGCGATACGCGTCCACCCAAAAAACACGGTAACATTCCTCTCTAAGCTCAAATTCCAACTAACCGATCACACGAAATAATAGCAGTTTGAAGTGAACGTTATCCTCGCCAGCGAAATTGACCCGACTAGGGTCAGTTTACGTGCAAAATCGAGATTTGATAACATTCATGTAAAACGTCATTGCCATCCCTCACTTCATTACCTAATCGGATACGGCAACCCACTAGTAGGATTATTATGAGCTTTTCCTCCCTCAATTCCATTCAATCAATTCCAATCGCATCGGTTCCAGCCCAACACGGGACATCGGAACACGTATCATTTGTCATAGTAGGATTTCTATTCGTAGTTGTCGTTCTTGCCATTCTTGCCTTGGTCACCTCAATAATTGGCTTTGTCTTTAAGCAAGCCGAGAAAAACGCACCTGTCGCGGCAGCTCCGCAGCCTCAAGCTGCTGTAGCGGAAAGCGGGCCTTATGTCGACCACGACATCCCCTCGCACATTCCAATTCTAATCGCAGCTGCCGCTCATACGATCCTCAAGGGCAAGCCTCATCGCATTGTAAACATTCGCAATGTGAACAAAGGATGGGCTCAAGAAGGACGCCGAGATATCTTCTCATCTCACAAGGTACGCTAGAAAAAAAGAAGACACGCCGTCACTCAAATTCGATGATATGACCCATCGAATACTACAGAACGGAACGTGCACAAATTCCACTCATTTAGATCATCACACTTAACACTATATAAACATGAAACGCCTACGCATAACAGTCGAAGGAAAGACATACGAAGTTGAAGTTGAAACAGTCGGAGAAGAAGCCGGATCTGCCCCCGCAGCTCCTCGTGCTCCTCGCCGTGCCAACATCGTACCTCCTCCAGTCGCAGCAGCTGCTCCCGCAGCATCCGCTCCAGCGGCCGCAGCCGGGGACGTTCCTAGTCCTCTTTCAGGCACCATCATTTCTATCGATGTTAAAATCGGTCAGCAAGTAGCAGCAGGCGAGGCCCTCATCACTCTCGAAGCGATGAAGATGAATACCATCGTAAGCGCTCCAACTGCAGGCACCGTATCCGCCATACACGTGCAACCCACTCAAGCTGTAGAAGAAGGTCTCCCTCTTCTAAGTCTATCGTAGTTGAGAGTACGTTCTCCCTAGTCTTTTTAGCAGTCCCCCACACAAAAGTAGTATGAAGGAAATCGAAGAACTCGTCTTCCAAACAGGAATATTCGCATTGGAATGGCGAATGATAGTCATGTGGCTCGTGGCGGGCGTCTTGCTATACCTCGCGGTATACAAGAAGTTCGAACCACTTTTGCTCGTGCCGATTGCCTTCGGGGCATTGCTCGCCAATCTCCCGACCAAGAATATGACCAACGCACCGGCTGGAGAAATCCTCAGCCCGGTGGATGGTATTGTAATTCTTAGCACGATTGAACTCGGCCAGGAAATTTCTCTACCGACCGTGCGGCATGAAATGCCAAACAGCCTAGGGCGCTTAAAAAAGAAAACAGAAGCTCTCGAGCTCTTGGAGTCAGAAATCGCAAAAGCCACAAGCGGCGAGCAATCATTGCTCTACATAGTACGCCCAACGACTCCTCTCGGCTCACCGATGACCGACTACGAAACGATCGAAGTTTCCGTAAACGGGGCTCCTCTCACTCTTCAAGCCACCGACCAACTGATCTGGGCAGATGCCAATGGGAGCGTTTCCGCAGCCAATGCAGCCGTGGGTGACGACGTTGTAGCAGGTGCGACCCTTGCCAAGGTGCACAGCACTCATACAGGCGGTCTCTTTCACTATATTTCCCTCGGTATCATTCTAGAAATCTTCCCTCCCCTCATCTTCCTCGGAGTGGGTGCATTGACAGATTTTGGACCACTCATCGCCAATCCAAGAACGCTTCTCCTTGGAGCAGCCGCTCAATTTGGTGTTTTCGCCACTTACGCAGGAGCTATGGCATCTGGTCTCTTTAGCCAGAGCCAGGCCGCCGCAATCGGTATCATCGGAGGAGCCGACGGCCCCACCTCGATTTTCTTAGCCAACTCGCTCGCACCGGAACTGCTGGCGCCCATTGCCGTCGCAGCCTACAGTTATATGGCACTCGTTCCGGTTATTCAGCCTCCTATTATGCGAGCGTTAACCACGAGCGCCGAACGCAAAATCCGCATGAAGAGCCTGAGAAAGGTCTCTCGTTTGGAAAAACTCATCTTCGCAGTAATCGTCACTCTCTTCTGCGTAATTCTCGTACCAGATGCCTCGCCACTTATTGGCATGCTTTTCTTCGGTAACTTTATCCGCGAATGTGGTGTAACCGACCGCCTCTCTAAGGCGGCTCAAAACGAATTGATCAACGTCGTCACCATTTTCCTCGGAGCCAGCGTTGGTATCACCATGACAGGCGACCGCTTTCTTAATGGCGAAACGCTCGCGATCTTAGGACTCGGCATTGTCGCCTTCTCCGTGGCAACCAGCTGTGGAGTCCTAATGGCAAAGTTCATGAACCTCTTTTCCAAAAATAAGATCAACCCACTCATCGGTTCGGCTGGCGTATCTGCCGTACCAATGGCGGCACGTGTCAGCCAAGTCGAAGGACAAAAAGCAGACCCAAGTAACTTCCTTCTCATGCACGCCATGGGACCAAATGTTGCAGGTGTAATCGGTACCGCACTCGTTGCCGGGTACTTTATGATGAAGCTCGCTGGCGGGCATTAATCCAAACAAAACCTCGAGAGAGGTATTAAGCATCAGCTCGCTGCGGCGAGCTGAAACACTCAAACACTTTTTAGAAACGCACACAAACGTTGAGGGCACACCATGCCCACAGACAAGCACCCAAAACACCACTGAACGCGCTCCTTAGACGCACCTCTCCAACTTGAACAATGGAAAGATGAAGAAACTAAAAGAGCTAACATCCGAAGAAGCAGCCGCTTTTATCGGAAACGGAATGACAGTCGGATTCAGCGGATTCACCCCCGCAGGAGCCGCCAAAGCAGTACCACGTGCTATTGCGAAACGAGCCCGAGAAGAACACGAATTCGGGCGCGAATACAAAATAGGCGTCATAACGGGAGCCTCTACAGGTGACTCGCTCGACGGCGAACTCGCTCGAGCAGATGCTGTAGCATGGCGTACCCCATACCAATCAGACAAGTACCTCAGAAAAAACATTAATCTCGGTAAGACTCGCTTCTTCGACATGCACCTCTCAATGCTGCCGCAGAACCTCCGCTATGGATTTCTCGGACGAGTCGACGTCGCCGTCATCGAAGCCAGTGAAGTCCAAGCCGACGGAAAGGTAATTCTCACGACTTCGGTCGGAGCATCGCCTACCCTCGCCCAAGTCGCCGACAAGGTAATCATCGAACTCAACTCCGCTCACGGTACCGCTCTGTGTGGTATTCACGACATTTACGAGCCTCTCGACCCTCCAATGCGTCGGCCAATAAACCTAACAACTTGCAACGGTCGCATCGGAACGGAATACGTACAAATCCATCCCGACAAAATACTCGGAGTCGTCCACACTAACGAACCCGACGAAACAGGTGACTTCAAGGCAAGCAGCCCGATCACCACGAAGATCGGTGAGAACGTAGCCTCCTTCCTCGCAGGAGAGCTTAGATCCGGACGCATTCCCGCCAGTTTTCTTCCCATCCAATCAGGAGTCGGGAACGTCGCCAATGCGGTTCTCCAGGCGATTGGTGACCATGAAGAAATCCCATCCTTCGAAATGTATTCCGAGGTCATCCAGGATTCCGTCATTAGCTTAATGCAGGAAGACAAGATTAGCTTCGCCAGTGCAACCTCACTCACACTCAGTGCAGCGACAGCAAAGACCGTCTACGACGATTTCAATTTCTTCCGCCGCCGCACCATGCTGCGTCCGCAAGAGATTTCAAATAACCCAGAAGTCATTCGCCGTCTTGGTATCATATCCGTAAACACAGCTATCGAAATCGACATCCTCGGCAACGTTAACAGCACCCACGTTATGGGTAAGGAAATGATGAACGGTATCGGCGGCTCAGGAGATTTCACGCGCAACGCCTTCATCTCCATCTTCACCTGCCCATCCGTGGCGAAAGGCGGAGCCATCAGTGCGATCGTTCCACTCGTCAGCCACATGGATCACAGCGAGCACAGCGTCCAAGTCCTAATAACTGAGAACGGAGTCGCCGATCTCCGAGCCAAAAGCCCCTACGAACGAGCTCAGGCCATCATCCACAACTGCGTCCACCCAACCTACAAAGAGGAACTTCTCGAGTACTGTCGCAACTTCCTAGGAGGTCACACACCTCAAAGCCTCAAAAAGGCATTCGACATGCACCAACGCTTCCTAGAAACCGGCGACATGCGGATCAAATAATCATTTGGTTTGTTTGATATTTTCAAGAGAGGGCAACACAGCCCTCTCTTTTTTGGCTCATAATCAAAGACAACGAAGACGCCCAAAAACGGAAATTGCCATCGAATAGATCAAAAACAGAACACGATAACAGCCCCAATAACTACCCTAGATTAAACAGTGGATGCATTATGACATGCCCAACTACGACTAAACACTGAGTAGAAGTCAAAGCCACGGTGACAACGTCACAAAATGGACATTTTTACCAATTTGTCGGACTTAGTCAGACTCAGATTCACCCTCATGGGTTATCAGAATGACTAATCCTGTGTCAAAATGTAAAATATTTATGCTAATCCACTAGATTAGTGATAAGACACCCAAAAACAGCCAAATAAATACACTTCTATCTTCAATAGGGTTGCAAAAATCACGATAAGCTTAGAAACATTTTCACCGAATGAACACTTTGGTTATCAACTGCGGAAGCTCCTCACTAAAATTTGCTGTCTACAATACAGACAACGGAAACTGCCACGTAAAAGGGCTCGCTGAACCAATAGGCGGCGTAAAGCCGACCCTCACTTGGACGGACGAATCTGGCGAAAAACACGTTCAGAAGCTCCCCGCCCATGCTGATCTGAAAACAGCCTTAAAGGCTCTCGGCAAGCATGCTCTGGGCACTCTAAAAATTGACTCTGTAGGACACCGCACTGTGCACGGGGGAGAGCGCTTCCAGGAACCGACCTTAATAACTGAGCAAGTACTCGAAGAAATCGAAGCCTGTAACCACCTCGCTCCTCTTCACAACCCAGCCAACCTACTCGGCATCCAAGAAGCTCAGGCAGCCTTCCCAGACGTGCCTCACGTCGGTGTATTCGACACTGCCTTTCACCAGTCCATCGCCAAAGAAGCCTACCTCTACCCCCTTCCTTACGAATATTACGAAAAGTATGGAATTCGTCGCTACGGTTTCCACGGCACGAGCCATCGCTACGTCTACCAACAAGCCGCCGACATTTTAGGCAAACCAATTGAAAAAACCTCCATTATTAGCGCCCACCTCGGCAATGGATGCTCTGCCACCGCCGCAAGCGGAGGCCTCAGTCGGGACACAACAATGGGACTCACTCCCCTTGAAGGGTTAGTCATGGGAACACGCTGTGGAGATATCGACCCCAGTATCCACGGCTTTCTACAAAAGCGTAACGGCATGTCGCTTAAAGAAATCGATAGCGTTCTCAACAAGAAGAGCGGCCTCCTTGGACTGTCGGGGATTTCCAATGACATGCGCACTCTACGCGAAAAAGCAGCTGAAGGATCAGAACGTGCTCGTCTCGCCCTAGATATTTTCGTCTTCCGCTTAGCGAAATCCATTGCAGGACTTCGGGTAGCCATCGACGACTGCGACGCCCTCATATTCACCGGCGGAATCGGAGAAAATGATCGGGCTACACGTGCCGAAACGATTAACCGCCTCGGTTTTCTCGGACTCACACTAGACCCCGTAGCAAATGCGAATAACGGTGTCGACCAAAAGGGCCGCATTACCACGCCAGAAAGTAGCGTAGCAGCCTATGTCATCCCGACTAACGAGGAACTCATGATCGCTCAAGAGACCGCCTCAATTCTCGGTCAGTAGCGAGAAAATCGAATTCTGGTGCTTATCAACACCGTCTCAAAGACACGATTGCTCCCATTTCAAAACCCAAAACCGTTTAGAAATAATATTTCATGAAACACGTTCTCCTAACCATTCCAACCGGCCCCAAGGTCGGCCTCTCCACGATCTCGATCGGCATGGTCCGATCGCTCGACCGTCAAGGAATCCCCGTCGGATTCTTTAAGCCAATCTCTCAGCCAGTCGGTAACAACGAAACGGACGATCGCTCAACACGCTTCATCGAAAGTCAAACATCACTCACTCCACCCGCCCCTCTTTCACTCGATGTCGTACGTGAAATGGCTGGAAACAACAAGATGGACCTTCTCATGGAGAGCATCGTCCAAACCTTTTCAGAAGCTGCTGAAGGGGTTGATGTTGTCGTGGTAGAAGGACTCCTCCAAACCGAAGATTTTCCACTAGGGGCTCAACTCAACAAACAAATCGCACAGACGCTTTCAGCTGACGTCATCCTCGTCTCCTCCTTCCAAAGCGAAGACGTAGAGATCCTTAATCGTGAAATAGAAATCGCGTGTACCGAATACAACGGACAAGTAGCAGGATCGATCATCAACAAGGCTAAGATCCCCTGCGAACACGAGCTACCAAGTGCACAAGAGGCCGAAGCTTTTAAAGAAAGTATTCTCGAAAAATGCCCGGTCTACAAAAAACGAAAAGTTGATTTTATCGGGGCCGTGCCTTTCGCAAACAATCTACTCGCTCCACGCACCCTTGACGTCGCTAAACTAATAAACGCGAAGGCCATTTTCATGGGCGAAATGTCCACCCGTCGCGTCACCCAGATCGAACTCTGTGCACGTACTGTTCCCAACATGATGCATGTCATGAAGACCGGAACACTTATAGTAACCCCGGCCGATCGTAGTGACATAATCATCGCAGCTGCCCTTGCAGCGATCAATGGAGCACAGCTTGCTGGACTCGTTCTAACTGGCGATGTCGATCTCGATCCCAATGTGACTAAGTTCTGTCGGAAAGCATGGCAAAGCGGTCTCCCTGTTCTAAGGGTTAACCTAACATCCTTTCTCACCGCTAAGGCACTTTACGAGATGAATGCGGAAATCCCTGTCGACGATGGCGAGCGGATAAACAATGCCATGGAAATCGTCGCACGTTCTGTATCAGGAGACTGGATTCGAAACCACCTTTCCTCGGTCGTAAAAAGCCGACTTTCTCCGGCCGCATTCCGCCACACCCTTTCACGCCGTGCCGGGAGCAATCTCAAACGTATTGTCCTTCCCGAAGGCGACGAGCCGCGCACAATCCAAGCCGCAATAGCCTGCCAGCAACGCGGCATCGCGAATTGCGTCCTTATCGGGAAACGCGAAGATATCCTCATTCAGACCGAAGCACTCAATATCCAACTCCCACCAGAATTGGAAATCATCGAACCAGAAAGTGTCCTCGACCGTTACGTTGCACCCCTTGTGGAAATGCGCCGCCACAAGAACATGACAGAGGAGATCGCCCACGATCACCTCAGCGACAATGTCGTCCTCGGCACCATGATGCTCGCTCTCGACGAAGTAGATGGCCTCGTATCTGGTGCAGAACACTCATCAGCAAATACCGTACGCCCTGCCCTACAGCTCATCAAAACCAATGCCAATGCGAAGATTGTTTCATCAATCTTCTTCATGTGTCTACCAGAACAAGTTCTTGTTTACGGAGACTGTGCGATCAACCCAGATCCCAACGCACAAGAACTTGCAGATATCGCGATTCAATCCGCAGACTCAGCCAAAGCATTTGGAATGGAACCGATAGTAGCGATGATCAGTTATAGCACACTTGGCTCAGGCTCGGGTGCCGACGTTGACAAAGTTGTCGAAGCGACACGAATCGTCAAAGAAACGCGCCCCGACTTAATTATTGACGGACCGCTTCAATACGATGCCGCATCGACCGCCGATGTTGCAGCCAAGAAAGCACCCGACAGCCCCGTAGCAGGAAAAGCGAATGTATTCATATTCCCCGATCTTAACACAGGAAACACCACTTACAAAGCCGTGCAGCGTTCCGCCAATCTTATTTCGATTGGCCCAATGCTACAAGGCCTTCGCAAACCAGTGAATGACCTCTCTCGTGGTGCTCTTGTAGACGACATCATCTACACAATTGCTCTCACAGCAATCCAAGCGCAACAAGTCGAAGCCGCCAATGCGGAAGCCATAGACGTTTAATCTTAAAAAACATCCCGACAGGGCTGACGCTTAATTGATAAGCCCTGTCGTTTTATCCGTCGAAGCGACAAACATCGCCCCTCCCGCAGGTACAATGAGTCCCTTACGCGGGCAACAACTGCAATGCCTGCAATCGAGTCAAAATAAGCCTGAAGGCACTAGAAAAACGTTGTGGAGTAAACTCAACACGCTCTAGGAGATTTGGAATATTCATCCATTCACCGATTTCGATCTCCTCAAGGTTTAAACGAAACGGACCATCTCCAATCGTTCGGTATACATTGATAAACTCATTACCAGTATCCTCACAGGGCAAAAGCTTGAAAAGCATTTTCATTTCGCCAGTAGGCTTCCAACCGAGCTCTTCATCCAACTCGCGTATCGCCGCGACCTCATAGACCTCACCAGAATCAACATGACCTGAACACGAGGAATCCCACGCCCCTGGCCAAGTATCTTTACTCTTTGAGCGCTTTTGCATGAAAAGCTCTCCCTCGTCATTAAAAATTAAGACGTGTACCGCCCGATGTCTCAACCCCTCAGCATGAACTTCGGATCGAGGCTTTTGGCCGACAACTTCATCATTTTCATTAACTATGTCGAAAATATCTTCTTGCATGGATTTTGGCTTGAGTAAGATTGGATTGGAAAACTAGGAGATAGTCCTACAAGCAAGAGACAAGCTCCCCTGAATACGAGAATTTTTTTATAAAAGAAACATGCCAAAAGTATCTGTAGACCTGATCGCTGACGTCCTCCAAAACAACTCTTTCGAGCCGGACATGATAACTAAACTCCTCAAAGAGATCGAACATCAGGCAGAAATTGTCGCCGAAGAAGAAAAAGCGACGCGCGAGCCTCCCGTCAAAAAGCAGTTCGTCATCGTTATATCAGACCCACGTGGTTTGATACCCGAAGAAGGTTTCGTCGGATGGATCGCCCAGATCCCCGAAGTCGAAAGCCCTGCCACGACTATGGAGCGCTTAGAACGAGCTGCATTCGAGTTCAATATTTCCAAAAAAGGCCGTAAGAACCCGGCAAAAACTGTCGCAGAAGCCTGCGAAGCCGTGGGATCTAAATTTCTAAAAGAACAGGAAATCTCAATTAAAAACAAAATCCCCGTCACCGTTCTCAAAACCGACAACACTCTCCCCGAAATCGCTGACGATTTCGAAGGAGCAACCTCAGCCTAGTCCAACAAGTACGCCTACGAGATATCGGAGTGCACTCTCCGAATCTCCACCGAAGGGCGGACGCCCTTCTCCACCTCTCAAATCATTGCACAGGACTTTGTCGTGCCGCACCTAACGGACGACGCCTCAGACAATGCTTGGCGGGCAAGAGCAGCGAATAGAGTGACGCATATATAGCGGTGATCACCTCCAAGAACCACCGTAGTTTGGAAAGGCAGGCTCTTCAAACAATCCATTGAAACGAGTCAATCGATCGATCGGAGCAGCAAAACACCCTTACAGAAGGCTATGGTTTGCGAAAACATCTACAAAAAAGCCAGCTCACACCACTACCGAGGGCGGCTAAGTGGCTCTATATGGTGGGAAAACGTCCACCAATCGAGCCTTCATCAACTCCCGACGAAGTCACCAAGCAAAAAAAAGACCCGGCGAACCGAGTCTTCCTTTGAATAATTTAAGCGATTAAACTGCTTTCTTAACCACGTGGTTAGAAACCAACTTAGTCATTTCGAACATAGTTACCTTATCCTTGCCATCAAAGATAGGCTTGAGCTTAGCATCAGCGAGGATCTCTCTCCTGTTTTCAGGATTTTGAAGATCGTTTGACTTAATATAATCCCAAAGCTTCTTGGTAATTTCTGTACGAGGAAGTGGATCGGCACCGACAACTGCTGCAAGAGCAGCATCTGGGGTTACCGGTTTCATGAAAGCTGTATTCGCTTTTTTAGTAGTGGGTGTCTTTGCCATAGGTAGAACTTCGATAAGGCAAGGAAGGGGCAAATCAAATCAAAAGATACCCTTCCTCAAAAATAATGCGAATCCCCCAAGGAACGAGGCTATAGCAAGCTTTAATTATGCCTAATTCGAGGCTCAGCCTTTAAGTAATTCGTGCGTTCCAAGAAAGCGACGAACTCTGCATACGCTTTAGGGAGCTCAATTACCAAAATCGCAGCCTTTTCGAGGTTTTCATCACGAAGACTATCCAATAGGGATTGGCAAAGGTTCATAACTCGATCAGCTCGAACAACATCGACACTCCCCTTAAAGCTGTGCACAGATCGCCCGCAGCCTTCGTAATCACTCGATTTCCACGTTTCCTGAATTTGCTCCAAGGCAAGAGGGGCATCATCGAGCAACATCAATAGCATTCGACGGTGCAAATCCTCATCTTCGCTCCAATCATCGAGGTTTAATATCGGAACTTGCTCAGAATCCGAGTCACCGAGAGAATTTTCTGCGTCGCCTACTGTCTCACTCATTTTTTTGCGATCCACCCTCATCGATTGCTCAATGATCAGTTGTAAATCCTTACGCGTAATAGGTTTTTGCAAATGCTCTTCTATTCCCGCTCGCTGGCATTCACTGGAAACTTCACTCCAAGCACCAGCCGATATCGCAACAAGGTGCAACGGGCTCCTATCGGCCGATTCAGACCTCAATCGCTCTGCCAGCTCATAACCATCCATCTCCGGCATCTGTAGATCGAGAAAAACGAAATCAAATTCCTCTTTTTCGTACAAATCCAATGCACTCGCACCACTACCCGCAACTTCGACCCGACGACAGCCTAACTTCGATAAAAGCTTAAAAGCCATTTCTAGAGAAATCCGATTGTCATCGACTACCATACACCTGAGTCCAACGAAATCAACCGAGCTCACAGCTCCAACAGAGCTCTCTTCGGAAGGGCTAACGCTAACGCGACGCGACTTTTGAACGACGCCCTCAAGTGCCGGATCAAGCCCAATCTCCAAGACACAACGTGTATTAACTCCCTCTCGCAACGAGCGATAAAACGCACCATTCATTTGCTCGACCAAACGACCAAACAGCAGGGTCTCCACATCAAGGTCTTCCACATCAGCGTCGTCAACCACGCTCACCAACTTCAGATCATCATTTTCTTCATCAGAGAGACGGTTACTCACCTTTAACTCAATCCTCAATGCAGGCCTCCCGATTGAAGCATCAAGATCCCACCTCACCCTACAGGAAAACGATTGCCTCTCTGCTTTTCGCGAAAATCCACAGATCAAATGATTAAGCATCAACTTAAACTGCCTCTCGTTACCAATTAACCCACGAGGCAACTTCTCATCGATATCAAAGCTTACAGTAACCCGGTTGTGTGCCAACTCCTCCTCAGCGGCGACCAATACATCCTCCATTGCCAATACCAACGAAAACGGCCGACGCTCTCCTAAGTTCCCAGCAAATAACAAATTAAGAAGCTCCTTAGCCCCCTCGCATAGCCGAGTTAAATCACGGGTTGCTCCAATAATTCCTTCCATCTTGTGCGTACAGCTCTCGTGATTACAGCCCTCCATCGTCAGCTCAGCCTCATCAACGATCTCCCGGATACACCTATGAGCCTCCTCATCCACACGTTTCGTTAAACGATTCGCATCTGACAAAACCGAATCAAACACCTGATTACTCGAACGTGGCGACAGAGAAACAACCGCCCCATCAACCTCCCCTTCATCGCGATACAAGATATCAACGAGTACACTTTCCCACTTTCCCTCATCACAGGCAACCTGTTGGCTAATCGATTCCTCCAAACAGGTCAAAACTTCGCCCACATCAACCCCTGGTACACGAAACTCGAAAAGGACATCAGCGAGGTCCTCATGTGAATTCGAACCAAGAAACTCCTTAGCTGCAGAATTACTCCAGACTATCAATTGATCTCGATTCAAAAAAAGAATCGGATAAGGGTAATTGGAGGCAAAAAATTGAAAGTGTGGGTACGCGTCCTCTGACATAAAAGAATCTCAAGAACGATGAAACCCATTAGTGACAAAACATCAATTTTAAAGAATGCCCGATATGCATCCTAGGGTTCTTGTAAAAAAACCCTTAACGAAATTCTAAAAAGAGGGAATACTTAACAATTCCTTAGGTATAATCACTTCAATTTATGTTTGATCAAAGGGTTTTCATTTAATACTAATTAACCTTTGATTTTAAAATATCTCGGTTTTTCAAAAAACAACCCTGATGACTATCGAATCGCCTCCTCAACGCAAAACCAGGAATCGGTAGCATCCAAACCTCAACCCCTTAACTGAACAATAAATGAATAACGCCCAAACACGTATCGTAGTAATAGAAGACCAAGTAATGCTACGCGACCTCGTAGCAAGTATGGCTATTTCCATCCCAGGAATGGTCGTGATTGGTGAAGCAACAGACGGACGGGAAGGACTGAGACTTTGCGAAGAAGAAAAGCCTGATCTCGTCGTGTTCGACCTCTTCCTTCCTGGTTTAAATGGAATGGAAATCTTACGCCAATTCGGCTCCAAAAACCCAAAAACGAGGTTCATATCTATATCCGCAAATTTTACCCCCGACACAATCCGTGAGCTCCTCGAGCTCGGATGTCACGGGATCTGTGCCAAAAGCTCCTCAGCCTCAAAACTAAAGGAAGGCATACGAGAAGTCTGCAACGGAAGCGGATACCTCTGCCCCGTAGCCGCTAGTCTCCTACGTGAATCACACCTATCAAATAGCCCGGCCGCAAAACGAAAAGGCAAACTATCCAACCGCGAACGCGAAGTACTCCAAGCCGTAGCCGAAGGGAACAGCACAAAGCAGATCGCAAATATGTTGGACGTTAGCGTGAAGACGATTGAAGCCCACCGAGCCAATCTAATGAAGAAATTGGACGCTCGCAGTGCAGTCGAACTCACACGCTGTGCCTACGAACTTGGCATAATCGAACTTCCAGCACGTTACTCCCAAAGAAACGACGCTCCAGAAAACAGATAAGGCGTACACCTCTATATTTTAGAAATCTAGCCACCCAGTCGCTCGAAATACGACTGGGTGGCTTTTTTATAATTCTCATTCGAAATGAGAACGAATTGAGTTAGTCCCCCTGCCATTCCTCTCGATAATTAACGCCATAGGTCTTAAAAATAGTCCTCAAAAAGTGGCTTAAATATCAAAAGCTTACACTTGTAAGTCAGATACGCTTGACTCAACTCTCCAAAGCTTGTTTCAACCTTCTCTGTTAGGGCGATATACTATGTTTTATCACTCGCCAGAGACAACGTGTTAAGCCCCAGAACCTAACCTCAGTTTACCTCATGCACGAACAATCTTTTATAGAACTGACAGTCGAAATCATCTCAGCCGGTGGCTGGGTCATGATACCGCTCTTCATACTTGGATTCATGGCATTCTATATAGGATCCAGACTCTTCCTATACTTCAAACGAGCGAATGTTAAAAAGACCTCTATAGCTCAATGCGAAGAATGGATTAAGAATCCTGACGCCGCCCAAGGACAAGTAGGAGAAATCATCCGTTATTCACAAGAAGGTGTGAACTCTCTAGGTGATATCCAAAATCGTTTCGCTGAAATACGAACAGCAGAGGTTCCCAGACTGAGTCAAAACCTCGTTCTCCTTACGATCATTGTAAATGTCGCTCCCCTCATGGGACTTCTCGGGACTGTATTAGGGATGTTAACGACCTTCCAAGGGATCTCCCTCGGCGGTGCCGACCAAACAACAAATGTTGTTGCCGACGGTATTCACGAAGCACTCATAACGACACAAATGGGACTATGTCTCGCAATCCCAGGCTATTTCGTCTGTTATTTCATAAGGCAAAAAGTAATAGATTTTGAAGGCTTCTTAGTACGCTTAGAAAGCATCACCCTGCAAGAACTACGCGAGGAGTTCAGTGCTAAGTAAACTAGCCTCACCCCAATAATAATGAGCAAGAATTACATACCATCGGACCAAAACGGTTTAACCATTGTTAACGGCACCCTCGGAATACTTATAACGGCCGTCATATTTGCCTTTCTCCCTATCATCAACATGCTGGACAGCTATGAGTTTGGAGGACCTAAGGTACTCACAGACTCAGCAGCGATCGAGCCGCCTCCACCTCCTCCAGAAGACACTCCGCCTCCACCAGAAGAACAAGATGACACGGAAGATCTAGAGATGGAGGAGCCCCCTCCACCAATGACCTTGGCACAGCTAGAAATGGCTTTGAATCCTGGTTCAGGCGGTGCAATGGGTGACTTTGGATTCAATGACTTTAACGCCGATATCAATGCTGCAGACAGCATGATGGTATTCGACCTCAAAGATTTGACCAAAAAGCCGCAAGCAACCTTCCAAGTTGCACCAATCATCCCCTACGCCATGCAAAAAGCTAGAATCAAGGGATGGGTAGATCTTTATTGGCAAATCACCCCCGATGGAAAGGTAATCAAAGCTCGCGTAGATAAATCGTCACATCGCGAATTTGAACAGCCCTGTATCGACGCGATTATGAAGTCAAAATGGAAACCAGGTGAAAAAGACGGTAAGGCTGTAACCTGCCAAGTGACCCAACGAATCGAGATCAAGTAGACGATCTTAGAAACGATCAGATAATTTCAAAAAGCGAAGAGGAAACTCTTCGCTTTTTTGTGCATAAAATGCACGTAGACACCTCCCATCCACTAATCCTACAACTGTAGTCTTGACAAGACAGACTACAACTGTAGGATGTTCAACATGAAAACCTTAGTACTCTACACCCCAACAAAAGAAAGATCATTCGAATTAAAACCACTGAGCATCGGCCTCATTATAACCGCTGTTCTTTTCGTAAGCTTCCCCCTCCTACATGTAGTAACAAACAGTATACGCATTATACCTATTCCACCCGTCCCAACCTTTGCCCTCAATCCCCCCGACTTAATAATCGATCTACCAAAGCCACCCGAACCACCCAAAGACGATGTAGACGATCCGGAGCTAATAGAAGATCAACCCGACATGTTCATACCTCCCTTGCCTCACGGACTAACACCAGGTGACAACGGAGCCTACATTTCAAATACCACTAAAAACCTCATTAACGATATCGGTGGTGACACTAGAACTTTTCTTCTCAGCCAACTCGAAAAACAGCCCAGAGCCCTCATAGCAATATCGCCGATCGCACCCTACCAAATGAAAAACATATCCGGCAAAGTAATCGTTGAATTCATAATACTCCCAAACGGAGGAGTAAGCGACGTGCGAATCAAAACCTCGACCCACCGTGAATTCAACGACGCCGCAATCACCGCCGTCAAAAAGTCAAAATGGAGTCCAGGCGAAGTAAAAGGAGAAGCTGTTCGAACGCTCGTTAACCTCCCCATCCTATTCAGATAACCAAGAAAACGGCATCACCGACTCTCCTCGATTAAGCCAACAACGGTTCAAGCAACTACAAGAGAACAAGAAATCAGTCAGTCCTTGCAAACCACGGAACAATCACCCTGATCCACCGTTTCAAGCCAGAGAAGCCCCAGAGTGGTTGTACCGAGGAGTGTTAGCGACGACAGCGCAAAGCGCCATGGGACTGAAGTCAGTCCTTGCAAATCGGATTACATCTACTTTGATGCGAATCTTTCAAGTCGGAGAAGTGCCAGAGTGGTCGTACCGAGGAGCGCCAGCGACGACAGCGCAAAGCGCCATGGGACTGAAGTCAGTCCTTGCAAATCGGATTACATCTACTTTGATGCGAATCTTTCAAGTCGGAGAAGTGCCAGAGTGGTCGTACCGAGGAGCGCCAGCGACGACAGCGCAAAGCGCCATGGGACTGACTCGAAATCAGTTGTAGGGGTAACTCTACCGGGGGTTCGAATCCCTCCTTCTCCGCCATTTTCAAAAAGAACCTATCCCCACCCCACAACGACCCCCTCCCAAAGGAAGTTTCATGGGATTTGAACCGGGTTCGACGCAGGGAGTGAAAGGACCGAAGAAGGGACATGCGAAGCATGGGGCACAGCCCTGATCCCGCTCAGCGGGAGAACCAATCCCTCCTTCTCCGCCATCTTGTTCTAAAACTTGCCCGACCTTCCATTAAACGTCACCCTCACGCAAACGCAGCACGGGATTTGAACCGGGTTCGACGCAGGGAGTGAAAGGACCGAAGAAGGGGCATGCGAAGCATGAGTCCGAAGGACTTGCAGCGAAGCGAAAACCAATCCCTCCTTCTCCGCCATTTTCAAAAAGAAACGATCCCCACCCCACAACGTCCCCCTCCCAAAGGAAGTTTCATGGGATTTGAACCGGGTTCGACGCAGGGAGTGAAAGGACCGAAGAAGGGACATGCGAAGCATGGGTCCGAAGGACTTGCAGCGAAGCGTAAACCAATCCCTCCTTCTCCGCCATTTTCAAAAAGAAACGATCCCCACCCCACAACGTCCCCCTCCCAAAGGAAGTTTCATGGGATTTGAACCGGGTTCGACGCAGGGAGTGA
>CAWVWU010000029.1:0-26492 GCA_963933925.1 uncultured Puniceicoccaceae bacterium
TCTCTGGAGTAGATCGTGATAGATGATCTTAGTTTGTCGCCTCGATTATCTTCTTCACTGGCGACGATGAATAGATTGCGTTGTGGAAGAGCGAGGATTCCTTCTGGAGCCGCACCGGCAGGGAGAACCTGGATGAAGCGTGGGTCTTCATGTTTTTCGTCGCTGACATCGTAAACTGAGATGACGCTAGAGCGTTCAGAACCAACGAAAAGGAGGTGATCGTTGCCGTATTGACCATATTCAATGCCTTCTGCTTCGTTACCTTTGTTTTCAGAACGATCTTCAGGGTAGTGGCCGATCATTACCATCAAATGGTCGTCGTTGTTTCCGGAGTCGAAGCGAACGTTTCCCTTTTTGTTGAATATCGAGAAACCGCGGCTACCTCCATTTAAGTCGCCTTCGTTGGCGGTTGCGATGCGTTTGTTGCCGATCCAGGTGAGGGCATCCGGTTCGCGGACGAGACCTTCGAGTGCGCTGTTGAGTTCGATCAAATCGTTCTCTTCGGTGTCGATGTTTGTGAGATTTACGCTTCCGGCCGAGAAGTCGTTTACGATGTATCCAGTGGCTAAATCGATGAGGACGATGTGGTTGTTTTCCTGGAGGCTGACGGCAGCGATATTCTTGTTATTGATATCGATGAATTCAGGCTCAGCGTCTTCAGGGAAGAGCTCGGCGACACCATCGAGATTGACGATGCGGGTAGTCCAGTTGTTTACGTTACCGAGTAGGTCGACAATCACAACATAGCCAGAAGGAGCTTGTGGGGGAACTCCGTCGCCAAGGTCTTCGTCCCGTTCGTTTTCGATAATGACGCCAGCGTAGGCGTGATCCGGGCTAGCGGCTATTGCGTCGGGTTGTCCGCCAAGGTCGATTTCGCGAATGATTGTCCGTGAGCCGAGATCGATGACCGCGAGGTGTCCGCTTGGGTTCGTGTAGCTCTCACTCGTGTTGACACAAGCCAGTGCGTAGTTGGCGACTACTGTAACGGACGTTGGTTCACCCCCGAGTTCGATGATGCCATCTGCTTGAGGGTTGGCGGGGTCGGAGATGTCAACGAATCCAAGAACTTCCAATGGACTGTCGGTATAGACGAGAGTCATTCCATCTTCTGTCGCAGAAACGATTTCTGCTGAGGTTTCGTTGTCGATATCGCTATTTAGAAATACAGGGAAAGTCGCAAGGCGTTTGAAGTAGAGGTTTTCCTCTTTCTTATGGTCGTCCTTGTCCTTTTGTTTATCGAGCTTTTCGAGGCGTTTTACAATCGCCTCGATAGGGTCTTTACCGTTGTTGGGTTTATCGTTTCCGAGGAGAATTAGGAGAGCGACGATGATCGCTGCCAATCCGGAGAAGAGGGATATTCGTTTCATTGCGTGAATTAGTAATAGAAGGTTTGTTATACTCGCTTCGAAGTGAAGCAAGTTCACCAGTCACGTTCTTGAAACCAATCTGAACTGCAATGAAAGTAATGTTAAGAATGTGAAACGTAGTTACAAAAATGTTACGGACAGTAAGTTCGTGTGACAAGTGTGTGTCTTTGACGTGGGATTGTTGGATTTCTGTATCGCTTGCTCAAACTATTCCGATTTTGATAAGGCTTTTTGGAGGGGGCAGTTTTCGGAATTGATCGGGTTTCCTACTCGGTAGGCGTTTAGTAAGGTCTTCGACTTTTGGGCGAGAAGTCGTCGCGTTTCCCTTCGTTGGCCTTTTACGAGAGGGATATGCATTGAGTCGTAGGCCGTGGTTTGGTGGCGCATCCAAGCAATGGTGGCGGCTTCGGCTCGTTGCTCGACAGGGATGCGCTTCGTTCTAGCCACAGTGCCGCTTCCTACTGGAGTCGCGTGCTCTGTGATTTGAGTGGCGAGCTTTGAGGCGATTTCTTGGTATAACGATGGGAAATTGAGAAAGTCGAGGACGGCGGAATTAAAATCCTCTACGTATTCACCTTGTTGTTTAACTCTACGGTTTCGACCCGCCTCTAACTTTTTTTGATAGGTAGGAGATGCCCGTTCAATGAGGAGTTTCAGTCTGTGGTGCTCTATCGTTTCTGTGTCGGCCCAAATTCCCTTTGAGATCGTGCGGCGACCCGCTTTCTCCATGACGGTCCATGTCGGGACCGCGGCTTTGACGCGACGAGTGAGGGCGGCGTCACCAGGGGAGAGGAGTGACCATTGGTCGGGGACACGCAGGATTGTACCGTCTTTGCTTAATGCGTGACGGGCTTTGGAATGAGGGCGAACTTCGCGGCTTTGATCGGGCATCGGTTTTTATGATACGTAAGGGATGCTAACATAGGAAAACTTATGTTCTCTTTATCCCAGGATATTGTATAGGGGAGTGACAAAAGTAGCCTTTTTGTCGATAAATGTAATCTCAGTAGATTTGCGACTTGGCTTTAGGCTATTCTCTTTCTATGTACGGAGAATGGCTGGTCATGAGAGTTACACTTGTCCTGTATGTGGGGAAGATAATCGGGTTAGAGCGTTAGCTTGCGATGGTTGTGGTGCTGATGAGCGGACGGGGTACACAGAAAAGGAAAGTGGCGAGTCCTATAGAAGCAGTGGTCTTGATTTACCAGATGGTGATGATTTTGACTACGAGGGCTTCGTTGAAAGTGAGTTCGGCGAATCACGTGGGACCACTTTGAACTGGGGACGATTCCTGGTTGTTATGCTATTGATTTTGGCTTTCGTTGCGTATTTCGGACGTTAGGAGTCCGGTGTTTCAATCCCTGAAGGGGTGGGCAATTCGTAGTGCAGATGGTAAGAGTGTAATTTGCTTAAATTTTCTATACGCATGTGTCCGGATATTCCTTCCAGTTGGTCGGTTCCTGAATCGGGAAGGATTGTAATCGTTAGTGTCGATTTTCCCTTTTTCATCTCACCGACGTGTTGAAGCACGAAGGAACCGCTTCGACCATCGAGGGTTCCGGTGACGTGTTCAATAGCGACGTAGTTGGCTGATCCATTATCTGGACTGCGAAAGCTAAGCATCTGCCCAAGGCCCTTCCCATCGAGTGGGCCGGAGTAGGTTTTATCGATTAGCATACGCCCAGCGGGAAATTCGGCATCAGCTTGGGGCGTCATCTTAACTTCTAACAGACCGTTCGCGGTTTGTGAAAAGGCGAGAGTTGTGACCAGTAGTGAAATTGATAGAAATAGGAGTGACTTCATTGTTCGTAGTTAAATGAACCGTGACTCCGGTTTTTACAAGACTTCGACGACAAATAGAGGTAGTGCATCTAGTTGGTGAATTTCGGAGAGAGGTAGGGGGCGGTGATGGAGCGTTTGCTTTTTAGGAGGCCAGGGAGGCGGCCTTGGTAGAGGATTTTTCCGCCTTTGGGGCCGCCTTCGGGGCCGAGCTCTACGACGTAGTCAGCTTCGGCGATGAGGTCGAGGTGGTGTTCGATGACGACTACGGTGTGGCCTTGGTCGACGAGTTTGTGGAGGAGGCGTATCAGCTTTTCACAGTCGCTGAGGTGGAGGCCGATGGTGGGCTCTTCTAGGATGTAGAGGTTTTGGCGTTTTATGCCTCGGCTGCGTTCGGTGTAGGTTTGGAGGCCTTTGGCGAGTTCGGAGACGAGCTTCATGCGCTGGGCTTCGCCACCGGATAGGGTGGGGCTGCTCTGGCCGAGGGAGAGGTAGCCGAGTCCGGTTTCGACCATGAGCTGCATGATCTGGCTGAGTTGCGAGTGGAAGTCGAAGAATTCGACCGCTTCGTCGAAAGTCATTTGGAGGACATCGGCGATGTTCTTTCCTTTCCAGTGGAGGTCGTGGAGCTCTTGGCTGTATCGGCTGCCGTTACAGTCTTCACAGGTGACGTAGGTGTCGGGCATAAAGCTCATTTCGAGTTTTACGCGTCCGGCTCCTGAGCAGGTGTCGCAACGTCCGTGTGGAGTGTTGAAAGAGAAACGTCCTGGTTTGTATCCACGCATTTTGGATTCAGGCAGATTAGCGAAGAACGTGCGGATGATGTCGAAAACGCCAAGGTAGGTGGCTGGGGTCGAGCGTGGCGTCTTGCCGATGGGGGATTGGTCGACTTCGATGACTCCACGGAAATTGTTGGCACCGGTGAGTTGAGTGAAGAGGACGTTTCCCTCTTCGCCTTCGATGTTTTGGCCTTCCTTGGTGAATGCTTTGCCCGTGAGAGTCTCTTTCTGATTGGCGATGCAATAGTTGGCGGCCGGGGCGAGGAGATCACGAATCATCGATGATTTTCCGGCACCGGATGCTCCACAAATCATAGTGAGCTTTTGCAGCGGGATTTTGACGTTTTGCTTCTTTAGGTTTCTGAAGGTTACTCCTGTGAGTTGGATCCACCTCTCTTGAGAGGTATTGGGTGATGGGTTTTGGGTTTTGGGTTTTTGGCTCGAAGAGGGGGATGTTATGGGACGGTAGGAGCCGCGGAGGGGGTGGGCGATGCCTTTGGTGAGATAGGTTCCAGTGAGGGAGGTCTTTTTGTTTTTAAGTTCCTCGAGGGTACCCACTCCGATGAGCTCCCCGCCGTGTACTCCGGCGCCGGGTCCGAGGTCGATGATGCAGTCGGCGTGTTCCATGGTGGCGTCGTCGTGTTCGACGACGAGGAGGGTGTTGCCCTTGTCTTTGAGAGATTTGAGGGTTTCGATGAGGCGGTCTCCGTCGCGGGCGTGAAGTCCGATGCTTGGCTCGTCGAGGACGTAGAGGACTCCGGCGAGGTTTGATCCCAGTTGTGAGGCGAGACGGATGCGTTGGGCTTCCCCTCCGGAGAGGGTTTGCGTGGGACGGTCGAGAGTTAGGTACTCGAGGCCAACCTTATCCATAAAGTTGAGACGCTCTTTGATTTGGGCGATGATGTCGCGAGCGATTATGTTTCCTCGTTGGTCGAGTTTGAGTTTGTCGAGAGTTTCTAGAAGGAGGCTTGGGGTATGGTTGAGGAGTTGAGGGAGGTTGAGAGATTTTCCGTTTTTAAGATAGAGGCGTACATTACGGCTGATGCTGTTGAGGCGTTCGCCGGTGCAGTCGTGACAGATGACGGCGGTGGACTCGTCCTCTTCTCCGCTGGCACCGATTGCTTTGACCAGTTCTTCGTCGTCTTCGAGGCGTTCGCGCATCCATGGGTAGATGCGTCCGTGACCACGACAAGTGGGGCACCAGCCTTTGCTTGAATTGAAGGAGAAATCTTTGGGGTCGAGCTCTGGGAGGGAGTCTCCCGTTTCGGGATCCATGCGTTGTGTGGAAAACCACGATAGATTTTTGCCTTTGCTGTCTTGAAGGAAGCAGGCTCCTTTTCCTCGAAGGAGGGCTTCTTTGAGTTGGGTGGCTACTTTGTCGAGTCCCTTTATGTCGGCTATGATGACTTCGATATTGTGCTCGGAGTAGCGATCGAGCTTTTTGAAGTTTTCGGTTTTGATGATTTTTCCATCAACGCGCATGAGGGCGTATCCATGATTCTCGATCCAGGTCGCGATGGGTTGGTGGTGTCCTTTACGGCTTCGGATGAGAGGAGCACAGAGGTAGAGTACTTTGGATTTTTGGGCTTCGGGGGATTTTCGAACGATTTCGAGGCGTTTTGCGAGTTCGCGTTCGCTCTGCGCGACCAAGGGGTTGCCGGAGGTGGCACTGTGCGGGATGCCGAGGCGGGAGTAGAGAAGACGTAGGTACTGGGCGACTTCGGTTATGGTGGCGACGGTGGATTTGCGACTGCCTCGGGTGATGCGTTGCTCGATGGCGACGGTGGGCTGGATCCCTGAAATGTGATCGAGATCGGGCCGCGGGAGTTGTTCGACAAATTGGCGGGCGTAGGGAGACATCGACTCCATGAAGCGACGTTGTCCTTCGCCAAAGACGATGTCGAAAGCGAGGGTCGATTTCCCTGAACCGGAGACTCCGGTCACTACAGTGAATTGGTAGTGAGGAATGGATACGTTAATGTCTTTGAGATTGTGTTCGCGGGCACCGGTTACGACTAAAGCGGAGCTTTGGTTGGGTGATGGGTGATGGGTAATGGGTGATGGGTTGTAGGGGGTGGGGGCTTCGGCGGCTAGGAGGGGGGATGAAGATGAAGATGAGGAGGGTTGGGGGAATTCTTGGGCGAGGTAGCGGCCTGTTTCGGTGTGGGGGAGGGATTGGGCACAGGCGAGAGGGGTGCCTTCGAAGACGAGTTCGCCTCCGTCGAGTCCGGCTTCGGGGCCGATTTCGATAATCCAATCGGCGGATTTGAGTACGTCTATATTGTGCTCGATGACGATGAGGCTGTGGCCTTGGTCGACTATGGACTGGAGGGCGGAGAGAAGGCGTTTGACGTCGTGCTTGTGGAGACCGGTGGTGGGCTCGTCGAGAAGGATGAGAGACGGTTCGAGGTTGGTCTTGTTTTGGAGGTGGCTGGCTTCGGCGAGGTATTTGACCAGTTTGAGGCGTTGGGATTCGCCGCCGGATAGAGTGTTGAGAGGTTGGCCGAGTTTCAGATAGCCCAGTCCGATGGTGGCGAGGCCGCGTAACTTGTCGGCGATCTTTGGGAATTCGGTGAAGTGATCCATTGCTTGGTCGATGGTGAGATCGAGGGCGGCGGATATGTTGAGATCGTTGTATTGGATCTCGAGGAGTTCGGCTTTGAAGCGTTTGCTGTCACAATGCGGACAGGGCACGTAGACATCGCTCAGAAATTGCATTTCAACTTTTTCGTAGCCAAGGCCCTTGCAGTGGTCGCAACGTCCGTCGCCTGCGTTGAAGGAGAAGCTGGAGGCAGTGTATCCGTTGGACTCGGATCCAGGAAGGGAGCCGTAGAGTTTTCGGATGTGGTCCCATGCGTCGATGAAAACGGCAGGGTTGGAGCGTGGAGTGCGGCTGACCGGACTTTGGTCGACCATGACGATCTCGGAGAACGAGCAAGGGACTTTGAGCTCTTTTAGGTGAGCGGGTTCTTCTGCGAGGCGTCCTTCTCCGATGATTAGATTCTGATAGAGAGCGTTGTTGAGTAGGGTGCTTTTCCCTGAACCGGAGACTCCGCTGAGGCAGACGAATCGACCGAGTGGAATTGATACGGTGAGGTTCGCTATGTTGTGTTTTTTGACTCCGACGAGTTTGATCGCTGGAGTCTTTTTGGTAATTGGGCGGGGTTCGTCTGGGGCGTCGAGGGTGAGTTTTCCACGGAGGTATTGGCCGGTGATGCTTTTTGTGCTGCGGCGTAGTTGGGCGACGGATCCTTGGAATTGGAGGTACCCGCCGAGGGCTCCGGGCTCGGGGCCGATTTCGATGACCTCATCGGCGGCTTGGATCATGGCGTCGTCGTGTTCGACGACGACGACGGTGTTGCCAGAGTCGGTGAGGGTGCGGATGATGTGTATTAGGCGATCAATGTCACGGGCGTGAAGTCCGACGGAGGGCTCGTCTAGTACGAAAAGAGTGTCGACGAGGGATGAGCCCAGGCATGAGGTGAGATTGACGCGTTCGACTTCGCCGCCACTGAGGGTCCGGGCGGGGCGGTCGAGAGTGAGGTAACCGAGTCCGACGTAGCTGAGATAGCGGAGACGGGAGAGGATGGCTTCATAGGCGATGTCGGTGGACCTACGGTCCGAATTGTTGATTGACGATTGCGGATTGAAGATTGGGGGAGAACGAGGAGAATCTTCAATTTTCAATTCATAATTATCAATGAGCTCGAAGAGCTCCTTTAGGGGGAGTTGGTAGAGGTCGGGGAGGCGGTAGCCTTTCCATTTCCAGCAGAGGGATTCGCTTTGGAGGCGGGTTGCTCCGCAATGGGGGCAGGGGATGTACGCACGGTAGCGAGAGAGGAAGATGCGGACGTGCATCTTGTAGGTGTTGCCTTGGAGCCAACGGAAGAAGCCTTTGACGCCGTACCATGCTTTTCCGTCCCAGTCGTCGTCGGAAGCTCTGTCGCGGTAAGCGGGTTCACCTTCGAGGATGATGGTTTGTTGTTCGGGGGTGAGTTCGTTGTAGGGCTTTTTTGAGGATATTTTGAGACGGCGGCAGGCACGTATGAGGTCCTGCTTGCTTTCGCCGTAGACCTTTCCGTCAAAGGGTTTGATGAGTCCTTTTTCGATGGAGAGGCCGAGGTCGGGCATCGCAAGGCGATAGTCGATCTCGATGACGCGTCCGAATCCACGGCACTCGGGGCAGGCACCGATGGGGGAATTAAAGGAGAACATCGGCGGGGAAGCCGGTCGGTAGGGTTTGTTTGAGCTGGAGGAACGGAGGCCTCGGGAGTATTGTTGGAGGGCTTTGCCATCGCGGTCAAAGAGGGTGAGTTGACCTTGCCCGAATTCGAGGGCGGTTTCGGTGGCTTCGAGGAAGCGCGATTTGTTCGCCTTGGTGAGTGCGACGCGATCTTGGATGATGAAGATGGGGTCGGTGGAATCGACGGAGATTTCGGCGGTATCTATCTTTTGGATGGATCCGGTGGAATCTATGAAACGTGAGTAGCCTTGTGCTTTCACGTTTTTGATGATTTCGGTCCATTTTAACTTTTCGGGGCGTTGTACCTCGAAGCTTATTAGGACTGTCTGCTCTTCCCAGGCGTGGGATGCTTTGAGCCAGATTGTTTGGGGATTGTCGTCGCGGATGATTTCTCCGGTGTCGGGGTCGTGAAGTTGGGCGATGTGGCTGAACCAGACTTTGAAGAAGTCGGTGAGTTCGGTCATCGTGCCTACTGTCGAGCGGGAGGTTTTTATGGTATTTTTTTGCTCGATGGCAATGGACGGGCGGATGTTCTCCGCGGAGTCGAGATCGGGTTTTTCGAGGAGGTCGAGAAATTGGCGGGTGTAGCTGCTGAAGGTTTCGACGTAGCGGCGTTGTCCTTCGGCGTGGAGTGTTTCGAAGACAAGGGAGGATTTTCCTGCTCCGCTGAGCCCTGTGACGGCGATGTATTTCCCGAGGGGAAAATCGATGTCGATGTTTTTGAGGTTGTTTTGGCGGACGCCACGGAGGCGAATTGATTGAAGGTTTGAGCGTGGCTTGGACATTGGTAGGACTGAGGGAATGGAAACTTAAATTCGGTGCTGAGAGACTTATTTAACAGTCTCTGAGTGATCTGATTGATTGAAGAGGGACTTTGCCACAAAAAGCCGTGGCGAGACGCAAAGTTTTTTGAACGAGTTGAACCTCTTGTTGATTGGTACTGGTGAAGAATTATCCCTCAGGGGATCGGACAATTGTGGTCTGAGGCTATTAATTGGAGATAATGAGATTCTCAACTTGATGGGTTGCAAGTTGTTGAAGAATTCGGTTTTCCTTGAAAGCTAATGGATAAAACTCACCAGACTCCTCAACACGTACTGGTTTGCGATGACGAACAGGATATCCTTGCCGCCGCTCGTATGTTGTTTAAGGGCGAGGGAATCACTTGTCAGACCGTTAGTAACCCAGTCACTGCTTTGGAGTTAATCGAGAGTGAGGAGTTTGACTGGGTGTTGTTGGATTTGAATTATTCGCGCGATACGACATCTGGGGCGGAAGGGCTTGAGTTGGTTCGTAAGATTCGGGAGAGGCATCCGAAGTTGCCAATCGTGATGATGACGGCGTGGGCGACGGTGGAAATCGCGGTGAAGGCCATACTTTTGGGAGCGAATGACTTTATTACGAAGCCTTGGGATAATGACCGTATGCTCAGTATAGCCCGGAATATGCATACCCTCTCACAGTTGCATCAACGGGAAGAACGCTTGCAGGGCGAGAACCAGATTTTGAGGCAAGGGGAGCAGCAGTCAAAAATCATTGGCGAGTCTCAGGCTATGAAGGCTGTGATTGAGACCATTGAGCAAGTCGCTCCTTCCGACGCGAATATCGTGATATTAGGAGAGAATGGGACCGGTAAATCGGTTTTTGCCAAATGTATTCATCGGTTGTCTGGGCGTTCTGAAGGGCCGTTGATTTCGGTTAATATGGGTGGGCTTTCGGATAGTTTATTTGAGAGTGAGCTTTTTGGTCATGTGAAAGGGGCGTTTACGGATGCGAAGTCTGATAGGATCGGGCGTTACGAACTTGCGGATGGAGGTACTCTGATTTTGGACGAGATCGGGGAATTGAGTCGGAGTCACCAAACGACCTTGCTGCGTCTTCTCGAAACCGGGGAGTTTGAGCGGGTTGGTTCGTCGAGAACACGCAAGGCTGACGTACGAATTATCAGTGCGACTAATGCGGATTTAGAGAAACTCGTAAGCGATGGGTTGTTTCGGCAGGATCTGTATTATCGTTTGAATACGGTTCCGCTTCACATGTCTCCATTGAGGGAGCGGCTTGAGGATATTCAACCGTTGGCGGAGATGTTCTTGGGGAAGTATTCCAAGCGCTATAAGAAGGATGTGACTCGATTCTCTGATGAGGCGATGGCAGTTTTGAATTCTCATGATTGGCCAGGCAATGTACGGGAACTGGATCACGCCGTGGAGCGTGCGGTGCTTATGTCGAAGAGCGATACGATTGCCGCATCGACTCTTGGTTTGACCCCCAGCAATGGGAGTAAGACGCAGAGCTTGGATGATATGAGTCTGGAGGAGGTTGAGTTGTACTTAATCGAAAAGGCTATGAAGCGTAGCGGAGGTAATGCGAATGCCGCTGCGGAGGCTTTGGGGTTGAGTCGCAGTGCTTTTTACCGACGTCTTCAAAAATATTCATTATAGGGTTAATGATACCGTCAGTTAAACAGTCTAGTCATGTGAAGGTTATGTTGCTCGCGTTTGCGAGTGGGGTGCCGGGGCTTGGTGCTATACTGTATTTGATGGATCAGAAGGATTATTCGTTGCTGACTATTAGCACGATACTGGTGTTCTTGGTGTCGATATACGCATACTGCTTTACGAGCTTGTATCGGCTTGTTGTTAACCCGTGGAAGGTGATGGCCAATATTATCGCAGCTTTGAAGGAGCGCGATTATACTTTACGTGTACGGTATCCGAATATCGAAGACCCGATGGGGCTTTCATTCGATGAATTAAACAGTCTCGCTGATTATTTGCAGAGTCAGCGTATGGACATGATGGAATCGCACGAGTTGCTTTACAAAATTCTGCAAGAGGTGGAGGCAGGGATCCTATGCTTCGATCAGGATGAACAGCTTGTTATGGCAAATGAATATGCTCGAAACCTCTATAATTGCCACGACAAGGAGGGGTTGAAGGGGTCCGTAGAAGATCTAGGGTTGAAGGGGTATCTAGGCTCGAATTTGCATTCGGCTTTTGAAATTGAGTTTCCCGCTCGGAAAAGCCGGTGGCTCGTTAAGCAAAGTGTCTACAGGGAAAACGGACTTCCTCATACGATGTTGCTGATTGCTGATTTACAGGGGCCATTGCGGGAGGAGGAACTAGATGCCTGGAAGAAGCTGATACGGGTACTTGGGCATGAGTTGAACAACTCGATGACTCCGATCAAATCAATGGCTGATAGTTTAACACGTATTATGAAGCGTGATCCACTACCAGAGGATTGGAAGGAAGACATGGGCGAAGGGTTGTCAGTGATCGGTCGTCGGGTTGAAGGGTTGAGCCGGTTTGTTACTGGATATTCTGAATTGGCTCGTATTCCAGTTCCTCAAAAACGGCCGTTTGAGTTGAGAGGATTTATTGAGCGGGCGATTCGATTTAATACGGGTAATGAAGTCCGGGTGATTGATTCTCCCGGCTGCGACGTTTTTGGAGACGAGGCCCAGCTTGAGCAAGTGATGACCAACTTGCTTAAGAATGCCATGGAGGCAACGGATGAATTGAATGGAATTGTGGAGGTGCGTTGGGAAATCGACGGTGCGGAAGCAGTGGTTCGGATCGTGGACGAAGGACATGGTTTGGCGAATGCGGATAACGTGTTTGTTCCGTTCTTCAGTACGAAGCCCACGGGAAGTGGGATTGGTCTTTCTCTATCCCGGCAGATCGTTGAAGCGCACGGAGGCCGTATCAGTCTTGAGAATCGTAAAGATCGTAGCGGTTGTGTGGCTACTTTATCACTGCCATTGGCGGAAGGGTGATTCTTTGTAGCTGGACGTTTTGGTCGATGGAGTTTTTGAAACCGCGTTCTGAGGATTCCGCATGCGGGAGACGACACTTGAGGCCCGCAAAGACGAAGCATAAATGCGAGTTTTGGTTGGGTGTTTTTTTGTTTAACCGCTAAGGTCGCGAAGAACGCAAAGGATTTTGGTTGGGTTTCAGCCTTCGCCCGCTGGGCTTCCTCCTTCGTTGAGACTACGGGGGACATGTTAGCACGGATATGATCCTCCTTCGTTCTGCGAACTTTGATGGCGGACTTTGTTGGGTTGAGGGGCAGGCGGGCCGCCTGGGGGCCGGGAGATACTTTGTTTCAAATGCTCCATCAATCATTTGTTCTTCTGAAGTTATTGAGGATGGTCTTTATGTCGAAGGTTGAGACCCTCGGAGTTATCCCAGTCTTGGGATTTTGGCTATCCCAGTTTTGGGACAAACGAAAGGGTTTGGTACGGAGGATAATTGTTAGAGAATCTTATCGTACAGATTAGCAACGGTTTAGGGTTATTGTGTGTTTGTTGTGCTCGTGGTCGGGCTGTTCCGTTTCGATCCGGGGCCTTATAAAGTCGAGAAAGCGTCGGTTTGGGTCAGCGATGTGGAACGCGGGCAGATGCTGCGGGAAGTGCGAGGCGTAGGGACATTGAAGCCGGCCGAAATTCGCTGGGTGGTGGCGCGTTCTTCAGGGCGTATTGAGCGCATTCTGATATTACCTGGAGCGATGGTAGAAGAGGGCGACATCATCATGGAGATGAGTAATCCGGAACTCTTGCAACAGGTTCAGAACTCGAAGTTGGAACTGAAGGAAGCCGAGGCGAGCTTTATAAGTTATGAGGTGGATTTGAAAAGTCGTTTGTTGCAGCAGAAATCGATTTTGGCCCAATTGAGGGCGGAGTTTGAGGAAGCACAGTTGCAATCTGAGATCAACGACCAGCTCTTTAAGGATGGCTTGGAGTCTGAGTTTGCGACGAAGCGTTCAAAATTGCGGGAGCGTCAGTTTGGAATACGATTGGATTTGGAGGAACAACGTTATGCGTTTAGTGAAGAGGCGAAGGATGCGCAGCTATCTGCTCGAAGATCTCAGATGGAGCAGACGGTGGCACGGCATGAATTGCTCCAAGCTCAATTGGAAGGATTAACTGTTAGAGCCGGTGTGGCTGGGGTGCTTCAACGTCAGAATGTGGAAGAGGGGCAACGGGTCGAAGTCGGTCAGAGCCTTTCCCAAGTCGCAAATCCGAAGAGCTTGATGGCTGTGATCCGAATTTCTGAGCACCAAGCAAAAGATATTTCAATCGGTCTAAACGCTGTTGTCGACACGCGCAATGGAAAGGTGAATGGCCGGGTGGAACGTGTGGATCCAAATGTGGAGGCTGGTACGGTCGCGGTTGACGTGAGTCTCATTGGGGAGTTGCCCAAGGGTTCTCGTCCAGACCTAACGATCGAAGGGGTCATTGAAATCGAAAAGCTCGACGATGTGATTTACGTTGGACGCCCCGTCTATGCTAACTCCGAAGGAACGTCCTATATCTACAAATTCGAATCAGGAACCGACATTGCTCTTCGCATCCCCGTCCAGTTTGGTCGCTCGTCAGTGAATACTATCGAGGTCATCAATGGACTTCTTCCTGGAGATCGTATCGTTCTCTCAGATACATCCGATTGGGATGATTATGAGGCGATTCAATTGAAATAAATTTAAAGCAAAAATAGTGTCGTCTTAGGTGGACGAGAAAAAACCAAGATCCTTATTCCTCAATACAAAAAATATGAACAATAAATCAATCATCGCAATGGAAGGCATTCGTAAGGTCTTCTACTCTGACGAACTCGAAACGTATGCCCTTGCTGATATTCACTTGAAGATCGATGCAGGCGAATTTGTATCGATAGCTGGGCCTTCGGGTTGTGGGAAATCCACGTTGTTGTCGATCATGGGGTTGCTGGATGTTCCTACTGAGGGCAGTTATGCACTCAATGGAACGGAGGTCTCTAGCTTGCGCCGCAACGAGCTGGCTCGGGTGCGTAATCGGGAAATCGGTTTTATCTTCCAGAGTTTTAACCTGATTGGCGACTTGTCGGTTTATGAGAATGTTGAGCTCCCTTTGGTCTATGGAGGTATGCCACGTGACGAACGCAAGAAGCGGGTTAATGAAGTTTTGGAGCGGGTTGAGATGAGTCATCGTCGCAATCACTTGCCGAGCCAGCTTTCCGGCGGGCAGCAACAGCGTGTGGCAGTGGCACGAGCCCTGACGACTAAGGCGAAGATCTTGTTGGCGGATGAGCCAACAGGAAATCTCGATTCGACGAATGGTGATAGGGTTATGGGGCTACTCAAAGAGCTTCATCGGGAGGGATCGACGATTTGTATGGTGACCCACGATGACCGATTCAATTCCTACGCGGATCGAGTGATCAGCCTTTTCGATGGGAAAGTGATTAAGGAAGAAGAGAAGAAGACCGCTGCGTTGGCGTGACCATCGGCAGACAAATAATACCCCCCAGGGGTACTTTACCGAATCAAACTCTGTACCTTTTTGATCGGGAAATACTCAAAATTAGCCCCAAATGAACATACTAAGCGATATACGATTTTCCTTGCGGTTATTAGTTAAGAATCCGGGGTCCAGTGCCATGGCGATTTTGGTCATGGCGATTGGGACGGCGGTGGCGATTACCATGTTTGCGTTTGTGAGTGGAATACTTTGGAGTCCGCTAGGCTTGAAGGAAACACGGGAGGTTCTTCATGTAGAGTGGTCGGAGAATGATCATCTCAGAAATGATCAGT
Source organism: uncultured Puniceicoccaceae bacterium (assembly GCA_963933925.1). Classification (GTDB taxonomy): domain Bacteria; phylum Verrucomicrobiota; class Verrucomicrobiia; order Opitutales; family Opitutaceae; genus JAKYXN01. Next base: position 14,742 of record CAWVWU010000029.1, read on the forward strand.
CGATAAGACCATCGGATTTCGAAGAATTCAAACGTGAGTCCAAGGCCTTTGATAAAATGACGGGCTTCCGTTGGAATAGTGTCGCACTCTCGAATTCGTCGGGAGAGGGACCCGCTAAGAAATATGAAATGGTCTTTGTGGAATCGAACTTTTTCGACTTTACCGGATCAGCTCCTTTGCTGGGAAGAACCTTCTTACCAGAGGATGTTACCGATGGAAAAGATGACAAGATCGTCATATCTCAGTCGGTTTGGGAGGAGCACTTTGATGGTGACCCAGAAGCCATGGGAGCGATTGCTATGTTAGACGGGAAGCCATGTACTGTGGTCGGAGTAATGCCTGCCGGATTCTATTTTCCCAGTGAGACTAATATTTGGGTGGCGACCCATTGGCCAAATTCGAAGGAAAAGGGGCGAACTTACTGGGAACGAATGGAAGTTATTGGAGTATTGGGAGATGGGGTAAGTAAATCCCAAGCGAAAGCGGAATTGGATACGATCGCTGGGCGATTGGCCCAAGAGTTTCCTGATACAAATGAGAATTTGTTGTCTGTAAACCTGAATCCTTTTGTTATTTGGGGTGCGAATGCAGTGATGGGTGATTCGTTTCAATCAATCTGTTATGTGTTGCTGTTTTGTGCTCTGTTGGTGTTAGCCGTTGCGAGTGCGAATGTATTCAATCTCGTGATGACGCGTATTGCGACGCGTACATCTGAGTTGTCGATTCGTAGTGCGATGGGAGCGAGACGTTCGCATATTGTGGTGCAGGTCATTCTGGATGGATTAATGCTTACTGTATTGGGTGCATTGGGCGGGACATTGATTGCGGGATGGAGTCTGAAGCTGATTTGGGCGAAGTTCTCGATGCAGAGATTTATTCCGTATTGGTGGAACATGGATATGGACGGATCCGTACTAGGGTTTGTCCTGGCAATTGTTATTGTGTCTGCCTTGGCTTCGAGTCTCGTTCCGGGGTTGCGAGCCGCACGGTCTTCAGTTGCGGAGAACTTAAAAGATGATTCCCGGACTTCATCCAGTCTCTTCATCGGAATGCTATCGAAGTTTATCTTGGCATTTCAAATTACGATTACCGGAACGCTCGCTTTTGTGAGCGTCATGATGATCCTCGTTTGGATTCATTTGAATTCGAGAGAATTGCCCTATGAGGCGGAATTGATTTTAAGTGCTGAGCTACGTATGACTGGGGATCGCGAAGACCCATCGGTGCTTCTACGAAAGATGAGTTCATTTAGGGACCTCCTCCTAAAACACCCTGGAGTCGATTCGGTTGCTTTCTCGGTAAGTGAAGGCGGTGATGCGGCCCCTCGGTTCGGAACTTCCGGGGGCAGTCAATTTGCATTCGAAATCGATGGGGAAGTGTATAATTCTGATGAAGCGAAGCCGAAGGTTGCTCGGGAAGTGGTTTCGGAGGGATTCAATTCGGTGTTCGATGTTGAGCCGTTGATTGGACGAAGCATGAGTTCCTTGGATACGCATGATACCCAGATGGTGTGTATGGTGAATAAGACATTTGCGGACTTTCATTGGCCCAATGAAGACCCATTGGGGAAACGCTTGAGATTTGTGGGCACGGATAAAGGGAGTGGATTTCGAACAGTGGTAGGCGTTATGCCAAATATACTACCGAAACCAATGCCTGGGGACAACCTCGTAGAGATGGGATACTTAAAAATGTATATTCCCTACTCTCAGACGACATGGCGTACAGCGGCCTTTCTGCTCGTTCGATCGAGTGGGGATCTTCATCGCTTGGCGGAGCCCATGCAGCGGGCATTGCGACAGGTCGATTCAACGCAGGCGTTTCAAGGTCGTATGCTGACACTTCGAGAACTCAATGATCGTAATATGGCGGTGATGGATTTGGTTTTTTCAATGTTTGGTGCTTTTGGTGCAGCGTCACTGATATTGGGGGTCGTTGGTTTGTATGCGATTATGAGTTTTACAACAAAGCAACGCTTCCGAGAGTTTGGAATCCGTATGGCATTGGGCGCTGACTCGAAGGTGATCATGATGGCGGTCGTTAAGCGCGGATCAATATTGTTGGCGATCGGCGGAGTCTTGGGAGTGGGGGCGGGCCATGCAGTGTCGATGGTTTTGAAATCGACGATTAATGTGCATCAGTTGCCGCTTGGATACACTTATCCCATTGTTGTGGTCATTCTGGGGGTATCGACAATGGTGTCGATGGGTGTGCCGGCGTGGCGGGCCTCACGGTTACAGCCGAGCAAGGCATTACGGGTAGATTGAGGAATGACGCGATGATTCCCTCGATCATTGATACTTTGGCTGGCATGTGGAAGGACAACGAGCGTCCCGAGTGCAGATACTAAATCTTAGAAAATAGAAACGATGAATATTATCACTGACATAAAATTTGCGATTCGGCTTCTTGTTAAGAATCCAAGTTCTAGTGTGATGGCCATTCTCGTAATGGCGGTTGGTACTGGTGTGGCTATTACGATGTTTTCTTTCGTCAATGGTCTCTTGTGGAGTTCTCTTGAATTGAATGAAGAGCGTGAGATCTTTCAAATTGAATGGACGGAGAAGGATCGCCTTAAAAATAGTACGCTGTTGAGGGCATTGGATTACGAAGTACTCAAGGCGGAGTCCAAAGGTTTCGAGAAGATGACGAGTTTTCGTTGGGATAACCAATCGTTATATAATCCTTCGGAGGAGGGCTTTGCTAAAAAGTATGAGATGGCTTTCGTGGAGTCCGATTTTTTCGAATTTGTAGATTCCGCTCCCTTGCTGGGAAGGACTTTTCTACCGGAGGATGCCTCGAGTGGGAAGGAAGACAAACTCGTGATTTCTCAATCTGTTTGGCAGGAGCATTTTGGTGGTAAGGCGGAGGCGATTGGATCCATTGCAATGCTGGGAGGTCAACCGTGTACGATTGTGGGTGTGATGCCGGATGGGTTTTACTTTCCTGACGAAGTTCATGTCTGGGTGGCAACGAACTGGTCGCGAGCGAGAGAGATGGGTCGAATGTATGGGAGGCGGATTTTTTCGCTAGGAATACTTGGCGATGGAGTTACTGAGTCCCAGGCGAGGGCAGAATTGGATACGGTCGCAGGTCGACTTGCTCAGGAATTTCCCGAAACTAATGAAGAGCTTACATCAGTGAAATTGGAATCATATGTGGTTTGGTTCACACAAGGAGGATTGGGGAGTTCGTTTGAGGTAATCTGTTATGCACTGCTGTTTTGTGCATTTTTGGTATTGGGAGTGGCGAGTGCGAATGTATTCAATCTTGTTATGACTCGCGTGGCTACACGCACCTCAGAGCTATCTATACGAAGTGCGATGGGAGCTCGTCGTGCTCAGATCGTAATACAGGTTATGTTGGATGGGTTGATTCTTACTGTTTTGGGTGCGACCGGTGGGATCTTGATTGCGGGGTGGAGTCTTAAGCTGATTTGGGCGAAGTTCTCTACGCAAAGATATATTCCCTATTGGTGGCATATGGATATGAATGGGACTGTGATTGGTTTTGTGGTTGCGATCGTGATTCTATCTGCTTTGGCATCCAGTCTTGTCCCAGGCTTGCGAGCAGCACGTTCATCTGTTGCGGAAAATTTGAAAGATGATTCTCGTACGTCTTCGAGCCTTTTTCTCGGAGCTTTGTCGAAAGCGATTCTTGGCTTTCAAATTACGGTAACGGGAGTGCTTGCGTTCGTCAGTGTGATGATGGTGCTGGTCTGGATTCACATGAAGTCACGAGATTATCCTTTCAATCCAGATTCTCTTTTGAGTGCTCAGTTGCAAATCGAGGCAGATCGTGAAAACCCTTCAGAACGACAACGGAAAATGAGTTTGTTGAAGGAGAGGATTATGTCCAATCCCGGGGTCGAAGCAGTCGCGTTTTACGAACAGGAAGGTGGAGGAGCAGTGCCCATTAATGGCTTAGGTGGAGGAAGTTTTCAGATAGAAATAGAGGGAGAGGTCTATGAATCTGAAGAATCGAAACCGCGTACTCGGCGCGTTATTGTTTCGGAGGGGGTTGAATCTGTATTTGGGATCGAGCCACTGATTGGGCGAAGTATGAATTCCCTAGATTCTTTTGAATCGGAGCCTGTCTGTGCTGTCAATAAGGCGTTCGCAGACATGTATTGGCCAAATGAAGATCCGATAGGCAAGCGGATTAAGACAATCGGATCGGATACCAAGAGAGGGTTTCGAACCGTTGTGGGAGTGGTGCAAAACGTGTTACTTAACCCCATGCCGGGGGAAGATTTGGTAGAGAAAGGGTATGTGAAGATGTATATACCTTATTCGCAGGTGGAGTGGGCTGATATACGCTACTTGGTCGTTAAGGGGAGTGGTGATCCACTTCGATTTGCCGAGCCGATGAGAAAAGCATTGAGAGAGGTCGATCCGAGCCAAGCATTCAACGGCAGAATGCTGACGCTTCGAAAACTAATGGATCGGCGTGCAATTGTTAATGATTTGGTGTTTGCTATGTTCGGTGTTTTTGGAGCTGCTTCGTTGATTCTAGGAATGGTAGGACTGTACGCGATTATGAGTTTTACGACGCGGCAACGTTTCAGAGAATTTGGGATACGGATGGCTTTAGGAGCTACTTCTAGAGAGATTATTGTGACGGTGATTAAGCGAGGTTCCCTTTTGCTCTTAATTGGAGGGGTGTTGGGTATGGCGGCCGGCCACGCGAGTGCTGTGTTGCTGAAGTCCGCTATCAATGTGCATCAGCTCCCGCTTGGTTACACATATCCTATCGTGGCGTTCATCCTGATATTGGCGACAGTGTTTTCGATGGGCGTTCCTGCTTGGAGGGCATCCCGCTTGCAGCCAAGTAAGGCGTTGAGGGTGGAGTAGAAGAAATGTGAATGGTGTACCGAGGTCGAAGACCGATACTTGAGGGACGGAGTTACGAAACATTTTGAAATGAGAATATGATGTATCTGAAGATAATACTAACTGAAGCAACAATATGGAAAAGTCTCAGAGCAATTCGTCGCTGATAAACTGCCTGCTGACCACTAATTTCCCATGAACTTACTATCCGACATACGATTTAGTTTAAGGCTACTCACCAAGAACCCCAGTTCCAGTGCGATGGCGATTCTGGTTATGGCAGTCGGTACTGGCGTGGCTATTACGATGTTCGCTTTCGTTAATGGGGTGCTGTGGAGTTCGCTGGGTCTGAAGGAAAGCGGCGAGGTGCTTCATATCGAGTGGACCGAGAGCATTGGGAAGTTTAACGACAGGGCGATTGAAGCACTAGATTTTGAAGCTTTCGAAAATGAAGCGGAGAGTTTTGCTCACTTATTTGGGTATCACAGGGATCGTGGTTCTCTGCAAAATCCTTCTGAAGATTACGGTGCGGAATACGCAATCATTCCTCGTGTTAGCCATAACTTTTTTAGGGCAATTGGGGAGTCTCCTATTCTCGGACGATCTTTTTTGCCGGAGGACGTTTCACGCTCCCAAGACGATATGATTATGCTATCGCATTCGGCTTGGATGAATCATTTTGGCGGCGATGAGAAGGCAATTGGATCGCTAATAAATTTCAAAGACCGACCCTATACCGTTGTCGGTGTTATGCGACCCGGATTTGGATTTCCTGAAAATTCTTCGATTTGGATCGCAAGTGGCTGGCACAATCAGAGAGCGAATGGGAGGACCGATATCGGTAAGTTAGATACGCTTGGTATCTTAAAAGCAGACGTTTCAATTGAGAGTGCCCAAACAGAGTTGAATACAATCGCCCGCCGTTTGGCTCAGGAATATCCCGAAACCAACGAAACATTGGAGAAAGTAACCATCGAGCGATTTACCCAATGGTATGCCGGGACCGCGTTCGCGAATACATGCTACGGGCTTTTCGTTTGTTCGCTGTTGGTACTGGGTGTTGCCTGCTCGAATGTATTCAATTTGATAACGGCTCGAAGCTTTCGGCGTACCTCCGAACTTTCGATACGAAGCGCATTGGGAGCGGGGCGTGCTCAGATAGTATTTCAGGTGGTGTTGGACGGATTGATTTTGTCTGTCTTGGGAGCAGTTGGGGGCGTTTTATTGGCGGGTTGGAGTTTGAAGCTGATTTGGGCCGAAATGACTCAGAGGGTGGTGCCCTACTGGTGGCATATGGAGATGGATGTAAAGGTGCTGGGCTTCGTCGTCGTGATCGTGCTGATTTCGGCCCTTGGTGCCAGTTTGCTTCCCGGCCTGCGGGCTTCGCGTTCTGCGACCGGCGAGAACCTGAAAGACGATTCGCGCACGTCCTCGGGGCTCTTTGTCGGAGCGGTGTCCCGAGCGGTTCTGGGTTTCCAAATTGCGGCTACCGGTATGTTGGCGGTGGTGAGTGTCATGATGCTGATCGCTTGGACTCACTTGAAGTATCGTGAGATGTCATTCGATCCTGAAACCGTGGTGGCTGGCTATCTTACGGTGACGGGATTAGCGAAAAATCAGACCAATGTGGACGTCGTTCAATTTTCGAATAAATTGAGAGAAAGGCTAGAAACTTATCCGGGTGTGCGAGCTACCGCGAGGACTAATGGATACTATCTGCATCCCGTGTTTCTTAGGAAATTTGAGGTTGAGGGGGATGTGTACAGTGAATCCGAGCAGAAGCCCAAAGCGAGAACAGTCGTCATGTCGGATGACTTTGGAAAAGTGTTTGGTATCGAGCCCTTGATTGGGCGAGGGTTTAGCGAATTGGATACGGAGGATTCGCAACTCGTTTGTATGGTTAACAAACGTTTTGCGGAATACTATTGGGCGAATGAAGATCCGATCGGTAAGCGTTTAAAGTTTTCGGATTGGAAAAGAGCTGGCCCTGATTATCGCATTGTCGTTGGAGTACTTCCCGATCTGTTGCCGAAGCCATTGCCGGGTGAGGATATTATGAAGGGATCCTATTTAAAAATCTACATCCCTGAGGAGCAGACAGACGAGACGGGGATGACCCTCTATGTGAAAGCCAATGAGAACGCGAAGCAGTTTATGGTGGCGATGCGGCGGGAACTGAAAGCGTTGGCCCCTCATTTGGCCTTTCAAAGCATACGTACTATAAAGGAGGACGAAGATCGTAGAATAGGCGACCAGACTATAACGTTCTCCATGTTTGGCGTGTTTGGAGCGGCATCGCTGATCTTAGGGGTCGTTGGCCTGTACGCGATCATGAGCTTTACCGTGCAGCAGTGCTCTCGTGAATATGGAATCCGCATGGCGTTGGGAGCAGGTTCGAAGGAAATCGTGCGATCTGTGATTGCGAAAGCGATCTGGATGCTGGCGATCGCCGGGACGCTGGGGGTCGGCTTCGGACATGTCGCCTCTATAAAATTAAGGGCTTTGATCGGACTGACTGGAATCCCCTTTGGTATGACCTATCCAATAGTTGGTGGTATCCTATTAGTGGCGACCGTTATATCGGTAGGCCTGCCTGCCTGGAAAGCGTCCCGACTGCAGCCGAGTAAGGCACTGCGGGTGGATTAAAAAGAGTGAAGTGTGAATTTTGATTGTGGAATTGTTTAAGACGCTGGTTGGAAGAATTTTGGAGTGTTTGTAAAATTATTATGATTACTGAATTAGGTATTTTTGGTTCGAAGTTTGGTTCGATAAAGGGTAAACATTCTCCGACCTTAAAGGGGCCGGAGAATCGTGGGCGGTGTCGATTTTGGGTGTTGGGTACGGCTATTGTTTTTAGTTCCCTTGTATCCATAGGGGCGTCGGCGGAGACTCGTTACGAACTGGGGTTACGAGAAGCGATTGCTTTGGCTCTTTCGAAGAACTATTCGGTTCAGATGGATCGCTTGAATCCTGAGCGGGCTGAGCAGCGGGTGCGTCGTGCGGAGGGGGCTTTTGATCCGAGTTTGACGCTCGCGGCAGGAGTCGATTCAGAAGAAGTCTTGGATGTCGAGGGATCGGATCTTCGTCGCAACGCATCTGTAACGATTGAAGGAATACTGCCTTGGGGAACTCAATACCGAGTGGATGTTGGGAGTGATGACCGAAGGGATGATTTTTTGGATCGAGCGGTTGGAGCGAATGGGGGATCAACCTTGCGGGTGACTCAGCCACTCTTGAGGGATTTCGGAAAAGGTGCAAATTATGCAGGAGTGAGAATCGCACGTAACGGGTTTGCCCAAAGTAAACAGGAGCTGAGGGCGCGTGTTATGGGAACGGTTGCTGATACGATCGTGGCCTATAGTAATTTGCATTTTGCGAAGGAGAGTTTGGAGATTGCACTGACCAATCGTGACTTGGCTAAGCAGCTTATGGATGATAATGAGCGTCGCTTGGAGGTGGGGAGCATCGCCACGGCGGATGTGAGGGAGGCGGAATCACGCTATGCCCAACGTAAGGAGACGGTGCTCTTGGCGGAGCAGTTCTTGCGGGAGCAGGAGAATGTTATGAAGCGGTTGATATCCGTTTCGATTGAAGAGCTTCTGGATCTGAGGGTAGACGTTTCTGGGCTTGAGGAGCCGGGGGTGTATGGATTTGATTTACGGAATGACTTTGCAGAGTCACTCGAACTTCGACCGGATTATCAGTTGGCACTGTTGGGGGTGGATACTGATCGCCTTGAGTTGGATCGGCAGCAACGTTTGCCGAATCTGGATTTAGTGGGTCAGCTTGGTTATGATGGACGGGGAAGTTCGATGGGGGGAAGTGTGAGCAATTTGAGAGACGATCCAGCGAAGTCGTATTCGTTTCAGACAGTGTTTTCGATGCCACTACCGAATAGGACTGATCGAGCACAGTATGAGGTTTCTCGAATCGACCTTGAACAGGCAGAGATTGGTATTGAAGAGTTGAAACAAAGTATTTTGATCCGGTTGGATAATGCGGCCCGACGGGTGACTTTGAGCTGGCAGCGGATCGAGGTGACTCGGGAAGCACGGGAATTGACTGAGAAGTCACTTGAAGCGGAAGTGAAGAAATTTGAGCTTGGAGCGAGCCGTTCGTTCTTTGTTTTGGAGCAGCAACGTGATTTGGCGAATGCTCAAATTCGTGAGAAACGAGCGATCACGGATTACCATATTTATTTGGCTCGTTACGAGCTTGAGAAAGGATCGATCTTGGAGGTGTATGGGATTTCTAGTTACGAGTGATTTTTTGTTCGTTGAAATGGTGACGAGTTGAAGTTTTTTGAAACCGCGACGGAACGAAGTGGAGATGGCGGAGCAATGAACGCGAATGGACGCGAAATTTGTTCGATTTCAGTCGTGTAGGCTAATGTTGGTATTCATTTTTTTGTCTTAATCCATCCATCAATCGTAAGCTCATCCGAAGGGGTGTGATGAGTTGGGATCGAAATAATTGTATGTGTATGAGCACGAATAGGTTGCGTTAGGTGTTGCTTGGTTTTTATGAAACTGAGGAGTAAACGCGAATTTTCTATAGCCTTGAGATATGATATTAGAATATTGGGGTTTGGTGTGGGATCGCTAGGTTTCTTTCATGTTGGATACGCGGTCAAATTAGCTGCAGAGTCTCTCGATGAGAGATTGGTAGGCGTGGATCTGCGTTTCTGGTGTAAAATGAGTGTGGGCATGGTCTCGTGCAGTCACGGACATTTGGTGCCTTAGGTCGTCGGAATCGATTAAGAGAGTGAGTTTTTCGAGAAATGTAGCTTCGTCGCCGTGTTTGATTAGATAGCCGGATTTTTGGTCGACGAATGTTTCGCCGACACCGCCTGTATCGTAGGCGACTACTGGGAGTCCCGCCATTTGAGCTTCGACGAGGAAGTTAGGGAGGGATTCGCTATCCGAGGCGTGGAGGGCGATGTGGCTTTCGGCGTAAAGTTGGCTGGGGTCGGCGAGAAGTCCGGGAAAGGAGGTTTGGTCGGTGATTCCGAGGCGTTTGGCTTCTGCTTGGCAGGCCGTGCGTTCAGGGCCGTCGCCAGCGAGTGTTAGGTGCCAGGGAGTGGATGTTTTTAGGGCGCCACAGAGCCGGAGGAGACGGATTTGCTTTTTCTCGGGGCGGAACATGCACACTGAGAGGAGGTTGACGGACCTGCGGTCCGAATTGTGGATTGAAGATGTCTCGTCGTTTAACTCCTTGAGTGTCGCTTCGCTCGGTAGTTGATTGAAAATTTGAGAAGATGAGTTTTTGAGGATGCAGCCGTTGTAGATTACGGTGCTGTCTTCGGGGCGGTTGATTGAATAGGTGGTGTTGAGGCGGCGTAGGGCTTCGTTGCTGTTTGTTATGAGGTGATCGGATTTCTGGAGTGCGGTTCGGTAGAGGGCGGGGATTGATTTTCCTGTGCGGAAAGTGCTGATGAGTTTGTAGTCTCTTGAAGCTTTGGTGAGACGGCCTGCGTGGCAGTTGGCGATGCGACCCATGGGGATGACTGCGTCTGGGGCGAGTGAGGCTAGGAGTCGTTTGAGGCCAGGAGCGAACCAGTCGACCTTTAGGGGGCCTTGACGTAGGAAATGGATCTGGGTTTTGGAATCTTGGGCTTTGGCGTCGAGGACGCCTCCTCTGCGAAATACGATGATGTGGGTGTCGTAGCCAATTTGGGCCAGTTCTTCTGCAAGGTGGAGGGTTTGGTTTTCGGTACCCCCGTTACGGAGGTGGTCTTGTAGAAATACGACGCGCATGTTGGGAGTAGAGAGGAGGGGGGAGTCTTGATTGGCAAGCAGAGTTTGAGAGGGGCAATTTATGACCGTCTTCTGAGTTTCCTAGTTAGAAAATACTGAGATTCCTTCGTCTTCAGATATCAGTTTCCAACGGTAGAACCAAGAGGAAGCTTGTTCTAGTTCTCCGGGGGGTGTGGTCCAAGTCCATTTCCAAAGAGCAGGGTTGAGGTCCGAGGGAGACTCATGAGATGGTCTCCAGTCTGTCCAGTTTTTGAAGTCAGTGCTCTTTTGGAGCATGACTGAGAATTCGTTAGAGATCCTTATCAACGATTCTACGTGAAGGTAAACTTCGGAGTCTTTGTGATCTAATGAAATTGTGGGGTGAGCAGTAAATACTCTGGGATCGCTTCCAAACATATATTCAAGTCCGTTAGCTATTCCGTCTTTGTCAGTGTCGATAAAAGGCGATCCAATTGCTGATGGACTTGTTAAATTACTATCTGGATTGAATGTTGATAGCCAGTTTGAGTATGTGTAATTGTACTCTGAGTGCAGTTGGAGTCTATCGAATAGAATGTAATTATCGGGAGAACCGTCAATCGTCTCGTTGAAAACCTGAAGAGTGACTTTAGTCGGTCCTGTTGAGTTAATTCTAATTTTTCGGAATTCCCAATTTTCGTATACGTCAAGTTGGCCAATGAGAATTTCATCGTTTACGAGGATTCGAAGCATGGGGTTTTCCTGCCAACGGGGCTTTCTTAGATTGAAGCCTACGTCTATTGGGCCAATTACATAAAATGAAAGGTTTGATGTCTCGTTTTTACTGACTTGGCCTGATTTTAAACTGCGACTTCCGTCGACAGACTCAATGTTTTCGATATCCCATGGATTTGTTCCAGACGTTTGAAATCGAATATTTTCCATTTCAACTGCGTTCCCAAAATCCTCAATGAGGTCTATTGATATGGGACCACTGTCTATTTGTCCGTATTCGTTTTTCACTATGACAGAATAGGTTGCTAGATCTTTAAATTGTAATTTTTCAATTTGAAAAGTATTCTCTTTTCCAGCCTTGATGGGGATACCTTCTTTATTCCAAACGTAGGTAATCGGATATTTGCTGGATGCGTTGTAAGCGGTACTAAATCGACCACCTTCCCGAATTTCCTTAGATAGGATAGGAT
>CAWVWU010000030.1:0-26316 GCA_963933925.1 uncultured Puniceicoccaceae bacterium
GGGACTTTGTCTGCGTCGACAGCGGCAGTGCTGATGGGGCGACTGAGTTCTGCGGCGATGGCGTCGCACTTCGATTTTGTGCGGCTGGCGAGACAGATCTCGGTAAAGACCTCTGGTGTCATTGCACATTTGTGGGTGACGACGCGGCCGACGCCGCCGGCTCCGATAATTAGGACTTTGCTCATAATGGTTGTGATGTTTTTGATCTACTAAAAGTGGGTGTGTGGTGTGCGTGTGAGTCTTTTCTTGTGTCGAATCGCGGTGGCTTGAGCAAGCGCTTTGAGCATCTATGGGCTGAAATTTGAGAAGCGAGGGTTTTTGGGCGGTTTGTAGAGGATGGTACTCGGGGGTTGCTGAATTCCTAGGTTATAGAGTCCAGGGGGTATTGAAAGCTGCTAGGGGGCGGGGGCAAAAATCAGTATACGACTCTATTTACTTAATGATCAATGATTTGATAGAATATTGGGTGTGCAAGTCCATGATGGAATTGCGATTAACAACAATACAACAAGGAGGGACAGTATGGATTTTCCAGCAGTAACAAACTTGGTTGCCGCGGGCTTTTCTGAGATTAATAGTCGAGGAGGAGCCGCGACCGGACCGCCGGGTGATGCGGCACAACCGATTGCCTCGGAAGGGGGAATGGGAGCGGGCTCAGAAAGTAGCTCGAGTTTCGGAAACGATGATTCGAATCCGGCTGGTCGTCATTTGAATACGACCGCATAGGCTGAGCAAACTCAGTTTATTGAATTAGAAAAGGCCGCCGCGAGAGATCGCGACGGCCTTTGCTGTTTTCACAAAGATTGCTCAAATGGTTTCTATTTATGGGCTAGGGGATACTTGAAGTTGATAGTAGGCATCATCGTCCGGGAGGGTAAAGATGATGGGAGCGTCGTTTACTATAGTTGTTTGAAGGATTGACTCCCAGTTAATTAGGTTGGTGCTGGAGTTGAGAATATAGGTGATGCCGATCACTACCGGTGTGACTTGAAGTGTGGTTGTGTCGTTGGATCGATTGAAAGTGAGCTCTGGCTTTGATTGAGAGTCACTCGGGTCGAGTTGTAGGAGATACTCGCCGTTGTTGTTGAGCCCGTCTCGGTCTGAGTCTGCTTCCATAGCATTGGGGGACATTGCTTGGAGATCCGAGTCAGAGTAGTAATCGCGAATCCACTCATCGAAGGTTATTATTTCTGGGAATTGCAGGATGGTGTGGCTGATTTCGTTAGCAATCCGAATGGATCCGATACGAGGGGTTTGGAGATCGTTGGGGGCAATCTCATAATTGATGGTTGTTGAGCCTGTTCCTGAAATCGCACTTTGGATAATTATCCAGGAGTCACTTTCGAGCGTCCATGCGTGGTTGGTCGTGAGGGTAATGGAGGCATTTCCCCCGTTGTGATTGGCAGTCGATTCTTGAGTATTGAAGCTGCCAGAGAAGGGAGTTGGGGCTTGGGTTAAGGTATGTGAGTTGCCCCCGATTGTGATGGATCCAGACCGTTCGGAACCCGTAAGATTTTCGGTGATGGTGACCGATACGGTGCCGTTGTTTGTTCCGTTGGTTGGGCTGATTGAAACCCAGTCTAGAGACTCGCTCGCTATCCATGAACCGTCGGAGGTGACTGATATGTCGTAGTTGGCGTGGTCTCCATTAAGTGAATTTGAGGTCGGGTTGATTGTGGTTGTTGCGATGAATGCGGCTTGGGTGATGGTGTGGTTGTTTCCGCCGATGGCGATGGAGCCGTTACGTGCGGAGCCTGATTCGTTGCGGGAGAGGGTGACTGTCATGGTGCCGTTTCCACTGCCGCTAGTGGAATTGAGGCTTATCCAGTCGAGGGATTCTTCGGCAGTCCATGCTCCGTTGGATGATATGGCTATGTCGTAGTTGGTGGCTTCTCCGTCGACGTCTCTTGAAGTGGGATTGATCGTAGTGATGAAGACGAAGGCGGCTTGAGTGATGGCGTGATTATTGCCACCGATGAGGATGTTGCCGTTGCGTTCGGAGCCGCTGTCGTTGCGAAGAAGAGTTACGGTTACAGTACCGTTGCCATTGCCGTTTGCCGGACTGAGTGTGACCCAGTCGAGGGCTTCATCGGCGGTCCATGCTCCGCTGGAGGTCACTGCAATGTTGTAGCTTGTGGCCTCACCATCGAGTGAGTTTTCGTCGAGGTTGATGGAAGCGGTGGGGACTGACGCATTAGAACCCTTAGTGCGGAAGTAGTAGTCGTATTTGGTGCTGCCGTCGTCACGGCTGGAGGCCCCATCGGGGTAGGAATCGTTGCTTCCTGTGGTGACTTGAAGGGCAAAATGAGTGTCGGAGACGTCGCCATCGAGAATCTCGAAAGTGATGCGATGAAGTGTGCCTTCGTTGATGTAGGTCTTGATTGGCAGAGTAAGCCAAGGGTCGTTGGAAAAGCGGTTGTCTTGGCTTTCTAAGTCATCTTCGGCGTAAATTCTGCGGTAGATTACGACTCCGTTTTCGTCGGTTACATCAACTTTTAAGCGTCCTGCAGCTCCTTTTTTCCATAGGTTGACTTCGATTTCGTGGAGGTAGCTTTTACTGGGGATGAATTCTTGCCAAACAGGACCGTTGTTGGTTCTGAAAATGAGGAACCCTGAATTGGCTGGGTTGTGATTTAGGTCGGTGGTGTTGTTTTGGCTGGGAGGTGAGGTGGTGGTGAGAGTGTACGTCGGGCTATCACCTGAACCATTGGGATTGGTGGCTCTGAGCCAATAGTTGGCACTGCTATTGAGAATAGGAGTCGTGTAGTCGGTCGACGTAGCTCCGGAAATCGGTGAACTGACATCTCCGGAAATACCTTCGTACCATTGGAAACTGAGGTCGGGGGTGCCGACGGCGTTTGAGACGACTATTTTGGATTGGCCTTCGACAAAGGCGAGACCCGGAAAGGTGATGGGAAAGCTTGGTATAGGTGTTTGATGTACTTCGTATGCGGCGGTAATGCCCACAGTGGCGTTGAGAGTTTTGGCATTGTCGGTGGAGTTAGATACTCCGGTTGGAGTTCCTTGGTAGGAAACGAGTGGGTTTGAGAAGTAGTTGATTTGGGAGTCACCATCGGAATAAGCCATGATAGTGCGGTACTTTTGGTTGTTAGTCGCGGTGAATCGGTATCCGTAGGAGTAGGGGAAAAGGCCATCGTCAACGTCTGCGTTGTCGACGTCGTGAGCGGCACCGAGGTTGTGACCGATTTCGTGGGTGAAGGTGTTGCTCGATACGGAAGATTGGATGGAGGCGACGCTGAAGCTGTTGTATTGGCGGCCTGTTTCGCTGTTGAGAATCCAGCCGAGGCCTGCGGTGCCCCCTTCTGAACCGCTGCGGAGGAGACAGACGAGATCGGCGCCCCATTCGTCGCGAAGGGTGAATACTTCGTCCATGGCTCCGTCTTCGTCGCTGAGAGCATAAAGGTCGTCGAAAAAGCTGTTCGATTCGACGTAGGCGACCTCGTGGAGGTGGGCGAGGTTGAAAGTGGCGTCGATGTCGCTATTGCTGAAACCGAGGTTGCCTTTGGCTATGATTTCTTGGGCCTTGGCGAGGACGCCGTCGTGGTCACCGTAGGCAGATTTGACTGCAGAGGTGTAGACGAAAAGGACGTCGAGGGAGGCGGTTTGGGCGAGACCGTGGGTAAAAGCGAAAAGGGTGATGAAGAGCGCAAGAAGGGGTTTCTTTCTTCTGAGGGGAGTCATTGCGGGTCGGGTTGAAAGTGAGCGGCTCAGGAATGGATTCATATTACAGGGCGTTGTTGGATTTGTTTTCGGCACAGATTCCGCAGGAACCCAGTTTGGTAGCGTCGACTTGGACGATGTATTGGTATCCGTTGCCCGCGTTTTTGATTTCGATGACTTCGCCGGTTTCGGGAGTCATTATGGAGCCGGAAACGGCTTGGTTGACGTAGGAAAATATGACTTCGCTGTAAGGGGAGTCTGGGATGCGGCCTGTGAAGACGCCCCGTGTTTCGTCAAATTGGGTGTGTTTGGAGATCGCGATGGGCAACTGCTCTCCGGAGGGGAGGGTGAGGGAGATCGTTTGTTCGCTGTCGAGGCTGCCTAGATTTGCTGCGAGGCTGCGGATGCTCGGAGAGAATTGGCCCTTCCATTCCTTGATCACGTGGCTGTGGGAGCCGGGGCTGGGACTTTTTGTGGTTTCTTCGCTATTGGCGAATTGGATATTGAGGGGTGAAGAAATGAATGAAGATGAAGTGGGAGATGCTGGTGAAGAAGGGGATGCTGGTAAAGTGGGAGCTGCTGGTGAAGTAGTAGATGCCGGGGGAGCGGGAGGTAGGGATGAAGATGAAGGGGGAGAAATTTGAGGGGCGGGAGGGGGAGAATCGATGGATTCGCTGGCGTTTCGTTGTTTTTGGACGACGTAGACAAAGACACATCCAATCAGGAGACCGAAGAGCATGATGGTAAGGCGGCGATTCATAGAGTGATGGGCGGTGTTGTGTGGATCGGATGGAAATTTAGTGCGATGCGTGGCGTGTATTTTTAGTCGTCCATTTTAATGGATGATGAAGAGTAGAGCATGATTTAGGTGCTATTATCTAGGGTAATGGGCTCGTTTGAGCTCATTAGTGGTAAAAAGCGTGGTTGCACGCGTGATTCTCGATAAATGGATCGGGAGCTGAATGTGTTGTAAGGGGACCGCAAGCCATGGGCAGGCGTTCCCATCTAGCAAGCGATATAGGCATAAAAAACGCTCCGAAGAGCGTTTTGATAAATCCTTTAATTGTAACTTTTTAGATTCCTCTCAAATCGTTACTTTATAGGCGACAGATCGAGGCCCAATTTCTTGAGTTTTGGATGGATGACATACCTGCAATAAGGAGCGTTTGAGTTGAGCTCGTAGTAGTCTTGGTGATTGTCCTCGGCTGGGTAAAAGGTGGAGGCTTCGGTGATTTCCGTGACGATCGGGTCGTCGAACTTCGGAGCGGCTTCGGTTTTAGATTTGGCCGCGGTGATTTGTTGATCCTCGCTGTGAAAGTAGATGGCGGAGCGGTATTGAGTGCCTCGGTCGGCCCCTTGACGATTGAGGGTCGTGGGGTCGTGAAGTTGCCAGAAAATTTCGAGAATTTCGGCGAAGGAGATTTTGTCGGGATCGAATTGGACTTGGGTGACTTCGGTGTGCCCCGTGCTGCCTGAGCAGACGGCCCGGTAGGTCGGGTCTTTTACGTGTCCGCCCATGTAGCCTGATACCACGGATTGGATGCCTTCGACGCGTTGGAATACGGCTTCGACACACCAGAAGCAGCCGGCACCAAAGGTGGCGGTTTGGGGGGTTGTTTTCGAATTTTCTTGGCTCATAGCGATGGATGATAGGAATAATGCGAGGGAAGTGATGAAGGTATGGATTATGCGGTTTATGTTCATGGGAATTCAATCGTGTAATTCTTCTCAAGGGTGGATCGTGAAAACGTGGGTGTCGAGATTGGGAGTGGCGGCAAAGACGATCTTGGTTAACGCGAGTGTGCTTATGGGAAACGAGTGAATCTTTAGAATCGTTGCAGTCTATTTAAAATTATATTGCCAAGTAAATGCGAGTCCTATGCTTTTTCGCTCCCGGCACGACCGGATGTCTTTATCCCACAGATACAAATGACTAAGCGAATTTCCCTTGAACTAATAGATATTTACTCCGGCACTCAAACACGTGTGACGACCATTGATGAAGCGGTTGATTCCTATGCGGAAGCGATGAAACAGGGGACGGAGTTTCCCCCGATCGATGTTTATTTCGACGGTACGAAGTATTTCTTGGCAGATGGGTTTCATCGTTATCTCGCGGCGAAGCGCAATGAGGAGCCTGATATTTCGGCGAATGTCACGGAGGGGAGTCGCCTTGATGCATTGAAACATGCGTTGGGGGCGAATGCGACCAATGGGATTTATCGCACGAATGCTGATAAACGTCATGCGGCGGAGATCGCACTCGAGGAGTGGTCGGAGCTTTCGAATGCCTACCTGGCTGATATTTGCAATGTGTCGATCGAGTTAGTTCGTCGTGTCCGCAAGTCGATGGGCTTGGATAGTCCCGGTTTGGTCATGGGTAAGGACGGCAAGCAATATCCAACGGGAGTTGAGCGTGAAGCGCGTGGTAAGGGTGAAAGTGAGCGTGACGAACTTCCGGGGTCCGGTGGCGAAGATGGTGGTGGAGGAGGCGGTAAGCCTTCAAAGAAGAATTCGAATTATAACGATGCTGCTGGCGGTGGGTCCAATACGGAGTTGGAGAATGAAGCACGTGAGATGATCCGCAAAGGTGAGATGGATCCTCGTGAGCTGAAAACCTTGCGAACCGCTTTACCGACGGATTATGCGATCGCCGCTATCAATTTGATGGATAATATGGACCGTGAGGACCGTCGCTACATGGAAGCCTTGGACAGATTGGAGCGCTGGATCGCAAAGCGTAAGTCTGAGATGTCTTCAGGAGGCTGAAGATTGCGTGGTTCTTTTTGACCGGATAGCCTATCGACTGGGCTCAAGATCTTCGACATCCGGTCCTACATATTTGGGTGGCGTCCTTTGGCCTATTGACGCTTTTTCTTTCGATTTCGAAAGCTTGGTGTTTACTATGGCGTCAGAACGTCTTTGAGTAGGCGTCGCAGTGGTTTGTAGCTGCGTTGTGTCGAATTGATGGAATCCATCGATTCGATACGAATCGTTTAACCCTATTTAGAAGTGATGTATAAGTTCCGGTTCTTACTCTGTGCCTTTATTACTACGGTCGTCTCGCAAGCTTCGTTTGCTGATGTTCGTCTAAACCGCCTCTTTTCGGATGGTATGGTGGTGCAGCGGGAAACTGAGATCGCTATTTGGGGTTGGGCTGATCCCGGTGAATCGGTATCGGTAGAGACGAGTTGGGGAGCGAAAGGCGAAGGCGTGGCATCGGCTGATGGTGATTGGAGTACTCGGATCGAAACCCCTAAGGCGGGTGGACCGTTTACAATTACAGTTTCGGGGACGAATGAGATCGTACTCGATGATGTCTTATCGGGCGAAGTCTGGTTGTGTACCGGACAGTCGAATATGGACTTTGCTCTGTCGAGGTTTGTGGGTGACGCACGCGAGGTACAGTATCAGCCCTTGGTTGAATCTATTCGCAATGAGGTGGCTACCGCTACGGATCCATGGATACGCCATATAGAGGTACCTCAGACAACGTCGATTTACGAGGCGAAGGTTGATTTTGAAGGACAATGGGTGGAGGTTAAACCCGGTCAGACTGAAGTGATTTCCGCG
Source organism: uncultured Puniceicoccaceae bacterium (assembly GCA_963933925.1). Lineage (GTDB taxonomy): Bacteria > Verrucomicrobiota > Verrucomicrobiia > Opitutales > Opitutaceae > JAKYXN01. The sequence continues at coordinate 7,255 of CAWVWU010000030.1, forward strand.
ACAGGCTATTTCTTTGCGAAGGAGTTGCGGAAGCATTTGGATGTGCCGGTTGGTTTAGTTGAATGTTCGTGGGGTGGCTCGCTGATCGAGCCGTGGATTTCTGAGGACGCATTTCGTAGTGATGAGGAGTTAGAGAGTTATTTCGATGCGGAACGGTCTAAGGCTGAGGCTCTTATCGCGAAAATGGATGCAGAGGGATATGTGGATACGAAATATGTCGAAGCTCTAAAAAAATGGGAGGCCAATGGGAAGAAGGGGCGTGAGCCGAGAGCAACGGTTGATCCTCGGGACGATCGACAGGTCCCGGCTACGTTGTACAATGGAATGATTTCTTCGATAATTCCGTATTCTGTTAAAGGTTCGATTTGGTATCAGGGTGAAAGCAATGCAAAGCATTTTCCGGAAGAGTATCAGAAGCGTCTGACGGCTATGGTCGAGACGTGGAGAAAGGATTGGGGAATTGGTGATTTCTCGTTTTATTGGACACAGTTGGCGGGGTATAATTCTGGTGAAGAGAGGCAGTATACGTGGGCGATGGTTGGAGATCAGATGCGACGGGCCTTGGTTCTTCCAAATACAGGGATGGTGGTCTTACATGATATTGGGGAGGCTAAGGATATTCACCCTCATAACAAAATGGATGCGGGAAAGCGTTTCGCGCTGTTGGCTTTGGAAAAGGATTACGGTGTTAAGCTTCCGGCTGCGAGTGGACCATTGTATGGGAGCTTTAAGGTTAAGAAGGCTGGAATTAAAGTACGCTTTGATGAAGTCGGATCAGGGTTGATGGTGGGACGAAAAGTTCTGATGGAAGATACCGTCGAGGTGGAAGAGAATCTTGGTGGATTTGACATTGTAGGGGAAGACGGAGAGTGGAAGGCGGCGAATGCGAAGATCGTTTCGAAAAGAAAAGTGGTGGTGTCTCATCCGGATATCGTTAAGCCGAAGGCTGTGCGTTATGCGTGGTTGGATAATCCAGTGGGAGCCAATCTTTATAATAAGGAAGGTCTACCTGCGGCGGTGTTTACCACGGAAGAGCGATAGGCCTTTGAGGGGTAGCGATATGACTCAATATAGTGGGGTCTTATGAGGATTGGCATTTACATTTATAATGAAAGTGAGGTCCTTGACTTTTCAGGACCATTTGAGGTGTTTTCGACCGCAAACCGACTTGCAGAAGGTGTTCCCCCATTCGACGTATTTTTCATTTCCGAGATGGGAGGCCGGGTCGTAGCTCGCGGCGGAATGACGATCGTATCTGACTATAGTATAGATGATCATCCTCCCCTTGATATGTTGATCGTTGTGGGTGGGGATCATCGTGCAGAGTTGAGTAATAAGAAAGTGCTTGATTGGATTGCGGAATCTTCTTCGAAAGTAGAACTACTTGTCTCCGTATGTACGGGAGTTTTCATATTGGCGAAGGCAGGTGTTATATTGGATCAGACCGTTACGACTCACTGGGAGGATATCGAAGATCTGCGAAAATCCTTTCCTCAGTTAGATGTGGTCACATCGAAGCGCTGGGTCGAAGATGGTAGGCTAGTCAGTTCTGGTGGCATCTCTGCGGGAATCGATATGAGCTTACACCTTGTTGAGAGAATTATCGGCGGTGGGCTGGCTTCTAGGACCGCAAGGCAGATGGAGTACAATTGGAATGGGGAATATTCTACGGAATGACGTCCGGAAAAACGGAGAGCTTTTTCGTCGATCATCCATGATAAATCGGTTCATGTGGTTTAGTTTCTTGTCGGATGAGGTGAGGATGGATTATATCGGCGGCTAACTCTTAGATTTCCTATGTTTGATTCTAGCTCTCCTTCTCGATTTGTGTTTCCGGTCATTGTTGCGGTGTTGGTGTTTTTCGGCGTAAGTTACGTGGCTGATGATGTTTTTGATTATTGGGGTGAATCATCAGACTCGAGTGTTTTGCTTGAGTATGAGCGCAATACGATTTCGGTTTTTGATGAGGCGGCTCCGGCTGTGGTGTTTGTGCATAATTTGCAAAATTACCGGAGCTATTACTCTTTCGATGTAACGGAGGTTCAGAGTGGGACGGGGTCTGGCTTTTTGTGGGATGATCGCGGCCATATTGTAACGAACTTTCACGTGGTGCAGGGGGCGGATCGAGTGGCGGTTACTTTGATTGATGGCAATTCGTACGAAGCTCGAGTGGTTGGAGTGGAGCCGCGCAAGGATCTTGCGGTATTGAAGATTGATCTGCAGTCGACCAATGTACCTACCTTCAGTAAGAAGGTCGCGGATTCGTCGCGCTTACGAGTGGGGCAAAAGGCGCTCGCGATTGGAAATCCATATGGATTGGATCATACTTTGACCGTGGGGAATGTATCGGCTTTAGAGCGCAGTATGTCGTCGGTCGTTGAAGGTGTGACCATTCGTGATATGGTGCAGACTGATGCGGCCATTAACCCTGGGAATTCAGGTGGGCCATTGCTGGATAGTCAGGGAAGGCTGATCGGGATGAATACGTTGATTCTCAAGAATTCGACCGGGATTGGATTTGCGGTGCCGTCTAATACTATTAAGCGGGTCGTGAAGCAGATTATCCAATATGGGAAACCGATTCAAGCGGGGATTGGTATGATGATTTTTGAAGATCGCATTTCGCGTTCGTTCCGAGTCGAAGGTGTGATCATCCGTAGTATAACGGCGGGCTCACCTGCGGACTTGGCTGGAATGCGTGGAACATCGCGTGATAATAGGGGGCGTTTGGTTCTTGGGGATGTGATTCGAACGATCGATGGCGAAGATATTCGCAACTACGATGACATGTATAATGCCTTTGATAGTAAGAAAAGCGGGGATACGGTCGACATCACCTATATCCGCGAAGGTAAGGAAATTTCAATACGCGTAGAGGTTGTTATCGTGGGGCAGTCTGGGGATATGTCTTAGGTTGGTTTGTTCCTTTAGATTTTTTTTGAAAGTATTATTATGAGAAGGGGCCAGCTTAAGTCTATGCTGTTGGGACTGTTGTTTAGTGCCATTCTATTGCCAGCTTTGCTATCTGGTGGTACCCCTGATCTTGTTTATGAATTAGATGGAGTCGAATATGAATTGGTCGATTCGGACTTGGATTTTGTCTATTTTCTTGTTGATGGCGAAAGGAAAACGCTACCAATGAACGGCGATTGGAAATTGGAAATCGATTCATCTGGATTTGAATATCTTAGAGGAGTTCCCTTTACAAAATTAGGAGCCTTGCATGAACGAATTGATCGGGAAGGTGATGAAGTTTTGTTTGCTGTAGCCGAATCCTGGAAGTCTCAAAATAGCGATTTTGTAGACATGGGTGCTCAATTGGGTGACCTTGTTGTGTATGCTTGGATCTTTGGGGATGAAGTAAAAGCGACCCACGTATGGAGAGTCGGCGGTGGAAGTTTTATGAGTGTACTTAGTCGTGTGAGTAGATGGAAAACTATCATTCCTACTTCTCAAAAATATGGATACCCAGCTATCGCTCTTGTTCAGGATGGTGAAATCGTGCCGATAAATTCATCTCCTGAAGGTATTGCTGCTTCACCCTGGATAAAGCCGGAAGATGCTATTGATCGAATCTCTATGTTCAAGAGATCAAAGATTGATAGTGATCGTGTCATGACCGCTGCGGCAGGATCGGGGAATCTTGAACTTTTAGAAGCATTGGTTGAGGGAGAGGTGAAATGGTTTACGAAACGTTTCAGGAAGAACCTTAAACCTGCAATATATGGTGCGGTAAAAGCAGGGCAAGTTGAGGTGCTTGATTATCTTTTGAAACAATCACCTCTTTTTCGAGCGGCTATTTATTCGAATGAGCAAGAACGTGTTGGAAGCATTGAGAATAAATGGGGCAGAAAGACGGCCACGCTATATTCTCAAAGTAAAGGGGTCTTCTATGAGGCTGCGAACTTAGGTCATATCGATGTTCTTCAAAAATTAATCGAAATATATCCAGATCAAGTGGATTATAAATTCAAAGAAGAGGATTCTCCTATATGGGGGGCACTTGATGGTCGTTTCTTAAACGTCTTCAACCTTTTACTAAGCAATGGATTTAGATTTGAGTTATCTGAAACCCAGCAGTCGAAACATGCAATGGAAGCAATGAGGTCTTTGAATCCGGATCTTGCTAAATTGCTCTGGCAACAATTTGACGCTGATACAACGTATACTGAAAAAGGTGTTACAAATATGCATTTTGCAGCTCGAATACCTGATATTCAATTACTTGAATATTTGGAAGCGAGCGGAGTTCCTCTCGACCAAGCGAAAGAGACTGGACTAACGCCTTTGCACTATGCCTGCGATCAAGAAGAACTAGCGAATATTCGTTGGTTTCTCGATAGAGGCATTGGGTATTCAGATGATTATAGAGGTAAAAATAACCCTATATTCTATACGATTTACTGGGGTGGGATAAATTCTCTGAAGTGTTTGATCGAATATGGTTACACTGTTGATGCTGTGCTTGAAAACGGACAAACCCCATTGATGTATGCCTTGGAAAAATCGAAAGATGATATGTTCGAGTATTTGCTTGATATCGGTTCGCTATGGTCATTTGAAAATGAGGAACTTGTTAATCATGCTCTTGATTTTGTATTGAGGAACGATCTAGAATCGGCTTTGAAAGGTGTAATTGATCAGGGCTTACCGGAGTCGTTTCACTTTGTGAGTGGTTGGAGCTTGAGTTTTATTGCTGAGTATTATGAAGCTTCTAATTGCTTGAAGTTACTCGAAGAAAGAGAGTTCTTACCAGGAGGGAAGTCTCTCTCATCAACTTCGAACTTGGTGAAGGGGCCTGAGCTCGTGAAGAGGGATCCCATTTCTCTGTCGAATCGTTTAAAGAGAAAGTCGGTTGGCGAATCGGTAACAGTTGAAGGTATTGTCGATCTTGATGGGAGTTTTCAATTTCCCAAAATTGTTAAAGGATTTGATCCTGAGATTGATGAGGCCTTGTTGTCGCATACCAAGACATGGAGGTTGAAACCTGCTCAATCTGTACAGGGAGCTGTACCAATTGTTATTGCGGTTCCTATCGAATTGTAGCGAATTCTCTTTTTAAAATAAGAGTTATCGCTGAGAAAAATGATATGCAAAAGTCATTTTTATTACAGATTGATATTTGGAAGAATGGAACTGCGATTTCGACTTGGTTTGCACTTTTTGTGGACATTCTGTTGAGGTCTCGTTGCCATGGCGACTAGGATTCCAGTGAAGGCTCCGATGAGGTGGGCGAGGGGGACGTTTTCGATTCCTTGGCCGAGGTCGCTGATGAAGAGCGGTTGGTCTCGGATTACTTCGATGAGAGGTTTGGCTAGGATTATCAGGAGAGCGAATGAGTAGAGGTTTTTGCTTCCTAGATGGGACTTTGATTTTGAAGCGTGTATCTGTGAGACGATGTAGGTGCCTGCAAGGGCCATGTCTAGCCCAGAGAGTCCACGATAGAGTTGGAGGTCGATTTTGAATAATAGTACCGAAGTGGATACGATTATTGATGTGAAAAGCATTGTTACGATCCAGCCTTTTCTGGAGTGTCGTTCGACGAGAGTTCCTACGATCAAGAGCATTAGGACATCCCACGTGAGATGCTCGAGATTCCAGTGTGTTAAATGTGCAGTGAGTAATCTCCATACAGAGGTGAGATTGGCTCGATCGAACTGCAGGCTGGATGCTAGTTCGGGAGGAGCTGCGAAAATGAGAAGGGCAGCTGCCCCGGTTAAGAGAGTTAACCAGGGCAGCTGCTTAAGGGAGCTATTTCTTAGAGGTAACACGATCGTTGTTTTCAGTGACGACGTTGCCGTGAACGATGTCGATAATTGGAATGACGTTGAAGAGGTTTATGCCGAAGAATCCACGACGTTCTCGTGTGTTTCGACTTTGTTCGAGAGTGTTGTTTTGTGGAGACGAGCGACTTTGTGTATTGTTTGGGGTGGCTTCTCTGGCCGTAATGTTTGGCGTGGAATGCCCTTTAGGTGTATTCCAGAATCGTTCGATTGATGAGTCTATCGCGTTCGGAGCTTCGGTGGAGGGGAGAGCGAGTGATCGTTCGGACCAGGCGACTCTGTTCATTCTGCTCTGAGCTCCGCTCGTCGCGGAGAAGAGCGACAGGGTGAGAAGAGAGAGTAGAATCGGTTTTAGTATTTTCATATCAAGGTTGGTCTAGTTTTCTGAATTTGGTTTCCTGAAGTGCTTGAGTAATAGAAGGAGGAATACTCCTGCGATTGCTAACGGGTGGACTGCTCCGCCACCACCGCCTCCGGACGGGGTTCGTGGTGCGGAGTGTTGGTAGGTGGGTTTGTTTTGGTCGACCCGACGATTGATAATGGAGGTTTTGTTTCTCTTCGATTGGGCTTTGTGTTCGTTGGAGATCCTTTTTTGGTTGCGACGGTCGACTCCGTGTTGGGCGAAAGTTTCATCTGATAGGACGAGCATTGAAGTATAGTCAGTGACGAGTTGGTACTGGAGGGAGAGGTCGGTGATGGCTGATTCCGATTCGGAGGGAGAGCTTCTGCCGAGTGACTTTTTCCATTCCATGGTCTCGATCATGTCCATTGCCCAGAGGCGTTCTAGTTCGGGGTTGAGGGTGTCGGTTTCTGGGAATGTGAATTCGGTAGTGTATTCACGATCTTCGCCCGTCATACGTGCCTTTAGGGTGAGTTTGGCTGGACCCGCTTCGCTGTATCGACCGAAGAGGACGAGTTGTTGGCCGCGGTAGACTTTTCGAAATTTCATCGGAGAGAGGTCGAAGGTTTTAACACCGCTTAGTTTGAGCTCTACATCGTGCATTGCTTCGTAGAGTACTTTGCTTTTTGCGAGGAGGATTTGACCGATGATGTCGTCGCTGTTGGAGACGCTTTTGTAGAATCCGCCACTGGCGTCACATATCGTTTTCATGAGAGGCCAGTTGCCACTGTTTCCTAACAGAAATCCGAAGACTCTTATATCGTTGTGGGTCATTAGCTTTTCGAACGCTTGGGGGCTTAGTTCGCCCGTATTGGTTACGCCGTCTGTGACGAGAATGACACTGGTCGCTCTATCGTCGTTCATGCCATTGAGAGCTGACTTGAGTCCGGAGTATAGGTTAGTGCCGCCACCTGACTTGATCGTGTCGATGGTTGAGAGGGCGTGGTTTACTTGTTCTGCGGTTGCTGGGGTCCAGTCGCGGGTGAGTTCTGTTGCGGTGTCGTTGAATATGATGATGCGGAAACGATCTTCTGGGCGGAAGCTTTGGATGGTCTGCTTTACTCCCTCGGCCAAGGTGTGGAGCTTGCCTTGCATACTTCCCGATACATCGAGGACAAAGACGTAGTCGGAGCCTGAATTCAGAGGTTGAAGGTCGGTGCCGGGAGTAATGACGCACATGAATGTTCCCTGCTTTTCGCCGTTCTCGCGGTAAGGTATGACTTCGACACGTCCGGGGAGGTTGTCCTCGAGCATGTAGTAGAGGATGAAGTCCTGGGAGAGATTGGCTCCTGGTGATTGGTATGAGTAGACGAGATCACCCTCTGCGTCGGTTGTTTGCGAGCCTTGGAAGCCCGGAGTGCGAATGCCTTTTAGGGGCCAGGCTGATTTTACTTCTACTTCGATGGAGAAATTACCCGTTACGGTTTCGTTTCGCGTCCAGAATTGTTCGGCGGCATGGTCGGTTCCCGCTTCTTCGAGAGGGTAGCGATAGGATCCGATTCCTGTATCCAGAATGAGAGGTTGGTAATAGACGACACTCATTCGAACCTCGCCTTGGGCTGGAACTGTGCTGACCCAAAATTCGAAACGTTGGTAGCTCGATTTTTGAGCGAGTGCCGCGTCGTTGCCCCTTGATGATTCCTCTTCGTAGATGGCTTCCGCTTGTTTTGATTCAACGACTTCGCCGTGGAGTTCTACTTCGCCGGCCCAAATCGTCATTTCAGAGAGGCTGGCATGTTCGGGGAGCGGGAAAGTGTAGAGCGCTTCCAGTTCTCGTTGGTTGGGGTTGTAGAACGATTGGCTCATTTCCGTTCTGGAGAATCCATTGTTGATCGTAACCTTTACTTGGTGGTCGCGAATTTCCAGAGACTGCATGCTGCTGTCTGCTGGTGTTAGTACGCCGGCTGCATGCAGGTGGGATGTCCCTAGCGTTCCTAGTAGAGTAGCGGCGACGCAGAGAGTGCGTTTCCACTTTTCTGATAGAGATGACAATGGGTGATATTTGTTTTGTTCGTTTTTCATGATTGGAATTGATTTCGCCTTCTCTTTTGCATGGGCAATGCCAATCCCGTTAGTGTTTGTTTAACTTGTTGGTGATTAGTTGAATAGAATTTTTAGCTGATATCGTTTCTTGTTCGGTTTGTAATGTTGTGGACATAAAATGAATGTTCACCTAGCAAATTATGTATGCCCGATGTTAGAATATTTAGTCTGAAGAATCGTAAGATCATCGAACCGTTGATTGAGAGCATCTTTACGAATCCGTTTTTGAAGGAATTTCAGGATCTGAATAAGAAGGTACTGGGGACATCGTTTGTCCCCGTTCCATGGTCACAAACTTCATTTGAGAGCGGAGTGGAGCAGTCCGATAATCAGGTGGCACTGATAAAGACATGTCGGGAATTGGTAGATGGAGCTCGAAAGAAGATTATCGCGGAGTCGATCGGTCCGGATCATTCCGACTACGAGCTTTACGAGCATTTGATCTACTACCTGATTTATCAGGATATTACTGCTCCGCTCGATCGATTTATTCGGAAATGCATAGAGAAACCAGAATCGAATTTTGAATGGGTGACCTACAAGGATGTAGAGGCTTATTTTAACTTTTATCTCAAGCCAGACGGTAAGAACTTTCCGTCAATGTATAGTCCGGAGGAGTTGTGCGGGTTTTTCTTCCAAATCCGCCGTGCTTATTACCATACCTTGACCAGTTTGGCAGGTTCTTCGGTATCGGTGACCCAGTTACGCGCACGCGTGTGGAATTCTATCTTTACGCATAATATGCGGCGGTATCTGCGTTCGTTGTACGATCGGATGAATGATATCTATACCTTGATCGTGGGTCCTTCAGGTACCGGCAAGGATGTGGTGGCTCGCTGTATTGGGCTTTCGCGCTTTATCCCCTTTGATAGAAAAACTCGAAAGTTTGAACGCAACTTTATGGATGCGTTCTTTCCCATCAATCTTTCAGCACTTTCGTCGACGCTGATTGAATCGGAGTTATTTGGTCATCGCCGGGGAGCATTTACCGGGGCACTTCAGGATAAGGCGGGATACTTTGAGTCGGCTGGTCGGTTTGGCACTATTTTTCTGGATGAGATCGGTGATACTGATCCACGGATTCAAGTGAAGCTTTTGCGTGTTCTGCAGTCTCGGGAGTTTCAACGGCTCGGTGACACGAAGCCATTGAATTTTGAGGGGAAGATTATGGCGGCCACGAATATCGATTTACTCAAAGCGATCGAAGAAGGTACTTTCAGGGAAGATTTCTATTATAGGCTGTGTGCGGATAAGATCGAGACACCGGCGTTAAAAGATATCATTTCCGATGGTGCTGAGGAAATGGAAAAGCTGGTTCGATTTGTTGCCCATCGGACTGCGGGGGCTGATGAAGTCGATGAGCTTGCGGAGGAGACTCTTAAGTTTGTTAGGAGTCAGTTGCCTCAGAATTATGATTGGCCAGGTAATTTTAGAGAACTTGAGCAGTGTGTACGAAATATAATGGTACATGGTGAATATGTTCCTCATGCCACAAAACGGTCGGTTTCAGGTGTGATGGATTCGGCGCTTAAACCGTTCTTAGATGGAGAGTATACATTGAATCAGTTGATGGCGACCTATGTGAGTCAGGAGTATCGGCGTACGCCGAATCTGACTGAAGTGGGGGTGCGGCTTGATGCGGATCGGAGGACGGTAAAGAAGTATTTGAATAATAAATTTTGATAGATGAAGAATCATGCCCACGACGTACATCTAAACGTTTCAATAAATGGAGTTTTTGAAACCGCGTACCGAGGAATGAAATGACGACACTTGAGGATCGTAGAGACGAAACATGAACGCGAATTTTTCTTCAATTTCAGTCGTGTAGGATTTCGCATGGTATGCATCCATTGTTTTGATTTATGCATCAATCGTAAGCTCATCTGAAGTGATGTGAATGCACTGTGCTAGATGTTGGTTGGTTTTATGAAACTGGTGAGTACGCAGAGATCACGAAGGAACTGTATTAAATCGAGAGCTTCCGTGCCTCTTAGTGAGATATTATAGGTTCGCCTTCAAGTGATCTTTATTCAGATTATTGTAGTAGGTATATGAATAAAATAAAAATCAATGTGGGGGTCGTCGTGACTGTATTCTTCGGGGTTGTATTTACGATCGCTTATACGGGGAATGGACATGTGTATGCTGGGTTTTTGAAGCATGTTCCTGGAGGGGATAAGACGGGGCATGTGGTGCTGTTGTGTATATTGGCTTTTGCGTCGTCGTGGTTTGGTTCGTTTCGATTCTTTAGAGTTGGCCGAGTGAAGATCTATTATGGTGTCTTTGCGGTGTTTGTGTTTATCACGATCGAGGAATTTCTTCAGATTTTGTCGCCTAATCGAACGTTTGATCTTCTGGACTTGGCTTGTAACTATGTGGGTATCACATTGGCCTACCTAATCGCATGGCGATGCGAAGGGAATGGAATAGCCGCGAAAGGTGAGGTGGGTGGGTAGCCCTATTCAAACTATTTGGATTTTGAGGAAGAGCTAATAAATGATACAGATTCGACGCATAAATAGAGGTGAGTGGGAGGTTTATAGGAATCTTCGTTTGCAGGCCCTGAAGGATTCTCCTGCCGCGTTTGGTTCCACGTACGGAGAGGCTATTAGGCGCAGCCCGAAGAGTTGGCAGGAGCAAGCTGACTCCGCGGCTGTGGGGAGTGAGCGTTGTACTGTTGTTGCATTTTCGGAAGATGTGCCAATCGGAATGGCATGTGTGTACAAATGTGGTGGGAGTGAGGAGGAAGCGGATTTACTTCAGGTTTGGGTCGCTCCTGAGTTTCGGGGTTCTGGTGCGGCGGTGAGTGTGATTGATGAGTTAGTCGCTTGGTGCGAGCAAAACGGTGTGATGCGTATTTATGCGGGAGTTATTGAAAGCAATCGTCGTGTTTTGAGTTTTTATCGAAGATTGGGATATGAACAGACTGATTTGAGAGAATACTCAGAAGATGTTTATGCGACCTTAGTGAAAGTCTTGTAACGTTTTGATTGATGAAGTTTTTGGAACCGCGAATAGACGCGAATTTTAAAAATGTGAGACATGTCAGTTTACGTTGGTATCTATGTTTTTTCAAACTAGCCATCTGTTGTAGACTCATCCGAAGTTATGCTATTAATGGAGGGTATTGTATGTATCTGACAACGAATAGACTGTTTTAAAGGTTGATTGGTTTTTGTGAAACTGGTGAATGGAATATATGGAATGGAATAAGGGAGAGTATGTGATTTCGACGGACAAGAGTCGGCTCGATCTCGATGTGATTTGTGGTTTTTTGAAGACCTCGTATTGGGCGGCAGAGCGGACGCGTGATGAGGTGATGACGACGATTGATAATTCGATCTGTTTTGGAATGTATCGTGAGGGGAGGCAGGTGGGATTCTGTCGTCTGGTGACCGATGGCGTCGTGATCTCGTGGCTAGGTGATGTCTTTGTTCTTTCTGAGTATCGAGGAAATGGATTAGGGAAGTGGCTGATGGAGTGCGTGACCTCTCATCCAGTGGCGAAGAGGACGAAGTGTGTTCTGGGGACAAATGACGCCCACGGACTTTATGAGCAGTATGGTTGGGTACGGAAGGAATTGATGTCCCGGCAGCTGGATGGGGAGAGGGGAGAGTTGTGACGCAGAGGTATCCAGTACTTTTTCTGAATGGTACTTCAAGTTCGGTCTACGGAAGAGTACCCGCATCCTGTGGTGACCGCATTTGTTTCAGCTGCCAAACATCATTTGGAAGCGAGGTTGTGATAATATGAAGGTCGTAGTTTGTCGATTTAGTGACTATCGAGAGGAGATTGTTTCTATACGTGAAATCGTATTTGAACTTGAACAGGGTGTGGACCGTGAACTGGAACGAGATGGTTTGGATGATGATTGTATCCAGGTGGTTGCGTTTGATGAGAAAGAAGAAGCGGTGGGGACTGGGCGATTACTCGCGAATGGTAAGATTGGTCGTATGGCGGTTTTGAAAGACTGGAGAGGAATGGGAGTCGGAGGAGAGATGCTTCGTCGTTTGATGGAGGCTTCGCTTGAATTGAATCTCAGTAGGCTCTTTTTGTCTTCGCAGATCGATGCTCGATCGTTCTATGAGAAAGCGGGGTTTGAAGCGATTGGAGGGCCGTTCGTTGAGGCGGGGATTGTGCACATTGAAATGCAGCGTGTATTTAATTTAAATTAGCGACCAGGCTAGCAACAGAGTTCGCAAATTTTGTCTCTCGTTATCCAGCTGTGTTGCAGGTTTCTCATGATCATCGCACTATCAAAGTGTACTGATCCTTCAGGGAAGCGATTGAGGTCAGAGAAGAATGCTGAATGGCAGTCTTTCACAGATAGAGGCTCCATTAGCCATTCCTTCGTAACAAGCTCTATGGCATCAAATTTTCCATCAGCCTCCCTTTGAGACCAACCAATGTTGCCTGTTAGGAAGAAATCAGATATTTCTTTTGTTGAGTTGAATATGGAGCCTTCTGGCAGATAACTGACCACGTCTGCGTTTATGGACATGATGGGATCTCCTTTTTTGGTTTCTATACTTACTGTGTAACTGTCTTGGTGTGATGATACGTCGAATGCTGCTTTTTGGTAGACGCCTGGGAATATTCGACCTCCAGATAGAGTATTCAGTGTGGAGTTGGTATCTCTTCTTGTTACGAAAACCCCTTCGCCTTGAGAGGTGGTAACGGCAATGCGATGAGCAGCGTTGTGGCTTTGTGTACCGAGAATAGCAGGTAGTCCATTTGCTCTCATCTCGGAGAGGCTAACCTGACAGATTCCACCGACTGCGTAGCCGCCGACCAGTTTAGGGGTGAACTCTGATGGTAAGTTTCGACTCATTACTTCCGGATCAATCCGGAAGTTCAGTAAAATCCTGTGATCGATTGTGCCTTTGACCTCTTTCATTATTTCTCTGCTAACAAGCTTCTATTTCTGGTTAGCGGTTGGCTTTTCACTTGTGACTAATTCTAGGGTGCCGCCTTTGACTAGGTTTGCGTGGTTGATTTTGAAGTTGTCGACTGTGTTGTCGTTCCAGGTGGCATTCGAGATGTACGGGTTGTCTGGGCTGTTGTTTTTTGACTTAATAACGATCTCTTTTCCGGGATAGTAGTCGGGGTTGAGGGTGATTTGAATTGAATCAAAGATCGGGTTACCAATTTCGTATTGGGAGGAAATGTCTGCGCCGCCCTTTACTTGGAAGAGGCCAATTTTCATTAGGACGGCGAGAGAGCCCATGAGGCCTTGGTCTTCGTCGCCGCTGTACCCTGAGTTGGTACTGAGTCCGCCGTAAGTCGTTTCAACTACTCTTCGAGCCCAGTAGTGGCTGAGGTCGTGGCGACCAAGATGGGAGAAAAGGAAGGCGGTTTGAATTGAGGGTTGGTTGCCGTAGTTGATAGGTACGCGGCGGAGGTCGGGGTTTGTTTCCCGTGCGTGGGAATCGCCTGATGTGAAGCCGAATACACTGGCTTCTTCGAATTGAGAGTTGAGGCGTTCGACAGCTGTTGACTGCCCCCCCATGAGTTTGGCGAGACCGATGACGTCGTGGGGGACAAACCACATGGATTGGGCTCCATTGGATTCATTGAAGCCATTTTCGTATTCATAGGGATCGAAGGGAGTCTTCCAGTTTCCATCGATGTCCTTGGGGCGTATCCAGCCGGACGCGGTGTCGTATAGATTGCGATAGTTCGTCGATCGGTCTTGGAGAAGCTGGGCTTCTTTCTCGTGTCCCAGTGCTGCGGCAAACTGTGAGAGTGCCCAGTCTTGATAGGCGTATTCGAGAGTTAGGCTGGCTCCGTCTTGGTGAAAGCCAAAATTGCCTTCGGGGATTGGGTGGGGGACGTAGCCGTTTTCGATGTAGTGCGTTAAGCCGCCGCCTAGATGGGTATCGTGTTCGTAGCCTGCCTTGTCCATTATACCGCCTGGCATGTGGTTTTTGAGTAGGGCTTGGAATGCGAGGTCGGCGTCAAAGCCTCGGATGCCCTTCATCCATGCACTTACGATGAATGGGGTGGATGACGCTCCCGTCATGACATAGGTGTAGTTGCCTCCTGAGGGCCCTCGAGGAATTAGTCCGCCATCGTTATAGTATTGGAGGAGGGAGTTGACGAATTCTTCGGCGATCTCGGGGTAGACCAGTTGCCAGAGTGTATTCAGCGTCCATTGGGCTCCCCAGAAAGAATCTGAGTTATAATGTCCGAAACGAGGGGCTCCCTTTTCATCTAATGGGAGTCTGCCGATTCGGAAATGCTCTCCGGTATTGTCCGGGTAGGATCCATCGACGTCGCTTATGAGGCGTCGCCCTTGTAGTGAGTGCCAGAGGTCGGTGTAGAAGCGACGTTGTTGTTCGTGGGTGTTGCCTGTTACTTTGATGCGGCTTAGTAGTGAGTTCCATTCTTGCCTCGAATCATTTGCGATGCGGTCGAAATCCCAGTGAGGGATTTCTGCTTCAAGGTTGGCCAGTGCTCCCTGGGGGGAAGTGTAGGAGAGGCCGATCTTCATTTTCAGTTCTGAAAGGTCGTCCCCGCCAAATTCGAATAGAGCTTTCTCGATGCCCCCCTTGGGGTCTTTGGAGAGCTGTTTGTTGATGATGTCGGAATCAAGAATTGCGTGGAAGTAGACCGTAGTGGGTTTCGGGCGACGCCTCGTGGGTGCGTTGATGACGCTGCCTCGGATTTCTCTCTTATTGACCTGTTCGATGGTACCCTCGACCATCTTTGAAGGGCCCAAGGGACCATTTAGGTCGAAGATGACTGCACGGGTGTTTCCTTTTTCGAAATGGTAGCGATGGAATCCGGCTCTCTTGGAGCTCGTGAGTTCGACTTGTATTTCGTAGCGATACGAGATGTACGAGGTGATAACCCGGTTTTATGAGTTCTGTTTTGTGGCTGAAGTCAGAGCTGTGATCGATGAGGATTTCTGAGGAATCATTATCGTAGGAAACGGGCATGACGCTCAGACCAGAGAGCTGCCAGGCATGAATATGGCTGAAGCCTTTGATGTTCTCTACCTTGTGGCGGTATCCGCTTCCCCAGGCCCCTTTTACTTCTGTGTCTGGGCTGAGGTTTACCAGTCCGAAGGGACGACAAGCGGAAGAGAAGAAGAACCATCTGGAGTTGTCTGTATCCAGTTGTGGATAGACGAGGTCTACTGGTTCGTGTTGAGTCTCGGCGGCAGGGCAGGTTGCAATCGTTAGGAGTGCTATGAGTAGAAAAAGGAGGGATGGTCGGTTAGTCTTAGTCATTGTCTGGTTGCTTCTTAAATTCGAATCGATGGGGATCGTTGATCTATTATCGATCTCGAATGAATCGTACGTTGTGGATTAGGCCGTCTCGGATTTCGTAGATTGCGAGGTATATAGTTGTTTTGTTTTCTCTGACGACGGTTTCATGGACTACGACGTGGTTTCCGTTTTCGATCATCTGATGGACGTCTGCGTGTACGGCCTTTTCACTAAATAGAGGTTCGAAGATTCTTCTCATGTGAGCCTTACCTTGTTTCCCAATGTGATTGTCTGGGTAGTCGTAGATTTTTATTTCTTCGGAGTAGAGGTTGATGAATTTTTCGATATCGTGAGTGTTGTGAGCGAGTGTGCGTTGTTTTACGATTTCTAGGGGAGTTGGAGTGGTCTTCTCGGCACCGTGGCTACTAATGGAAAGGGTTAAGGCAAAGATGAATGTGTAGAGTATATTTTTCATGGTTTGGGGAGTTGGAATTGGTGCTGGGAATTGTTTTTAACCGCGGATCCTTCTATGCCAAGTCTCCGACGGACATGGGAACTCTAAGCATTCAGGTAGATGATTAGTAGGCTACTGAATTGGATGCAATTGTCTATTGTTTTGGTGGGTGGGTTTTGTGGCAGTAGTCGGTGGCCTGTTTAAGGGGATTGAGTTTTTCGAGTTCGATGTCGTTTTGGCTTTGGTTGTTTCCCCAGTTGAAGACCTTTTCGAAGAGTGGGAGCCAGGCGGCGTCTTTGATTGTTTCGAGGAAGTAGACTTCGTGCTCCTTTTCTTTGATGCCCATTTGGTAGAGGATGGCATCGTGATCTTTGATACCAACTTCATGGAAGTATCGGATCATTACGATGTACTCACAAACGTTTCCACTTTCGAGTTTACCAGCGAAGAAGTAGGGCATGAAGCGGCCGATGAGGTAACAGCTGTAGCCGATGCTTTTTCCGATGAATGTGTATAGGAATTCGTAGTACTTTGATACTGGGATGTCGTAGAGCTGCATGAGCTCGTTGACCGCGTTGCGATGATCCCATTCGTCTTGCTCTATCTCTTTGACGCGAGTTCGTTCTTTTGGGTCTTTGAGAGATGCGGCGTGGCCGATGTAGGCGAGGGCAGCTGCTTTTTCGGCAGAGTAGGCCTTTTGGAGGGAGGCTCGGAGAGTGGGATGATTGAGAGTCATGGAGAGAGGATGTTGGTTGTGCTTTGTTTTGAAACCGCGGATGGACACGGATTTGATTAGGTTGTGCTTTGGGTTAACCACGAAATACGCTAAATATCGCGAAAGTATATGGCTGTGGATAGTTGGTTAGTACGCAAAAGGAGTTACCGATTATTAAGGTGGTAGAGGTGGTTTGGGAGGTTATGCTAGTGTGTGTAGCATTGCGGTCGAGGTTGGGTTGGTGGTTGCGGTATTTAAGAGATTAGTGAGGGCTTCGTCTAGGAAGGGGTAATTCCAGAGGAAGCGGTGTTGGGTGAGCTTTTCCGGGATGATCCAGCGGCTTTTTAGGGGGAGCTCGGGTTCGGTTCGGAGCAGCCAAGCTCCGAGGTAGAGGAGTGGTTTGGGCGTTGGTAGGCCGAAGGGGATTCGGATGGTTTTCCGGAGTTGCTGCATGAAGTCGCGATTGGTGAGCGGGGCGGGAGCAGTTATATTCACTGGGCCTTCGATGTCTTCTTCGCCGAGGAGGAAGGCGACGGCTCTCGTAAAGTCGTCGACGTGTATCCAGCTGAACATTTGATTGCCGTCAGCGATGGGTCCACCGAGTCCTAGTCGGGCGAGTTTAGTGAGGACGGGAAGGGCGCTGTTGTTTCCGTGTCCGAGGACGAGGCTGGTGCGGAGGGCGACGCGACGCGTCTTGCGGAGTGGTTCTTCGAAGAGGGCGTTTTCCCATGCTGTGGCGATGTCGACAGAAAAGCCTGTGCCGATTTCACCGTCTTGTTCGGTCATACCGTGGTCTCGGGCATCCCGGTAGATCGTTGCGGTGCTGGCGTTGAGCCAGGCTTCTGGAGGACGTGGGCAGAGCTTTATGGCGAGACCGAGAACACAGGTGCTTTCGATGCGGCTTTTGAGGATGAGTTCTTTGTTTTGTGGTGTGTAGCGACAGTTGACGCTTTGGCCGCAGAGGTTGATGACGGCGTGGGCTCCGTTGATGCGGGTGGCCCACGGGCCGAGTGTTCTGCCGTTCCAACGGTGGACGGGGATGTTGTCACATCAGTCGGTAGTGTCGGGATTGCGAGTCAGTCCTTCGACGGCGTATCCTTTTTGTTGTAGGTGAGTGGCGAGGTGGCGGCCGAGGAAGCCGTTGATGCCGGCGATTATTATGCGTTTCATTGTTCGGTAATGGGTTTTGGGTTTCTGGTGATGGGCTTTTGATCTGCCCAGTCTTTTGGGCGGATCTTTTGTTTGATTAGGCGGTTGGTGTGGTCGTAGGGATGGCGGTTAGTTTCTTGTTGTGTTCGTGGTTACGGAAGCGGTGGATGATTCGGAGGTTCATGAGGTGGAGACCGCCGAGGATGAGGAGTTCTATTCCGAGGCGATAGGCGGTGATGTTGATTGCTTCGAGGACATTGGTCGCTGCGAGGCTGAATCGGAGAGACGCTCCAATGATCCCGAGGCTGACGAGATAGAAACCGACGTTGAGGAGGACGTTGATAGAGTGGGCGAGATCCGGGGTGTCGGCAAAGGCGTCGTTGAGGAAGGGCAATCCGTTATGCCTCAGTACGCGTCCGACGTAGAGTGTCGTTGCTGTAGCGAGCGTTAAGTAGGTGAGGGTGGCGACGATGGCGTAGTTCATGAGGTTTCTTTGTTGTTATGTTGAAAATGGAAGTTTCAGGAAAAATTGAAAATCAAAGTGATAAAAAAAGCTCAGCTAAGAACTTTTAGGATCTTTGGGATGATACTGCTATCGCCTTTGGTAGCGACTTTCTCCATGATGTTGTTGGCGAGGGTTACGAATTCGTTTAGAGAGGTGAGTTGTTTGTGGAGTTCTTTGCCTTCGGTTGATTTGATCGATTTGGAACGAGTGATACAGTCTTGGAGCACGAGACTGGCGGGTTCGGTTTCGCGGCGTTTGCGTTCGCGGGCCACGATGCAGAAGATTTTCCAGACGTCTTTTTCGGCTTCGTAGTAGTCTTTGCGTTCGCCTCTCATTACTACATTTCGAATGAGGCCCCAACTGACCAGCTCGCGGAGGTTGGTGTTAGCGTTTCCTCTGCTTATTGAGAGAGCATCCATGACGTCGTCGGTAGTCTGTGAGGACGGGGAGACGAGGAGATGGGCATGGATCATTGCCATCGTGCGGTTGATTCCCCATTGGCTGCCGAGGGCACCCCATTGGCCTACGTAGTCTTGTTTGATTTGTTCGAGTTCAGTCATTTGTTGTAAATTGTATTTTCAGTAATTAGTGAAAGTTTAGAAATTGCAAGTCTAAAAAGGCTGAATGGAGAGGAATGAGTTTTTTCCCCACAGATGAACCTAAACGTTTCAATAAATGGAGTTTTTGGAACCGCGAATGGACGCGAATTTTATTCGATTTCAGACGTGTAGACTGATGTTTGTATTCATTTTTTGTCCTAATATATCCATCAATCGTAAGTTCACCTGAAGTGATG
>CAWVWU010000031.1:0-25836 GCA_963933925.1 uncultured Puniceicoccaceae bacterium
ACTCTCCCAACTCACAGGTGACAAAGGAGCCCGCGACATCCTAAAGAAAGAACGCAACGCCATCACCGAATTGGAGGTCGACACCCCAGCAATCTTCCAAGACATCGATCGCCCAGAAGACCTTTCGAAATTAAACGCCTAGAGCGATTTAATCCCAGGAGGTAATTTCTTATCCCAAGGCAGCCCCACCTTCTCCGGTGTTTTGTCCCAGACTTCGAATACATCAAAGATCTTCCCTGGGTTCAAAATACCATTCGGATCCAAGGCCTTCTTGATGGCTTTCATAGCGGCCATCTCGGCAGGATTTCGAGCCACCGACATAAAGGGAGTTTTTGCTAAGCCAATACCGTGCTCGCCAGAGATAATCCCCTTCAAGGCGACCACCTTCTCCATCAATTCTGCGACCGCACCCTTGGCCCGACGCTTCTCGTCCTCGTCCTCACGGTGAAACATAATGTTCACATGAAAGTTCCCGTCGGCTGCGTGGCCAAACGTAGGCATCGGTAGCTTCCACTTCTTCTGCAAGCGTCCGATGAAGCGGGCGAACTTCGCCTGATTCTCTAACGGCACAACAATATCCTCATTAATCTTCGCATTGCCCAAAGCAAACATCGCCCCAGAACAGGCACGCCTCACATTCCAGAGGACCTCTGCACTCTTCTCATTCTTCGCTTCCTTAACCGCAATACCCGATTCGCCAGCCCATTTAAGTGTCGCCGCACGATCTTCCTTCAGCTTCGCCTTAGTCCCATCGAATTCGATCAAAAGTAACGGCTTTCCCGATACTTCCTTAAACAATTTCACCCCACCAATATCCTCGGCACAGTAAATCGAATTACAATCGAGATACTCTAAAATTGCTGGATTCAATCCGAGGTGTGCAATTTCCTGCACGCCTGCCAACGCCTTGTCTTCGCTCTCAAAGGCCACAACGACCGTCCATTTAAAAGGAGGCTTCGGGATCAACTTTAGCACAACCTTCGTCACAATTCCCAATGTCCCCTCGCTCCCGATCCAAAGATCACGAACATTATAACCGGTCGCGAATTTCTTGTACTCCCCGCCCCACGACACTTTTTCGCCAGTCGGCAAGAAGCCTTCCAAGGCCAATACATAATCACGTGTCACGCCATATTTCGCACCGCGAAGTCCCCCAGCATTACACGCGACATTGCCACCGATCGTACAGTACTTGAGCGATGAAGGATCTGGCGGATAAAACAATCCCTCTTCCTCAGCCGCATCTTGAATATCCTTAACAACCGCTCCAGGGCCCGCAATCGCCATCGACTTCTCTTTCTTGATGACGATTTTGTTCAGCTTCATCATATCCAGAACCCACCCACCCTTAATCGGTGAGGCCGATCCAGTCAGTGAAGTCCCCCGACCACGAGCCGTAACGGGAACCTTGTATTCGTTTGCCAATTTCAAAACAGTCCCCACGTCCTTCTCGCTGCGAGCGAGCACCAAGGCATCATAAGGAAATGACAATTTGCTGCTATCAAAGGACGCCATATATTTCGCGTTCCCCTCGGTGATCACTTTTAGCGTTCCCAACTCCTTAACAAGGAGATCTAAGGCTGTTTTATGACGCGACGATACTGTTTTTTTTGACTGAGCCATTACGCCCTCACTTCATAGTCATCTCACCAAAAAAACAAGCAAATGCGGTGAGAGATGAGCCCCCAATCCTATTCGCCTCCTTTGCCAAGGCGGCCCTTAATCATAGCGAATGCCTCTCGAGCCGGAGCCACGCCCAATAACAACAGCACCGAAAAGTAAACGCCCACCCCAACCGGAATCAAAACAACCAGAGACAAAAAAGACTCCAACGAAAGCACGAATCCTCGTCCCTCCATCAACTCTCTTCCAAAGTAAAGCACGCCTCCCATAACAAGGGCACCCACGAAACAACGAGCGATTGGCGAAAACAATGTCCCAAGCTCAATACACGATTCTCGCTTTTTGAGAGCTCGATGGAGAAGTATTGTCTGAAGCAATATGGAAGTATTCGTGGCAACGGCCAAACCGATTATCCCCCAAAACTCCATCAACAGAAAACTCAAACCAACATTTACCGGCAGGATTATCGCCGCCACTCTCACTGGAGCTTTTACCGCTTTGATTGAGTAAAGAGCCCGCGTTTCGATAGAGATCAACGAAATCAAAGGCATCCCGACCGAAAAGATATAAAGCACAGGCATCAAATTTGCAGTATCCTTAGCCGTAAACTGTCCGTGCTCAAATAAAATTCTCACGATATCCTCACCGAGTACCACCAAACCGATAGCCGAAGGAAATGCCATCATGCTAGCGATCAACACCCCATTTCGGTAGGTTGACGCAAATTCATCCATTCGATTTCGACTGGCCGCCATCGCGAACGCCGGAAACACCACCGTTGATATCGCAATCGCAAACACACCAATCGGCAACTCCACCAAGCGATTAGCAAGGTACATCAACGTAGCCCCCTCCTCACTCACCGTGTAGGCAAAACTGCGCGAAATCACGATGTTGATCTGATAAACCGCTGCACCGACGACCCCCGGAGCGGTCATCACCATCACCCGACGCATGCCGTCAGAGAGTCTCAAGTCTAACGAAGGCACCCACCCTCTTCGGGCAAGCACGATAGCAGGAATCAACAGTTGCAAGGTCCCCCCAATCAACACTCCCGCGCATAACCAAGTGATCCTCGAAAACATCGAATCCCCTATCAACCAACCACCAACGCCCAAACAAAGCAAAATACTGCTATTCAACCACACCGCCGTAAGGGCAGGTATTCCAAAAACGCCTTCGAGATTCAAAGCCGCTGAAATAATAGCCGCCACGCACACCAAAAGCACATAGGGAAACAGCAGCACCGCGAGATCCGCAACGAGCATCCACTTTTCACCAATCGCAAAAAGCTGCAGGCTCCAATACACACCGGCCACGAGTATTATCAATCCAATGCATACAACCAAAAGCCAACTCAGTGCCTTATTGAGCAAAGTATAGACCGCATCAATCCCTCCGCGTTCTTTTTCGTCGCTCAAACTCGGCATCAACGCCGCAGTCAACGCCCCCTCGCCCAACAAACGACGAAACAAATTCGGTAACGTAAACGCTGTAATAAAAGCCGAATTCCAAACCGAGGCTCCAAATATCGCACTGGTCAACACATCACGCCCCAAACCGAGCACACGCGAGATCATCGTAAACGACGATACTACACCTATTCGTGACAACAGCTTGGACATCATTCCCTTCTCGAAGATTACCGACCCTCAATCAAGACAATTGACACCGTGCAAAGCCCTAGAGCTTTTCAATTGAAAACATCGCACTCTCCCATCTTGCTAGAAGCACTCGTCAACAAACCATCTATAAAAAATTACAAAGCCCCACTTCCAACTCCATCCGGCCGTGCTCAATTAATTAAAATTCAGTTGAACATGGCACACTATCCGCTGACTCACCACTGAGTCCAATCCATCAAAATGAATTTAATCCACTCACTCATCGAAAAACTCCAGCGGCACCCCAAGCGCTTTGTTTTTCCCGACGGCGAAGACGCACGCGTCCTTCAAGCCGCACGCCAGATCATATCGAGACAAATGGGAGTCCCCGTGATTCTTGGCGACCGCTCCCTCATCAAGGACAAAGCCAACAAACTTGGCCTGATCACGAAAGGAATGCGCATCATCGAGATCGAGCGGAGCAACGAGCTCGACGGCTTCTCTGCCGACCTCAAGGCAATGCCTCGCTACAAAAACCATTCCGACGAAGACATCGCCACCATGGTGCGCGACCCCAACGCCTTCTCCACTCTCATGCTCGAGAACAACCAGGTCGAAGCAATGATCTCCGGAGCCACCGCTCGAGCCTCTAGTGCACTACGTCCTCTCTTCAAAATTATTGGGACCCAAGAGGGAGTGAAGTCGGTCTCCTCCTCTCTCATCCTCGACTTAGAAGAAAAGAAACTCGGCATCGACGGCTGGTTGTTCATGGGCGATTGCGGCGTTATTCCAGAACCAAATGCGAATCAACTTGCGGACATCGCCATCACCACTGCCAGCCTCGCCCACCATCTAACAGGTGCCATCCCCAAGGTCGCCCTTCTCAGCTTCGCAACGCACGCGAGAACGAATCGTCCCCAAATCTCCAAAATCCGAGAAGCCAAGGCCATCGTCATCGACCGTGCAAAATCCCTAGATTTCCCGATCGAGATCGAAGGCGAACTCCAAGTCGACGCCGCCCTCGATCGTGCGACTGCCATCGTCAAAGGCCTCGAATCCAGCAGCGTTGCCGGATTCGCCAACGTCCTCATTTTTCCCGACCTCAACAGCGGAAACATCGCGACCAAGCTCGTACAAATTCTTACCGGAGCGAGCACCTATGGACAGGTTCTCATGGGTCTCAAAAAGCCAGCCGCTGAAATTAGCCGTGGTGCCACCGCTCACGATATATTAGGGGTCGCCAGTATAGTCGGCTGCCAAGCCATCGACCGCAGCCTCCTCATAAATCCAGTTTAAATAGAAATGGCTCAGTTACTGACCCACCCCACCAACACCAAGACAAAACGTATCTTCGTCGCGGGGACACGAATGAACGAAGGTAAAACCACGACATGCCTCGGCCTCTTCGCGGCTCTGCAAAACCAATACGGAAAAGTCGGATTCATTAAACCAGTCGGCCAACGCTTTGTCGAAATTGACGGTCAACTCATCGACGAAGACTCCATTCTCGTAGAACGAATCTTCAAGGTCGACGCTCCGATTTCCAGCATGAGTCCGATCGCCATCGATAGCACATTCACGCGGCGCTACCTCGAGTCCCCCAAGCAAATGAACGAAGAGCTTACCCATAAGCTCTGCACTGGATTCGATCGAGCCTCGTGGAATATGGATTTCACTATCATCGAAGGCAGCGGACACGCCGGCGTCGGCTCCGTATTCGATTTGTCCAACGCACGCGTCGCCAAAATTCTAAACGCGAAAGCAATCATTGTCAGCCGTGGAGGCATCGGCCAACCCATCGACGAAATTGCCCTCAACAAAGCCTTGTTCGACAAAGAAGGTGTCGAAGTCATCGGAGCCATCATTAACAAGGTGCACGAAGACAAGATCGACGTGGTACGCAAGTACACCACTCTCGCCCTCGAAAACCTAGGAATCCCTCTTCTCGGAATCATCCCCGAGCGCAAAGTACTCCTCTCTCCCAATCTCTCCCAAATCATCCACCGTATCAACGGTCAGCGGCTCAATGGACAGGGCAAATTCGAAAACCAACGCATTGAAAACATCGTCATAGGAGCCATGACTGCCTCACGTATTTTCGACGCCATCACGCCCCAAACACTTCTGATCACGCCTGGCGATAGAGAAGATATCATAATGGCCGTACTCTCCTACGCATCATCAAAGGGATGCCAAACAGTAGCAGGTATCGTTCTAACACGAGGGCTCGTCCCTCATCCGAGAATTCAGGAAATGATAACCGATAGCACCATTCCCGTCATCCTCGCTCCAAACGATAGCTACAGCGTAGCCTCACGTATCCATGGCATGACGGTCAAAACCCAGCCCGAAGATACCGACAAAATCCCTGTGATTAAACGACTCATGCAGGACAACATCGACCTCGCCCAACTCACCAACGCATTCTAACGGCGTTGCTGACCAATCAATACCACCAAACTACCATTGGCATGGCCGATGGAGCTGATACTTTTCCAGCCTTCAACCACTTTCGGAGGAAACTCTACTTTCGAGAACTTATTTATAATCGCCGACGTAATCCCAACCGCGGGCAAACGTAGACTGTTGATATGGAATTCCTTAACACGGAATTTCGGGCCATCCTCGCTCTCCAAGAATTCAGATTTTACCTGAATTACAAAATTCAACCCTTCCACCGCCTTAACTGCTATCGGCAAAGAAAAATGCATCCCTGCGTCATTGAGATGTATGCTAGGAGATGCCATTCGGACATCGGAATCCTTGTCACCAACAGGCGGAACCCACTCTGAAAGCATCCAATTGAGATCTTGTTCTGCCACCAAAACCTCACCAGGCATTCGATTCTCAAGTCTACGCAGTCCCGCCTTTAAAGCCAAAGACTCACCACTGGCGACACGCCCCTTAATATACGGGACCACATACTGAGTATGCGTATAATACCCTTCGCTAGGAGCCTTTGTCATCGGAACAGCAGGTGTCCCTATGAGAAATGAAATCGCCAACAACCCACCCAGTGAAATTCCGGAACTGATTGTAAAGATTAAGCCCTTACGGCTCTGCTTGGTCGGATCTTTGATTTTTGACATGTTGGATTACAGGTTACTTCAGCGAATTTCTAAACTGCGAATAATGCGGGCCATTATATAGAAATAAACCGTCCCACCAAAGAAGAAAACGAAAGGCATTAATACCCACAACTGAGTAAGTAAAACAACCGCAAGAAGACCACAAAACGCTAGGGTCGGTACCGCATATTCAAACGCACCCTTCCTCAACAGGACCTCGTAGGCCGAGAAATTAAAACAATCCTTGAACTTCCCGCGCACCGAAAAGAAATACAGTGCCACACAAAAAACCGGCCCTTCAAGTAAAGTCAGCGGAATCCACAGAATTCGAAAGATCGATGACGCCCGCCCCAAAACCTCTAGAATCCACTCACACAGAGCGACCGGTAGAACGACGAATACGATCAGGATCAACAAAAACTTCACGCCGTCCAATGCGAGCTTCTGAAACTCATTCCACTCCGGCAACTCAAACGCCGCCCCACGCTTCCCTGATTCGAAAATCTTGTACAAATAGCCGAATGAAAGAATCGGTAAAAGAGCCAATAGGCCCCCGATCAAACACTTCTTTAGCCAATTCTTGTCTGAAAAGAGTCGTTTAGTTACTTGCTCGATGGTCGGCATTGCAGTTCCTTTGGTGAAATTCAAAACCACACACTCGCAAAAAAAACATGGAGTTCAAAGAGAATCTGCAGCGCTACCAAGATCGTATCGAAAAATCGATCGATAGCTTCCTCCCATCAGCCACCACAAGGCCCGCCCGTATACACGAAGCCATGCTCTACAGCATGAAGGCTGGTGGAAAACGCCTCCGCCCCGTTCTCGCCCTCAGCGCCTGCGAACTCTTCGCCGATAGCGAAAATGCAATGCCCGCCGCAATCGCTCTCGAATGCCTGCACACCTACTCCCTCATTCATGACGATCTCCCCTCCATAGACGACGGCGATCTCCGAAGAGGAAAACCCACCTGTCACAAACAATTCGACGAGGCGACCGCTGTCCTCGCAGGCGATGCCCTCCTCACCTACACCTTCCAACTCCTCGCTCGCTCCTACGGCAAGACCCCCGAACTCGCCACCCAACTCATCGACCTCATTGCAGACACAGCCGGGAGCGAAAAACTGATCGGAGGACAAATGGAAGACATTCTCGGCGAAAACTCCCAGCTCGACGAAGAAGGCCTAAAATTCATCCACCTCAACAAAACCTCCGCCCTCATCGAAGCCTCCCTCGAAGCGGGAGCACGCGTCGGCGGTGCCACTCCCGAACAACTCGATAGCATACGCACCTACGGACGCTGCATCGGACTCTGCTTTCAAGTCGTCGACGATATCCTCGACGCCACCAGCGACGAAGCCACTCTCGGAAAAAACATCGGCAGCGACGAAGCCCTAGAAAAAACCACTTATATCAGCCTCTACGGCCTCGAAAAATCCAGATCCATCGCCAGCGACCTCAGTGAGCAAGCCATCGAAGCCTGCAATCAGCTTCCAGGCGACCCGTCCTTCCTCATCGGACTCGTCACCTATCTCAGCTCAAGAATCAATTGAACTGAGCTCCGGACAACGATGATTCTCCTCGACGTCACCCACACCAGTCATACCACCAGCCAAAGCGGGATCCAACAGGTTACCCGCAACCTCTTCGCGGCCCTATCGGAAACCGAACAGGTCCAAGCAATCATCTACGATCCCTACGCCAAACGATTCCGCCCGACAGACCGTAACGAAGAAGCAAACCTAACGCTCTCGCCAAATTCCAAGCCGAATTCAGCAAAAAGAGGAGCCAGTTGGTCCCAAGGTCAAAAACTCCGTGGTCTCCTCCAACGCTACCTCACCACCACCCCGAAATTTAGCACTCACCTCGTCAGTGCGATCATCGTTCCAGAAATCATCCCGCCCAAAACTCCCATCGAGGCCTACCTCAACCTTCGCACTCAGACCAACGCTCCCCTCACCGCAGTCTTCCACGACGCCATCGCCCTCAAATTCCCCGAGCTCACCCCAGACAAAACTGTCCAATACTTCCCCCACTACCTCGAAAAGCTCCGCCAATTCGACAAAATAGCCGCCGTTTCCCAGTCATCCCAAACCGATCTCCTAGAATATTGGTCTAACCAAGGAAAATCTCCCCTCCCAGAAACGAAAGCAATCCCCCTCGGAACTCACCCCGCCCCCTCCTCTCCTTCTTCATCTCTATCTCCCTCTCTCTCTCCCATGATCCTATTTGTCGGATCAATCGAAGGCCGAAAAAACCACCTCGCCGCCCTCGAAGCCCTCGAGCAACTCTGGTCCGAAGGCCTCGAATTTTCACTCGAACTCGTCGGAGGTAGTGTCCCCGAAACTGGCCAGCCTGCAATCGACCTTCTCGAGCAACTCGTCCAAAAAGGAAGGCCCATCACCGCCCATGGCCCCTCCAGCGACGCCCAAGTCAACGATTGCTACCACCGCTGCGCCTTCACCCTCTACCCTTCCCTTTGGGAAGGCTATGGAATGCCCGTTATAGAAAGCCTTCAGAGGGGAAAACCATCCGTGTGTTCAGATCGAGGCGGCTTAGCCGAAACTATAATAGACGGAGGATGTCTGATTCCCCAAACGCTCGACTCAATTGGCATCGCAAATTCGGTAAAAACCTTAATTGAAAAACCGCAAGAACTCAGTCAGCTTACCAAAGTAACCAAGAATATTTCTTTCAAAAGTTGGCAACAATATGCACATGATATAAAAAGCTGTTAAATTTTATCCAGAATTGTCTGGAGAAGAACGCCCACAGTACAGTACTTTAGCCTATCCCTTTGTACTACAGACGTTGCTTAACGTACCGGTTTCTAAGATCGATCGCGTGAAAACTTATTAAACTCCATGATACGCTCTCTATTCAAATCCAAGAAAAAGACAAAGATTCACGAGCGGATCCAGGACGACAGCTACACCAAACTTCGCAAAAAATACGACCTCTACTACCATATTATGGATTCCCAAAAGGGGACCAAGGTAAGTATTGGCGAAAAAGACCTCCTCATGCTCTCCAGCAATGAGTACCTCGGCATCTCAGAACACCCCAAAGTAATCGAAGCCGGTAAAAAGGCTTTGGATAAATGGGGAAGCGGCACCATGGGAGCCCGCTCTGCCAACGGTGGACGACGCTTTCACATCGAACTCGAAGAACGCCTCGCAGCATTTCTCGGAAAAGAAGCCTGCCACGTCTCCTCAGCCGGATACCTTTCCTGCGTCAGCAGCATCACCGGATTCTCTCAACGCGGAGACAATATCCTCGTCGATAAGAATATGCACTCCAGCGTCTGGGACGGCATTCGCCTCTCAATGGCCAACGTCGAGCGCTTCGCACACAACAATCCCGACCACCTTCGCTCCATCCTCGATCAGCTCGATCCACATGAAGCGAAACTCATCGCCGTCGAAGGCGTCTACTCAATGGAGGGCCATATCGCCAAACTCCCAGAAATCGTAGACATCGCCAAGCAGTACAACTGCTTCCTCGTCATGGACGACGCTCACGGCGTCGGCGTACTCGGAAAAAACGGTAGAGGCACTGCCAACCACTTTAATCTTACCGAACACGTAGACATCATCTCAGGCAGTCTCTCCAAAGCACTCGCCAGCACCGGTGGATTCGTCGCCGGCAATGCAGATGCCATCGAGTACTTCAGAACCCATTCTAAACAAACCATTTTCAGTGCCGCCATCAGCCCCTGCCAAGCAGCCTGTGCCATGGCAGCCATCGATATCCTAGAGACTGAACCAGAATGGGTCGAACGCCTCTGGGTGAACACCCGTCGCTACAAAAATATTCTCGATAAACTCGAGCTCGACACATGGGAAAGCGAAACACCCGCTACCCCAATCGTACTCGGCACCCGTGAACGTGCCTACTACTTCTGGAAACACCTCTGGGAAAAAGGCGTCTTCACCATCATTTCCACCGCTCCCGGCGTCCCGCCAGGAAAGGACCTCGTGCGCACAGCCATTTCCGCTAGCCACACCGACAAAGACTTCGAACGCATCGAAGAAGCCTTCACCTACGCAGCCAGCAAACTGTAACGACCCGGGCCAAAGAGGTCCCCAATAATGTAGGCCCGGATGCTATCCGGGCTCAAAAAACCGAGATAAAACCGCAGTTATACTCGGGTTACGATGAAGGCAGAACTAGACCTGACCTCCTCGATTGGTACAACTTCTCGATTGTTTCCAGCTCTTCCAAGTTTCTCCCAAATAAACCGGGATACGGTGGAGTAAAATCTTCACCTTTAAGCAGGACAACAAAAAGCTCTCCCTTATCAGAGTGGACCTCTTTCACTTGTCCCAACTCACTACTTCCGACCATAAAAACCCATCAGTGTTCATCTGAGCAATCTGTGGAAAAAAAACAATTCCTCCCCCGATCACCGACTAATATTCCCAACGATTTGCTGCGCGGTCCCCGACCAACGGGGCAACATATCGCTTCGAATAGAATTCGTCAGTCCTCTCAACTCGTTTTTCCCTGCCAGCAGATGACGCAATTCTTTCGCCAGCGAATCGGCGTTATCGCGTTCGAATAACCTACATCCACCAAAGCGTGAGGTCTCACGAACGGGTTTCAAATTACTGCACAAAACCGGCAACCCCTTCCACAAGGATTCCAAAACAGGCAACCCGCATCCTTCCGAACGCGACGAGAACAACATTAAATCTGCCTTATCGAACAGCAGCTGCAATGCATCATCATCCAGGGCTCCATGCAACTTCGCCGAAGCCCCCGCCTTAATTGCCATTCGAATCTCCTTTTCGATTTCCTTCCCAAAATAAGGATTCGTCCGTCCCACGAAGTGAACATCGAAGCCAATGCCTTCCGCCCACAGCTTCTGACACGCCTCCAAGGTCAAGTCCTGCCCTTTCCGCCTCTCTAAAATCCCCAAAACAAGAAGCTGAGGACGTTCGCTAACCGTATTCTTAGGCGGAGTGTATTCTGAAAAGATCCCATCACAGCCCAACTGCAACGAACTCACCGATGGTGAATAAACATAACCCAACCACTCCCAATACTCCTCCAACACCATAGAGCTAAATTGCGACACCGCAAAAACCCCATGAAACAGAGCTAACATTTTCATATAACTCGGATGCCGTTGAACACTGTGCGGCCAAGTAAATTCAGGATGTTGCAGAGGAATCGCGTCGTGAAAAATTGCATAACATCGACACACCTTACTCTTTAAAAATGCTTCAACACCTTCACGCTCGTATTCGCAAAACAATTCAGCTGTCAGTAGCACATCGCCCGGCTCAATCTCAAACGAACGATCTTTAACCGCAGGGACAAATTTCCGCTTCCGATCACTCCAAACAACCTCGACGAGCCGATCTCCCAACTCATTAACAAACTCTCGTCTAAGGCATTCAGATACACGAACAAGTCCAGATTGATGCTTTTGTTTCGACGCTTTGGTTACATCAAATAGGAGACGACCTTGGAGCATAAAGAATTAGAGGGATTAATTTGGCCTTAAAGCTAAGGGCTTATTCTAATAGCTCAAGAAGTAATCACCTATTATTAAGCTTATAACGAATGCTTCTAAGCAAAGAACCGGTATTCATAGATGCAACAAAATGGGTCTCAACCCAAGAACGAGCCTCCACTACGAGGGAGTTGGCCAGGGCATTATTCCCCTGAATGTTCCGGCACGATTCCACCCAAGCCGCAGCATTCTCTACCGAACACAACAAGCCTGTCTTTTCGTGCTCAATCGCTTCAACCACTCCAGAAACAGGCGAAGCTACTACGATAGCTCCCGAGGCCATCGCTTCAGGAATCACATTCGGCAGGCCATCTCGATCACCGCTGGCCGCAACCACCCCGGTGTGAAAAAGAACGTCAGCCCAAGCCAACTGTTCGAGGGCATCCTCTTGAGACATTCGCCCCAACAGCGTCACGTGCTCCTGAACTCCCGCAACTCGAAGCAACTCCTCAATCTCCGCAAAAAGAGGACCGGTTCCAACAATACGTGCCTCGAAATCAATTCCTGCATCAAGAAGGGCACGGTAAATTTTCACCTGCCACGGAAAGCCCTTCTTCTCCACCAGTCGTGCAACACAAACGATTCTCAAAGGGTTACGATTCTCCCTCAAAAGCTGCTGAGTGGGCAAAGCATTCAATCCACGATAAATGACGTGAACATCTCCTTCCGCTCCCATCGACTCCAACTGGTCCGCCGCCGAACGGGTCGAACTATGAACCAACATCGCTCGTTCCACTTTCTCACGAACCAGCCAATCACCCCCATGCTCAAAGACATCATAAGCATGTGCCCCCATCGTAAACGGAGTCTCGGAAAGAGCACTGGTCAACCAACCACAAGCCGCCGGAGCACTCGCCCAAGCACAATGCACCACATCATAACGCTCCTGCTTCAACTCGCCATGCAACACAATCGCCGCCCCGAAACCCAAAAGATTTTCCCAGAGATTCATCTGATCATTAGGCCAACGCGATAACATCGCCTTGAGAATATAACCCGCCTTCCGCCACTTGAATATCAACGTATACGGCAACAGGTAGAACAACGAAAACAATTCCCACTTCTCAAAACAACGGACGGGTAAACCATCGAATTCCTCATTCCCCCGATGAAGCGAAACAATATCCAATTCCGTGCCCAGCTCACGCATCGCTCGTACCTCGCGCTGCAAAAAGCTCTCGGACAAGACCGGAAACGTTGTCGTTAGATATAAAATACGCATCATTCCTATAGATTAATCATCCGAGCCCATCATGCTCTTTTCTGCCTCCATAGCCTCCGTCGCCAATTCTACCAAGTGGCGAGGACCAGCACTCGGGTCTCCCTGAAATTTGAGTTCTCCAAACCTAATCTTCATCGCCCGCTTCTCCTCTGGAAATCGAGCCCAACGACCTAAAATGTTAGCAAATGCATGTGCCGATCCAATCGGCACACCTGCCTCTGCATTTTGAAAATAATTCAAAGTCAAAGACTCCTGAGGCATCACTCCCCCAATTCCATTAAATACGATCAAACACCCAAAATGCAATGCTTCGGAACAGGTCGTCGTTCCACCACGAGTAAGGATCATATCACTCACTTGCATCAAACGATAGATATCATCTGTATACGCAAGGACATGACAGCGGAATGTCGGATTCCTTTCCTGCCAATCACTGACTTCCTGAAAAGTGGCTTCATTGCGACCACAGACCACGATCGCCTGATACTCGTGCCCAAACGACTTAATGGCCTCAAGCACATCCAAATGATTATTTGCTCCAGCCCCGCCAGTGCCCAGCAGGATAGTCTTACGGTCCGAACTGAGTCCAAGATCCTTTGCCACAAAACGATACGCCTCATCATGATTCATCATCCCATCATAGGCATGCGGCTCCAAGAACTGACCATACACACTCCCACTCCCCTCAGGCAGTCCCAAAGCCTTAACCGCATAGTCATGAGCCTCACTCGTACGCGAGATGAAGAGATCAACTGAACGATCCACCCAATTCCGACTGTACCCAAATTTTCCCGAGAACTCAGAGCAATAGGTCGCACAACGCACATGGTTCGCTCCCAGCAACTCGCGAGCCGTATAAAAATAGCCCCGATTCAGACAATCGTGCACACTAAAAACCAAATGCGGCCGATACTCCAAAACCACAGACTCATAGTAGCTCCGCCCTAGGCTCACCCGTTTCGACCCAAACAAGCTGAGTCCTTCGATCAATAAGAAATAAGGGATGTGAAACCAGGGAGCGTAACGTTGAATGAAATTATAAAACCACACTCCGAAGGCAGCCAAACCCGATGAGTCCTCGAGCATACTCTCCACCCGAGTATCAACCTGATCCGGGTACAAGCGCTGCATCCACGCCACAAACGCTTTCGCCCGAGCATCATGCCCTCCTCCTGTACTCGACGTTAAAATTAAGATACGAACCACAACCAAACTCTATTGATGAAGCTTATAGTAAGATTCGTTCGCTCGACGCTGAGCACTCAAGGGTGCGACCCTTGCAAAAAGCGGAGCTAAAACACGTTGAAAGAAAGAACCCGCCCGAACCACGCCATCTCGGTCATTCTCCAAGGCTGCGACTAAACACTCGGCAATCGACTCGGGTGACGGCGACGTTTTCATGCGATCAACCATACACTGCCAAACACGATTCGCAGATACCTGCTTCTCCTCCGAAAACTGCCCTCGCGATGAAGAATCGTTAAACGAACTATCAAAATCCCCTGGACGAAAATCGATCACCTTAACGTCCGTATCCAAAAGCTCGCTCGCCAAGCCATTAGTAAAGGCCGAAAGTCCTGATTTAGCAGCACTGTACCCACTCATAAAGGGAATCGGGTACTCTGCACTCAAAGACGACACGTTCACCAACACCCCGCCCTTCCGCTCTAACATTCCCGGGAGCACCAAACGGCACAAAGCCATCGGCGAGCGCAACAATAGGGAAATTTGCGCTTCCCATAACTGCTCATCCGAAATCGAAAATTCAAAAAACGAGCCCGCCCCCGCATTATTGATCACAATATCAAATTGCTCTTCAACGAGACCGCTTTCTACCCAGTCCGCCTTCAAGGCCGCCGGACTACTCAAATCTAAACCATAGAGTCGTATCGAATCCATCCAGTCCACCGCTTCCGGGTTACGAGAGGTTCCTGATACGTGGGCACCTTTTTCTGCTAAAAACTCGGCGATCGATCGCCCCAGCCCTCGACTGGCACCGGTTACTAAAATTTTCTTCCCGCGTAAATCCATCCCCAATACAACTAGACAGCCAACAGCTCCCTGGCGTGAGTTTGAGCGGCGACCGCATTACGATCTCCTAACATTCGTGCCAACTCCAGAATTCTCTCCTCACTCATCGTATCCAATTGGCTAATCGATACCGCAGCGCGGGCCCCACTCTGGTCCTTTTCGACCACAAAATGATTTTCGCCCAACGACGCCACCTGAGGAAGGTGAGTAATACAAAAGACCTGATGCGTCTGGGCGATCTCTTTCATCTTCTGACCCACGACGCGACCAATCTCCCCACCCACGTTCGCATCCACTTCATCGAATACAAGAACAGGAATACTATCCACCTGAGCCAAGATCGACTTTAATGCGAGCATCACACGAGCCAACTCACCACTCGACGCAACCTTCGACAAGGGCTGCAAGGGCTCACCCACATTCGGAGAAAACTGCAACTCTGGCAACGCATCGCCATGAGCCTTCAAATTCTTCTCGGGAATCATCTCCACGGTGCAACGCCCTTTCTTAAATCCAAGATCCAAAAGCATCTTCTCCGCCTGTTTCGCCAACTTCCGACCTGCCGTCTTTCGCTTATCGGTCAACTTAGCGGCCAGCACTTTTAAGGAACGCTCCTGAACATCTGCATCCTTTTGCAACCGAGCCAAAGTCCCTTCCACATCGCCCTGCTCCTCAATACGACGTTTCATATCATCCCGAGCGTCCACCACCATCGCCACATCTCGTCCGTACTTACGACGCAACTCCTGCCAGATATTCATCTTCTCCTCTACCTCGGCCGCAAACGCCGGCTCGAAGTTCAAAGATCCACCCACATGGTCATACTCGCCGCCCAATTCCTGGGCCTCTAAAATCAAACTCTCCAACCGGCTCTTCATTTCTACCAAACTCGGATCCAGCTCCGCCGCCTCGCTCGCCGTCCGGGACAACTGAGACAACAACGCCACGGCACCCTCCTCCCCCGAAAGCCCTTCAGACAAAGAATTCGTCAACTCAAGCAATTCCTGGCTGCTAGAAACTCGATTAAAATCCGTTTCCAACTGCTCGATCGACTCATCCTCCAAGTCGATACGCTCGATTTTCTCAATCTGCTGACGCAAAAAATCCACCTGCTCCACAGAAAGCCGAGTCTCCTTCTGCAACCGATCCATCGTCGACAAGGTCTCCCGCCACTTCAAATACTCGACACGATAAGCCGATGCCTGCCGATCCAGCTTGGCAAATAAATCGATCATCTCCAACTGGCATTCGCTCTTCAACAAACGCTGAGGCTCCCCCGGACCGTGAAAATCGATCCAATGACTCCCAAGAACATGCAGATTGGCCAAAGTCGCCATACTCCCGTTCACCGTAATCCGCGACGCCTTCGCACGGCTCAAGCTCCTCTTAATAAGAAGCGTGCCCTCTTCGCACACCGGAAGATTCAATTCTGTCAACGTTGCATCGATCACGCTAGAGTCCTCAAACCACAGCGACGCCTCCACCGTACAGGTCTCCGCCCCAGAGCGGATCAACGCCTTATCCGCACGTGCACCCGACAACAGGCTCAACGCGCCCAAGAACACGCTTTTACCTGCCCCCGTCTCACCGGTAACCACCGTAAAACCACGGGCAAATTCTATCGAAGCCTCCTCAAGTAAGGCCAAGTTTGATATTTTGAGGTATTGGAGCATTTAGTAGTACAGAAGAACTTCGAAACTAAGCGCGATTTCGAGCCTAAAGAAAACGAAATTTATTCTTGCTCCGAAATTCGTTCTTCAACAACTTCCACAGCCTCCTCACATTGTGTGGAGCCGAACGCGAAAGCGACACGGGGGATTAGCTCAGTTGGTTAGAGCGCTACCTTGACATGGTAGAGGTCCCGAGTTCGAATCTCGGATCTCCTACCATCCTTCCTTTGGGAAAGATGGACCCTATATTTCGTTTACAGTATATGCAAACGCCGCGTGATCCGAGATGAGAACGAAAAGAGTTCGACGGAAGCCGCAAAGCGGCTGGAGAAGGGATATGCGAAGCATAGGTCCAAAGGACTTGAGCAAAGCGAAACCAATCTCGGATCTCCTACCATCCTTCCTTTAAGGAAAGATGGACCCTATATTACATTCACAGTATATGTGAACGCATCGTGATCCGAGATGAGTTCCGAGGCAAAGCCGACAAGACCGGGCACGAAGTGAACCGGAACACGAAAGACCGCGAAGCGGCCGGAGAAGGACAACCGCAGGTTGGGACGAAGTCCTGACGAACGAAGTGAGGAATCTACCGAGGAGTGTCAGCGACGACACCTCAACGAACGAAGTGAGAATAACATCTCGGATCTCCTACCATCCTTCCTTTGGGAAAGATGGACCTTATATTACGTTTACAGTATATGTGAACGCATCGTGATCCGAGGTTCGAACGAAAAGAGTTCGACGAAAGCCGCGAAGCGGCTGGAGAAGGACAACCGCAGGTTGGGGCAAAGTCCTGCCGAACGAAGTGAGGAATCAATCTCGGATCTCCTACCATTTCCGCCGAGCGAAAATGCCACAGCGTAACAACGTAAAGCCGGGCTAAATGCCCCCAATCAAAAGCCCACCTCTATACCCGCTAACCACGAACGGCTTCCCGCTTCATGCTTCGCGACATTGTATCCATTCATAAAAACACGCCCTTCACGAACCCAAGGAAGAGCAACCGGACAAGACACATATAGATCTAGCGTATTCCACATATTTGAATGACCAGAACGTTTTAGCCCATACTCGACATAGGTAAAAAGCCCCCCAATTTCAGCTCCTTCAAGAAAACCTTCTTCAAGTACATACTTGAACCACAAAGATGACCTAAACGACCTATAATTAGATCGTATCGTATTCGGTATCGGACTTCGTCCTGGTAGCTGGATAGGAGAGCCCCCGCGAATATCTTTCTCCTTACTAGCCGAATAACTCGTCGACCATAATAGATCCAATTGATCAATTGGACTCGCTTGCCAAGTTATTTCAATCCCTTCAAAATCTTTATAATTCTGATCACCAACTACAGGATCTCCGTAAAAGTCATGGGCCTTGTTTTGAAAAAAGCTCAATGAGCCTTTTCCCCATACGTCCGCATCCAAAGAAACCCCAACTTCACAATAATCGGTATCGTCGAGGGTATCGCTTCCATAAGCCCGAACAGATTGCATCATCTCACGAATGGGTTCGAGTTTCTGAGTCTGAGAAAACATTGTATACCCGGAAAAACTATCAGTAAAATGATAAGACAATGCAAATTCCCCACCCCAATCGTCAAAGTCACGATCGTTGGAACTTGAACGGCCCCACTCCACAATATCACTGCTTCCATCGTATTCAAAATAGTCTGTCAAAACGCTAGAACCCGAATCCATTTCATCAAATTGAACACTCGTTTTAAAATCGATTTTTCCACCGAAAAACGAACTTTCATAGGCCACATAAGATGTGTTCGCATCACTATCAGCAGCATACGTAAGAGCGTACAGGGATCCCTCGCTATAGGGGCCAACGGGGACATACGAATCACTCCCTTCAAAGAATTCAATAGGCTTATAGTGAATACGCTTATCTAAATTATCACTTCGAAATGAATCATACGCATTTCCAGCAGAAATACGATGACGATGCTCCCACAATTCAAAATCGTATTCTAAAGAGACTCTAAATGAATTATGTGTCGATTCATGTTTCTCCAAAATTGCCGCACTATTATCAGTAGTGTAAGGATCAACTTCGGAAAAGGAATTCTCTGGGACAAAAACAGAAAACTGGTCTCTCTCATAGTTAGCCCATGTATTTGAAATTTTTACAATAAGACCATCCCACAATCGTTGTTTGAGTTCGAACAAGGTGAGATCATTTTGAAGATCGTCCTCTACACCATTGAAAATGGAAGCGAGGTCCACACCAATCCGATCTGTACCATTTTCACTCGTCGTATGTTTAAGTAATAAAGATGTACCCTCAGACTGAAAGAGAATACTAGGAGCGAAGGAGTGTTGATTTTTTGATCGAGAACTCTGCTCTATCTCATAAGCCCCGGATTCAAACACGGCCCAGGATGCATAATCTTCTCTGTTGAAATCTAGAAAATCGGAAGAAGAAGGATCATCTTTATCACCAACAACTGCGGCCCCCTCGAGATCTGTAATAGCGTACGCCCCTGTTAATCTAAATCCAAAGTAGGTCTCGCTAGAACTCGGTGACAGATCTGTGTTGTAGTCAATCGTGCCACGTACCTTCCCTCCTCTTCCACTCATCAACTGAGCACGAACGAAATCTCCAGAATCATCCGGACGCTTCGTCACTGCATTGATCACTTGTCCGAGCCCCCAATACCCCGCCCCGATATTATCAGGGCCACGTAATATTTCAAAATAGTCCAAATGGATACTATCCGTCCCGATATGGCCTAAATAAGCACCATCAGTTGTATAATCAGAAAAGCCCGCCCCTCTCAAGGTACCTCCGTTTGATGGATATCTTTCAAAAGAATGAACCAAAGGTAGCGTCGCCAATGCCTCTTCCGCCGAATACGGATTCAAACTATTAAAATACCCCTCATGAACAATCGACAACAGCCCATTCTCAGAGGTCTCGAAGAGAGGAACCTCATCCGCTGACAAATGAATGCCACCGAGCATTAATACAGAAGAGGTCATGACCGCACGAAGCGACAGACCAAAATAACAGGAGAATAATGGAAAATTCATACAAAAAGTCACACGGCAGGGTAAAACCCGCACTAAAACGCTAAGCAGACCTTATACCAAATGACACGAACAACCTAGATAGATACACTATTCAGTTGATCATAAGTGACTTAAGAAATAATAAAAAAAACAATCCAGTTAGCTTAACAAAATCAAAAAACCAACCGAGCAGTCATCCTCACTATTATTGCCTACTTTGCATAGTCTTGCCTACCAACTCGCCCCCGACCTCCACCAACACACAAAAAAGCCGGCTCCCATTCGGGAACCGGCTCTTGAAAGAATTAGCTTAAGTCGAAGACTTAAAGAGCAACGTCGCCGCGCTCATCGGTGCGGATACGAATCGCTTCTTCAACAGGAACCACGAAAACCTTACCGTCTCCGATCTTTCCAGTCTTAGCAGCCTTAACAATCGCTTCAGCGGCTTTTTGAACGACATCGTCCTGAACGGCGATTTCGATCTTAACCTTCGGAAGGAAGTCCACTGTGTACTCACTACCGCGGTAGATCTCAGTGTGACCTTTTTGACGACCAAAGCCTTTAACTTCAGTTACTGTCATTCCTTCGATTCCGATTTCCGAAAGGGCTTCTTTTACCTCTTCCAATTTAAAAGGCTTAATTATCGCTACAACAAGTTTCATAGATAGTCTTAATTAGGGTTATGCTGATATATGGATTAGCATTAATATTATTCAAGTCAATGTATCACTGAGCTTTAGGCAACAACCCCTTATCGGGATGTTACGCTAAAATCAGGGTACGCTTCTTGGCCATGTTCACCTACATCCAAGCCTTCGAATTCTTCTTCGGCTGAAACGCGGATTCCCATTACCATCTTAATTAGGCCAAACACTGCGAAAGTGAAGAGCATCGCAAACACTGCGTAGCTCACAGTTCCGAGGAGCTGTATAGCAACTGTGTGCTCTGGGTTAGTAGAGAAGATCCCTACTGCTAAAGTACCCCATACACCACAGACACCGTGTACGGAAATCGCACCTACTGGATCATCAATCTTAATCTTATCGAAGAAAAGGATCGCGAATACTACTGCGATACCGGCAACAGCACCGATGATCACTGCTGAACCAACTTCAACTGTGTCAGCACCCGCTGTGATACCAACCAAACCGGCGAGGATACCATTCAAAGCCATAGACAAATCTGGTTTCTTAAGAGTAATCCAACTTGTGAAAATAGAAGCAAGTGCACCTGACGCAGCTGCTAGGCCTGTAGTTACGAAAACGTAAGAAACGAGAAGAGGATCAGCACTCAATACCGAACCACCGTTGAAACCGAACCAACCGAGGAAAAGGAGGAAAACGCCGATTGTTGCCAAAGGCATACTGTGACCAAGGATCGGACGGATCTTACCATCCTTCGTGTACTTACCTTTACGTGGGCCGAGGAGAATAACCGCTGCCAATGCTGCGAAACCACCAAATGCGTGAACGATCGAGCTCCCTGCGAAATCATAAAAGCCTGCAGCATCGAGCCAACCGCCGCCCCATTTCCAAGAACCGGCCATTGGGTAAGCGAACATTACGAGCAATGTCGCGAAAATCATGAAAGAAGAAAGCTTAACGCGCTCTGCAACCGCACCAGAAACGATGGTTGCTGCAGTCGCTGCAAACATTCCCTGGAAGATAAAGTCTGTCCACCAAGTGTACCCTAGATTGTAAGCATCCGTTACCATAGACATATCTTCGTTAGAAACAACGAACCAGCTCCCTGTTGCGAAGAAACCATTGAATTCTCCCGGGTACATCGCATTGAAGCCCCAGACTGCATAACTCAAAAGGCCGATCGAAATGATGAACACGTTTTTGAACAAAACGTTAACCGTATTCTTCTGCTGACAAAGGCCAGACTCCAAGGTCGCGAAACCGAGGTGCATAATAAAGACCAACGCTGCGGATAGCAAAATCCAGAGATTATTTACAACGAAAAGCGGGAAGCCATCAGAAGCTGCAAATTCTTCGTAGCTTGCATAATCGCCCGCGATAGCGGGAGCAGCGACGGCACCCAGTGCGAGGAGGAGTGTTATGAGTTTTTTCATTTCTCTATTTATATTATGGTTTTTTTAGGAGATTCGTCTGCGAAGATCGCAGATCAAAGTGACTGCCCCTCCTTTAGCAACTGGCGTGCCAGCTTAATAAAAGCCCCTCAAACACCTCAAAATTCATAAAACTACTGACGAACCCTAATAAGATTGGGGTTAGATCTAGCTCAAAATGTGCACACAAAAAAAGGGCCGCTCAAAATAGAGCGGCCCCAAAAGTCTAAATTACGCTAATTATTAATCAGCGACTTCTTCCTCAAGCACAGTCGGCTCAATATGCAAATCCTTGAGCTGACGCTCAGTCACCGTACTTGGGCTATTCGTCATCAAGCACTGCCCCTTCTGAGTCTTCGGGAACGCGATAACGTCACGAATACTAGGAGAACCGGTCAAAATCGCTACGAGACGGTCGAGACCAAACGCGATCCCACCATGTGGCGGTGCACCGTATTTAAAGGCCTCAAGCATATATCCAAAACGGCTTTCAACGATATCCTCAGGAATACCGAGAACATCTTGGAAGATCTTACGCTGCACTTCGGTTTGGTGAATACGAATACTTCCCCCACCGAGCTCAACCCCATTAAGAACGAGATCGTAGTGCTGACCACGAACTGCCTTAGGATCGGAATCCAACAAATGCACGTCCTCTGGAACGGGGGCAGTGAACGGATGGTGAGTCGCCACATAACGGCCCTGCTCTTCGTCGTGAGACATGAGAGGGAATTCGATGACCCACAAGAAATTGTACACATCCGCTGGGATTTCCAACTTACCACGCTTCTTAAGAAGTTCAGCACACTCGAGACGAACACGACCAAGAATCGCACACGCTTGCTCCCAAGGAGACGCTGCGAAGAAAACGATGTCTCCTTCTTCTAGAGAGAGTTCCGCTTGAAGAGCCGCCTTCTCCTCATCAGAGAAAAACTTAACGATTGGAGACTTCCACTCGCCCTCAGCACCGACCTTGATAAAGGCTAGTCCCTTAGCTCCCAACGACTTAGCGACTTCTTCGAGGTTTTTCATCTCGCCCTGAGTCAAATCAGCCAATGTCGGAGCCTTAAATGCTTTGATTACGCCACCCTTTGCAACGGTCCCCGAGAAGACCTTGAAAGAAGAGGCCTTAAAGGTTTCTGAGAAATCAGAAATTTCTAGGCCGAAGCGCGTATCTGGCTTGTCCACACCGTAACGGTTCATCGCATCATAGAAGCCCATGCGAGGGAACGGAGTCGGAATATCGATATCGAGAACATCCTTCCAGATCTTAGACATCAAGCCTTCGATCAAGGCGTACATGTCCTCGCGGTCGATAAAGGAGAGCTCCAAATCGATCTGCGTGAACTCCATTTGGCGGTCAGCACGCAAATCTTCGTCACGGAAACAACGAGCGATTTGGTAATAACGCTCAATTCCGCTCACCATCAACATTTGCTTAAACTGTTGAGGCGATTGTGGAAGTGCGTAGAAATGAGCAGGCTGACGACGACTTGGAACCAAGTATTCGCGAGCTCCTTCAGGAGTGCTCTTAAAAAGAATCGGAGTCTCTACATCGTAGAACCCTTCGCCATCGAGAAAGTCACGAACAGATTTCGACGCCTGGTGACGCATCTTCAAAACCTTCTGCATCTTACCACGACGCAAATCCAAGTAACGGTACTTGAGGCGCAAATCCTCGTTTACCTTATCACCCTTCTCGTCGTCGATGGGGAATGGAGGAGTCGCTGAGATGTTGTGTACGACCACCTCGGAAGATTCGATTTCGATTCCTCCCGTCGCAATATTCGTGTTGGAGTTCGCTTCGTTACGAGCCTCAACCTCACCAGTGATCTCGATTACGGACTCCGGCTTCAGGCTATTGATCAACTCATTGAACGCATTATCTTCGGGACGAGGAGTCGCTTTGACCTGAGTCAAACCCTCCCGATCTCTTAAATCTATAAAGAGGATACCACCATGGTCGCGGATCGAATCAATCCAGCCTGTCAATGATACCGTTTTCCCAACGTCGCTCTTACGAAGTTGGCCGCAATGATGTGTTCTTTTCATAGGTCGAAATTTTGAATCCGGAAGGAGGGCAAAACTCGATAGCTATGGCAAACCCATTCCGGAACAATCGTACCCCAACCAACGCTTTTTTGGTAAAAACTAAGAAAATCGGCCTCGATCGACCTGATTAGCCCCGCTAAATGCCGATATTAAGAACTGTCATGACACTCATCATAAAAGACGAGCTGATCAACCCGCCGACATGGTTCACGTCATTCAGAGACTTGACGCTGATTTGCTCAATGAGACTCCACCTCGATATCGTAATCGAGACCGAGCACGCCGATCTCTACTACCGGTACCTGAAACCAATGGGCGGAATGGACTTCATCGCGGACTTTGTGGCCCCCGGATCCGAAGCTGGTCTCCATTTAGACAACGACTTCAACTTCGATCCCTCGATCGTAACCGACCGCATCGTCCCCGAAAACACCCATCAGCTCTATAATCGAATTCAGTTCGCGACCGTACTATAAAACAAGAGACTCACTTCGACAGGCTGCACGCTCGCACATCAAAACGTAGAAGCGGCATCTTGCTGCAATCCTCAACCAAGTGAAATCGAAAGTCCCCCCTACCCAAATCCTCAAAAACGAGAAAAACTCCATTTTACAATTCAGGTAACTCCTTGAGCCGCCCATGTTAAGAGCACCAATTGCTCAGGATCGGCCGGATCGCTCGGCTACTTCCTTGACACGGAGACCTTCTCCCACAATATCCGCGCATTTTTAACAAGCTGGTAATGGCCGAAAATTACAAAGATACTCTTAATCTTCCTAAAACTGCCTTCCCTATGCGGGCGAATCTCGCCAAGCGTGAACCAAGCCGCGTCGAGCACTGGGAAAACATCGGCCTCTACAAACGCATCCAGGAAAAAAACGCCCTCGGTGTACCCTTTATCCTGCACGATGGCCCCCCTTTCACAAACGGCGACCTTCACATGGGTCACGCCCTCAATAAGACGCTGAAAGAGATCGTCTTACGCTATAAAGCGTCCCAAGGATTTCGAACTCCATACATCCCTGGTTGGGATTGCCACGGACTCCCGATCGAACACAAAGTTTCCAAGGAACTCCAAGCTGAAAACAAGACCCTCAGCACAGCAGACCTCCGCCAACGTTGCGACGATTTCTCCGAATTCTGGATCGATCGCCAACGCAGCCAATTCAAACGCCTCGGCGTCCTCGCCGACTGGAAGCGCGAGTACAAGACCAAGAACCCGAGCTACGAAGCAGAAATTCTTCGCACCCTCGCCTCTTTCGTCGACCAAGACCTCGTCTACCGCAGCAAAAAACCAGTTTATTGGTCCATCCCGTGTGAAACCGCTCTCGCTGAAGCGGAAATCGAGTACAAG
The DNA here is from genome assembly GCA_963933925.1 of uncultured Puniceicoccaceae bacterium. Lineage (GTDB taxonomy): Bacteria > Verrucomicrobiota > Verrucomicrobiia > Opitutales > Opitutaceae > JAKYXN01. The sequence goes on from CAWVWU010000031.1 coordinate 25,240, forward strand.
GATCACTCCAGCCCTTCGATCTGGGTCTCTTTCAATATCCCTGACAAAGCAAAGTTCGGTATAGAGAAAGACCTCCACATCGTCATCTGGACGACCACCCCATGGACCATCCCCGCAAATCTCGCGGTCGCCGTCCACCCACGCATTGACTACGTCTTCGTCGAGAGCGGTGAAAAGACTTACATCGTAGCTAAGGACCTCGCGGAAACCTTTATCACAGAAATCGGCTTCGAATCCTCGACCATCGTCAAGGAAGTCAAGGGAGCCGACCTCGAGCACGTCGAGTCACGCCACCCTTTCATCGACCGAGCGAGCCCAATCGTCCTTGCAGATTATGTAACCATCGAATCTGGAACAGGTTGCGTACACACCGCCCCCGGACACGGACAAGAGGATTACCTCACCGGCCTCAACTACGGCCTCGATATTTACTGCCCAGTCAACGACAAGGGCTGCTACGACGACGATGGCCAAATCCCAGCCGAAATGGTGGGAGCATCCGTCCTCGAAGAAAAAAACTGGGTCCCCGCTAACGGATTTGTCCTCAAAGCACTCACCGTAGCCGGTGCCCTGCTTAAGAAAAAGAAAATTTCCCAC
>CAWVWU010000032.1:0-25723 GCA_963933925.1 uncultured Puniceicoccaceae bacterium
TCGCTCTTGCTTAAGCTTTTTCTACTAAATAATTTGCTTAAGTGAGTGCCATTCCAGCCTGGCCCCTTGACATTTGCGATTTCGAAGGTTTCGCCCGCCGCGATCTTCACGTAGGGCGATACTTTCCAGCCCACACCCAAATCGCGCGAAGCGTCGGAGCCCGTCCCTTCCGTTGCCCGAGCTCCGCCCCCTTTTTCTCCTGTTAGGTTTTCGGGGGAAATGGAGCGAGACTTGGCATTAGAGAGTTCGGTTAGTTTATGGAGCATAAATAGGTTGAGTTTAGTATGTCTCGATTAATGGATACGTTATATTGACTTCGAGTGGATGAGAAGCTTGAGGGCCGTAGGACTGCGTGTGGCCGTTTTGGGTGATTTTAAGAGTCAGGAGCGAGGGAGGAACATCGGGGTAGGCCTCGGGCGTGAGGGTCCAACCGTCAGAGGTGCGATCGAGTCGCCCTTCAAAAGGAGCGGCAAAACGCAGTTCGATGTTTTCTTCTTCTGATACGAGGTTTAGCTCGGCGGCGTTCATAACGATGATGCGTTGGACTTCACCGTTAACCCGTCGTGCCCACCAACCGGAGTCATTTGCGATCTTAAGATCGTGATCTGGCCAGTCTGCCAGGAGCCACGTGAACTGATCGACTGGACCCTCGTCCGTGATGATTTCCAAGGTAAACTGTCGTTCAGTATCTTCGATCACTCGCACTTCCGACTGGCGTGCTTGTTTGTCGATGGACGGAGTCATTATTGTGACGGACTTGAAGGGGAGCGTTACTCGACCGGATTTCAACAGAGCGGGCGCTGGGTAGGTGCGTGTGGGGTCGAGGGGCGTGTTATTACCGAAAGTACCGACCCATCCGCGTCCACCCGGTTGCCAGTCGACAAACGTTGGGTACTGACGCAGGAAGGTGGTCCCTGGGAAATTCGTGTCGCCGATCAGAACCTCCGGTTCCAGTTTTTCGCCGAAGACTTGAGTCAGGTCCAATGTGGCTCCATTGGGGGCTGTGGCCAGCGTGCGTGTGCCGTTAACCGCGAGTTTGTTGTCGATCATGAATTGTAGGTTGCTTTCGACCTCGTGCTCGCCTTCACCATACAGTGCATCGAGCATGATCCAATAGTGGTCCTTTATGAAAACCACGCTACGGCGCCACATGACGTTCAGCAGATTATTTCGGTATTCGTAGGTGCCTTCCAGAAAATCGTAGACTGGATTGGTGACCCAGCGATTTTCCAGTACGTCAAACGCGTAGTGCCGGTCCCAACCGGTGTTTGGATCGACGCCGTCGATCGTGATTACATTATGCAAAAATCCAAAGCGCAGGTCGTAGCGCGGGCCTGGTTCATCGCTCAAATACAATGACGTTCCCGGATCGACGATAAAGGGTGCCCCATCGGCCGATAGGGTGATGCTCAACTTGTCGCCGTGTTGGTGATTGGTGCCAAAGGGGCCGGCGTCCATGGACAGGTATTGTGCGTTGAGATCCCAACCATTTCGCATCGCGTAGTATCCGCTTAGATAATATGGATTTGATTCGAATGGAAAAGATTGTACTCCATCCGCACGTTCTTTGGCCATGGGATCATTGGCGAGCTTAGCCAGATCCGGTCGGTCAAACAGTTCCGCTCCTTTGCGCAAGATGCGATCGCTGATATCAAAGATCCCGTGGTCGCCGTAGCGCGGGATGCTACGATCCGGTTTCATGAGGCCGACGTGAGCGTCGAAGATTGCCTCGATTTTGGGAGTGATTCGATCCTTGGCGGGCGAGTCTGGGAGGGACGTGTACATTTTTTGGCACAAGAGTAATGTACCTTCCGAGTAACCAAGCGTAAGTTCGATGAGAAATTCGCGTGGATAAAAAACGGTTTCCAAAAAGCTTTCGAGTAAAGCCGTCGAATCGGCTTGCCAGAATGCCGCCGACCGTGCTTCCGGATACTGGAGAGCGGCGTAGAGAATCGCACTCGCATTGCCAACCGTGCCATTGTGCAACCCCAAGGCTTTGTGCGGAACGAGCCAATCCACTTCCTCCCACATGTAGTGCATGATCCGCAGGTAGTTCTCATCCGATAGGGATGGTGATTCGCGCAAGTGCACCAAGGCATCGATCCATCGTTTTACCCGCCATTGCAGCAACACCCAATTCCATGGATTTTCGTTTGCATCCACTTGCACGTGAAAATTCACCGCATCCGCCAAATCCACATGTTGCACGAAGTCCATCATATCGCGCACCATGGCCCGAGCGTAACGTTCGTCGCCTGAGGTCGTGTAAGCACGCATCAGGTAATCAAGTTGGGGAAAACGGGACAATGTGAGCAACTTCTCAGGGGCGTCGAACCACGGTTTGTTTTCAGCGAGGGGGAACACGCCCGAACGATCGGTTATGATATTCTTGATCGCATTCTCCGAATTGACGATATCCTCTTCGGATGCTGCCGTATCCATTGGAATATGCCACATGAGAACCATCGGCTCCCGCGAACGAAAGTAGTCAGCTGCGACCGTGATGACATCCGCTCGCGACGGATTGTCACCGAATTGAGCAATCTTCATCGCCACCTTGCTGTTTAGATCCAACTGATCTTGGAATCGGATAAGCCAATCATCAGTCTGTCCCATTGCGGGCAAGTAAATCGCGAAGGCAAGAAGTGACGTGAATAGAACAGTTTTCATGGGCTTGGGGCTTGACTCAATCTTAACGCGTTAAGGTTGGATGGGGTTTTTGGGGTTCGAGACGAAGGTAATTGCACTCGTTGGGGATGTTATGTCTCGTGTGAAAAATGAGGATACTATACATCTTGAGAGGAGGATGTCTTGAAGTCGATCTCCGACATGAACTTGGTGGTAATGCATGGATTGTTGTTCAGCTGGCACATCGCGAAAATCGCCACTTCGTCCTTAATCCAACGAAGCAGGGTACCATGCACGTTTGAGTCTTCCGGCTTGATCCGTTTTCTACTACGAAATTTCATTTCGGTTATTGGATATCAAACATGCTGTACCTCGGCAAGACTTTGAATGAGGAGTGGCGTTATTCCGAGCCTATCGCTTTGAAAAGATCCATCACTTTTTGTGGGATGGGTTTCTTGCGGCTGAACCAGCCCATCAATATAAAGGAAACCGTTGAAACAATCAGTGGCAAACTCACGGATAGGGCCTTACCTAGGTCTACGGAATCGCCTAACAGGAATGAAACCTTAAATACGAGAAATGTTGTCAATCCTGATAGGATAGATACAATCGCAGCTCGTGAGTCGCAATTCTTGAACCAAGGTAACAAGCCAAGAACTATGGGAATGGCAAGTGGTCCGACGAGAGCTCCGTACCAGAAAATGATCAGATTCACGATTCCGCCAAAGCGCTCGTAGTTGAGGGCTACGATAATCGTCAGGACCGTGAAAATCGTAGTCGTAACGCGTGCGACAGTGAGTGAGTTTTCGGATGCGAGCCTCTTCATCTTCTGAGAGATATCTGGAAGAATATCACGAGCGATCACGGCGGAGATCGTATTAGCATCCGAAGAAGTCATCGACATCGTATTCGCAAAGAGAGAGGCGAGGACTAATCCAACCAGACCTGCAGGAAGTAACTTGATCGCGAGAAAGCCGTAAGACTCTTCTGGATTAGCGAGGTCTGGGAGAAGCAATGGAGCGGCCCACATTGGGAAGAATAGGATGAGCGGCCAAATGAAGTATAGAATACCAGACAGGTTGGCAGCCTTCCGTGCGTCTTTCTCAGAATTTGATGAAATATAACGTGTCGCAAGATTCCAAGTACCTCCGTTGTAACTGAGCATACTCACGAATAAAAAAGCGATTGCGAACCAGACCGTGAAATCGTCATTGAAAAACTGTCCGTTCTGCTCAGGTAGACTATCCCACATACCGAATATAGAGGAGACTCCACCCAGCTCCATCATGACCACAACAAACATGACAACCCCCGCAATGACTTGAACAATGAACTGAGCCAAGTCAGTGAGCAACACAGCCCAAAGCCCTCCTATCGCAATATAGATGAGCGACACGCCCCCAGAAAGGAGAATGCCCACGTCCATCGGAACTCCGGTAAACGCTTTCAACAAAACCGCGATAGCAGCCCATTTAGCTCCCACATCGAAGAGTTTCAAGCAGACGCCTGCCCAGGCGATCAACTGGCGTGTGGATTTGTTGTAGCGAACTGATAGGTACTCTAGAGGTGATTGAATATGAAGTTTTTTTCTGAGTCGAACCCATCGTACAGGAAAAATCTTCGCAGTGAGTAGCACGCCAAAACCAATCGAAAGTGCCCACCAACTATAGAGAGAAAGCCCATGAGTATAAGCGAGCCCAGCGTATGCGACGAAAACGACTCCACTATAGCCAGAAACGTGATGTGATATACCACTCAACCACCAAGGGATTTTACCGCCTGCAACAAAGTAGTCTTCCGAGCTCTTGTTTTTAAAATGTGACCAAATGCCGATGGCAACCATCATGGCGAAAAAGGCTCCGATTACGATCCAATCAAGTTGGGAGAAGTGGGCACTTAGAGTTAATGAACTCATATTCTATGGGAAGTCGTTGTTGGGTTTTTATGAAAATTTTGAAGCATTTTGCTATGGGGACTGGTTTGTGCTTTCCAAGTCAATGGAGCGTATTGCAGCTAGAAGACTTAGTCCCGTGTGGTAAGCAGGGTCTAAGTCGGGAGTCGCAGGTACATAGTCGACAGGACCTGCTTGAGTTCGAGTCTGGTAGGCAATCGGTGGATCTTCCCGCCAGAAATATTTGAAAAACGCTTGGTCTGCCTTCTGCCAAACTTCGAGACTAGCCGGAGTTCGTGTACGTCTATAGGTGAGGGCTGCGGCTCGAATGGTTTCCGCAAGCGACCACCAAGGCATGTAATCACTCAATGGTTTTCGTTGCGAAATCGATACCGTCAGAGGAATTCCCGTCCCAGAGAAGCCAAAGTCAAAAGCGATCAAGAGGGCTCGTTCAAGCTCTTCGGCTCTTTTCAATGCAATCGCTTCCCCGAAATACTCGCATGCAAATCCTATGAATTCAATCGCATGCCCCACATTGCAACAATCTTGGCCCGGTACATCTCGAATAACCCCTGCTTCGTCTACGTGCCTATTCAAAACATGCGTGATGAAACGTTCGCCAAAACGAGCCTCATCACCAAACCCCATCTCTTTTAGCATCGCTGCTCCCCCTAGTAAAATCATTCGAGGAGCGTAGTCGTTCGACTGAGTCAGCAATATTGCAGGATCAAGTCGCTGTTGTTCGTTTAGAACGAAACGACGTTGTTCTATAGATACAATTAGTTTCTCAAACGATTTGAGGTAAGTGGCCGTCGCATCGGGATCGAAACGAAACGATGCGATAATAAGGCCCTTTAGTATAAAGGCGTCAGAGTAAGTGTAGAGATCGCTGTCCACCAGTTGCTTCTGAGGACTCGCTTCGTTGTCAGGTAAGATCGGGATAAGATCTTTATCATAGGTAAAATATCCGTGTCTGAATCGACTATAAAGGGGTGCTAGTACGCAGTAGAGTTTCTTGGCCCGCTTGTAGAGTCGTGCAGCAAAATCTGGATCTTCATCCTCAAAAAACGAAGCATGAACCAGTAAAGCCTCGAGTCCACGTCCTTGAATCCAACCGTAGACAACCTCAGGTCCACGCCAGTAGGTATCCGTATCGTAGTCCTTCAAGGTGATGCTGTTCTGCTTGCTGTTTAGAAATCCACCGTAGAGTGCTGGACGGTCCATCAACCATTGAAGAGAGCGTTTGTTCGCACGAACATAACGTTCCCTCGCTTCAGTTAAAAATGTGTGTTCCTTCATTCTGTAACACCGATCTGTTTGCAAAGAGAAGAGGTAAGAGTCAGCAGGCGTTCTGCCGAACCCGGCGCGAACGATGCGCCCATACCGTAGTAGCGGTGCGCTTCATCCACTTCGTATCCTCCATACTGATATTCGGATTTTGGTGAGATATAACCGGGGCATCCGTTTGAAAAACAAACGACAAACGCGCTGTCGCTGGCGACTTCCTTACGAATCGCCAGTGCTGTTTCAGCGAAAATTTCGCCCGGGAGGGCGACAATAGGAATGCCTCCCCAATTCAAAACAACAACACGCGCTCGCCATGGCTCTAAGGGGCTATTCGCAACGGTTTTAGCCCAATCAATCCAAGTGTTGAGTAACGCAGTCCGACTCGGTTCTGCTGCTGATTGCTGTTCCCACTCTTTGGCAAGTTCCTGGGAGGACGCCTGTTCTCTACGCTCAAAATCTAGATGCACTTCTCCGGATGTGCTACGAACCATCGTATTCGAAATTTTCTCAAGGTTGGCCTGCAATGCACAGGCAGAGACCTTTAATCCAATGCGTTCAGCTTCTTCGAACGTACGAGTCTCAGATGGAGCGGCATTGAAAGAGGCACTCGCGGAATGCCCCGTGTTTGCATCTCCCGCACAGCCTAAAAGAAAGATTCCAAGCGCACCGGCGTAGGCTGCTTCCAATTCGCGGCGAACAATTCCTGGGTAATCCGCCGTCCAAAGGGTATTGTCTGCTCCCAGCACAACAGGATGGCACGCGTAGGACGCAATCACTGCGATCCACTCTCCGCCTTCTTTTCGAATTCCTAAAACGGGCAAGTTAGGGTCGACTACGCCTCCTGAGTGTCGACGGTTCTTTGCTACGTTTGGATCCGTCCCGCAGCCGGAATAGAGAAATGCAGGACAACGATTCGAGCACGCTGTTTCGATCGCTTCGACGCAGGCATCTTCGAGCCTTGAGAGATAGCGGTCATCGCATCCGCCGCCGAGACGACCGGGCATCGTGTTAGGACCGCCGTGAGTATGTAGAGCGGATACGATTACATTGCTATTAGGCGAGCGTTCGCGTATTCTCCGGCAACTGTCTTCGTGGAGACCGATCACATCCGCACAAACGATAGCGGTATCATTCACAACGACGGCGCGAACGGTCAATGGATCATGCATCCCGGTCGCAGGTGTCACACGGGCCGCAAAACCGGACATAGCCAAGCCGTCAGCAGGCGTTATATCAACTAAAGCGGCTCCCGCCTGGATTGCTTTGGCACTCTGATCTGGCATCTAGATGAATAGAGAATAATTCAATTCGTTCAAAATCGTTTACAGTCCTCGAACGCGATTGCGGAACTTATCGACGAAACGAGCATTGGCAGCATCTCCTCCCGGAGCGTTCGCGCTGCGCCAGACTGGTGGGGTTATTCCACGATCTACAAGCTTCGCAATGGTTCGCATAGCTAGACAGTTCATGGCAAAACCATTTGCAAAGGTGGAAATCGCACCGACTGACTCATCGAATCCCGGGATTTGCACAACTGCATCCCCGATAGGTACTTTGCAATCGATTGCGATATCAACCAAATCGAGAATGTTTTGACGGGTCGGATGACGGGCTGGGTGATCGGGAGCGGTCCCTTTCGCATGGGCCCGCGAACTCACGCCAATAAGAAAAACGCCGCGACGTTTCGCTTCCAAAGCCGAATCGATCAAAGCGGAGTTGATGCCATACGCGTTAACAAGAATGAGTAAATCGCCTGCTTTCAGGTCCTGATTCTCAATGACCACCTTGCCGTAGCCAGGAGTGCGTTCAATTGCCATAGAACGTAATGCTCCATTGGATATCAATGTTCCTTCATCCAGAATCGCTGATACGTGCATCAATCCCCCCGCTCGGAAGAAAACCTCCTGTGCGGATAAATTCGAATGCCCCCCCGGACCATAAATATAGACGAGGCGATCCGCCTCAATCTGATCGGCCATACGTTCGGCAGCAGCATCGAGAGAGGCTTCTTCAGTATCCTGAATATCCTGCGTTATTTTTTGAATACTCTCGGCAAACGAAGAGCAAAGGGCGGCGGGATCAATTTTAGACATAAATAAGGAATGTGTATGATTTTTGAAAAATGAAAGATCTAGGCGGATGAAACGAGTTGAAGTCTCAACGCAAGCCTCGAAGGCTACTCAAGAAATGAGAAATGTTCACAGGGAAAATCGTTATTCATTCGATTTGACGAGCCTCTGGAATTAAGCTAAAAATAATATTTCATTGCTGTCTTCTACTTGCGATAGGAATCTACTTTTACCGAAAACCATAATTTTTGGCACTCTTAATATAAGGACTGTTTGTACGGGTTTAACCTCGCTGATACTGCGTTTTTTAGTTAATTCCCCGAGTGGCTTGCTTTCAGAATCCTCACAAATGAGAGGGGAAATTGGCGTGTGAATCATGTCGTTTGAGGTCGTTAGGTCGTGTTGAAAATGAGGATACGATGAATATTGAGAGGCGACTGATGAAGGAACTAATTAGATAAGCCTGTATCGTAACGTAGCACTGGGAATCGATGTCCTCGGATTGATGAGAGACCGTTCGTTTGAAGCCTTGACTTGGCATTTTACGTTCGACCCCTTGTTCCTTCTTACTCTGGCAAGGTAATCGAACGGAGGAGCCAGCCGGTGGCGAAGTAGAATTCGTTGCCGACGATCGGGCCGACGATGTCGATGGTGTTTGGGGAAAGTGTGGTGTGCCAGGCGCCGGATCGTGCTTCGGGCGGGTCTCGTTGCCAAATGCGTTCGACTTGGCAGGTGCCGGGGTCGATGCGGAAAACGCAGTAACCGGTCGCTCCGTAAACGACACCTCCTGGACCGATTCGAAGGGAGTAGGACCCATGCCAGGATAAGGGGCCGAACTCTTCAGGTAACCAGGCTGAGGATATGAGGGTTCGGTTCTTGGTGTCGATAAGAGCGATTCGTGGTGCGATCGCCGGAGCGCCCGCTGAAAGCACATGGTCGCCGCGGCCTATTAAGGCGTAAACGAGGCCATCGCCTGCGAGAGCGAGTGAGGTCACGTCGGCTAATCCTTCGATTCCAAAATCTCCGGCCCATTCGAGGGAGTCGCTCGACGGATCCCACAGAGCAAAGGCTCCATCGAATTTAGTGATCGTCGTGCCGGTCCCAGCTTCGATGCTCATTCCGACCAACAGTTTTTCGGACTCGGGCAGCCAGAGGAGCGATGCGGGGGACATGTCGGGAATGATGGCTCGATGGGATGTTTTTTGTTCCGTTTTAGGGTCGTACCAAGCGAGGGTGCCGCCCATTAGTCCATAGTCTGGTCCAGATCCAATCCAGAGTTTCCCGTCTGGCGTGGCGATCATCGCGTTGGGCCGGTAGCCAACATCGTCTAAGCGTCCGAGATCACGTGGATTGTCGCCTGCCTCGATTCCGAATGAGAGTGGCAGTTTGGGATCGTAGACCGAAAGGCGGGCTTGGGGATAGGATGCGAAGTACATTTTGTCGTCTAGACTCGTCGCGGAATAGGCCTGCCCGGCGGCAAAGGTATGTTGTCCTAAATGCTCGAGTTTCGAGCCATCAAGCGAAGCTCGATAGAGGAGGTTGGGAAGGTAACTGGATCCGTAGAGCATGCCATCGGGACCGAGTTCGATGGCATGTACATTGGATCCGCCTCCAACCCAGTCCAAATGAAGGATTCGGCTAGCGACGAGAGGATCGGTGTTGGCTAGAAGAATACGTCGTGGTGCTCCCGAGCCTTTTCCGCCGCCATCATCCATCAGGTGGGCTTGCCATCCTCCGGGCATGGTTAGCGGATTTTGGTAGCGATGTTCTCCGGCGGCATGAATTCCAGCCATCGGTTCAGGAAGGTGTTTCACGGAAACGAGCAGCGTTCCCTCTATACGGTATTTTCCCGTATGGGAATCGAGGTATAACCGACGGTCGACTCCTTTGAAGAATCGGAGATGCTGACTTTTGTCTAATGTATCCGTTATTGAAGGACCGATATTTCGGTGTATGCCGGTTTTCGGATCGATTGCAACGAGGTGAGGACGAACGACGCGAATCAAGGCCGCCAGCGAACCATCGTCGCCTGCGAGCGGATAGAGGTATTGTTCGTTCTCATCCATGCGTCCGAACGGGGTGAAGCTTCTCGATTTCGGATCGAATTTAGTCAGTATGGCTTTCGGGTAGGAACCGATCCAAAGGGTTCCGTCCTGAGATTCGGTGATGCCAGTTGGAAAAGTAACGCCTTCGGAAATCTTGCCGAGATCCTCGATTCCTTTTTCAGGCCGGTTCGGGTCGAATTGATGAAGGTGTCCATCCCAAGCGGATCCGATGTAGAGGATACCCGTCTGTAAACTGCGGAAAGTCGCGGTGGAGAAGCTTGAGTTTTTTCGATCTTGGACTGCGTATTGGGTGCAGTGTCCTGTATCGAGATCAATATCGATTACGAAAAGCCCCCCATTGGTTTGGCTCATGGTGGCCAGTAGAGAAGGGGCCTTGTCGGCGGTTTGGCCCGCATGAAGCCGTACCCAGCTAACGCCCTTTATTGGAATACCCAGGTCCCGAGCTTCTGGCATGGCTTTCAATAAGGGGAGTGTGAGTAGGAGTAGAGCCGCGAGTCGTATTGCCATTGATACCATGGCTACTGTCTAAATCACTCTGCCCGATGCGTCTAACTCTGAAATCCGTTTCCGGTAAAGCAGGCTAAGGCGTGCTTTCGATAGCAAGATCTATGGGTTCTGCTCAAGGGGCTATCCTGATCGAGGACTTTCTTTTGCAGTCGTCGAGAGGTTCTTTGAGTGGGCTACTGACAGAATCGTCTAAAAGAGGTGTTTCGTTTTTTCGAAGCTCAATCGAATAGCGGGATTTTTGTCCGCACAGGGCCGACAAGCAACGACAACGCCGCTGGTAGACCAAGTCCAAAGTACGGATTGTATGAGCGGATCTTGCCGTTTTTGATTTGAATTTTTGGGAAAGCGGCAAGATGCCGCTTATACGGATTGTATGAACTTACGAATTCTCTAAATTCAGGTATTTAGATTTCTGTCGTTTTCGGACTGTCTTGTCACGGCTATGAAACCGTTTGGATTGAACTGTTTTTCGCCTACTTGTTCGGACTTATTTAGCGGCGCTTAAGATTTGCCCAGGGGCTGCTCTTATCGAGGGGCTTCTCTTTGGGGGTATTCTTAACGGGACTGTCCTTAGCGGGACTGGGACTGGGACTTGTATCACCGGGGCGGAAAGTGTGGGTGAGGCCTTTGAGGAAATTGCGTAGAAATTGGTCACCACACTTCATGTAGTGCTTATGGGCTGGTGCACGGAAGAGGGCACCTACTTCTCCTTTTGATACTGAAAAGCCCACGCTTTTCATTGTTGCGATCATGTCAGTATCTTTCATCTCAAAGGCGATACGCAGTTTCCGAAGGGCCATATTGTTATCAATCTTAGCCGTTGAGAACTTTTTGGCGGGACCATCGCTCGGTCCGCGACGTTGCAAAATCAGTCCATCTAAGAATGCGTGAATTGTTTCTGCTGGGCATTCGACATAGCCTTCCTCCTCTTCGTTTTTGAGGAGACTAACCACATCGAGAGCGTTCAGCTCAACACCACCATCTTTGATCATCTGTACCACTTCCTTGTTTTTAATATCAAGAGTGTAGCGGACGCTTATCATCACTTCGTTGTTTGTCATTCTGTTTTCTATTGTTGGTTAACTCGATTTTGGGGTGTTCTCTGGAACTTCCTTAGAATTGGTATGATCCAGCTATAACTGAATTTGTTTTTCATGTATAGCAAGTGGGAAGGTTTGAAGCTGTTGTGACTATTGAGAACAAATCGAGCTCTCCGGGAGTGGGTTTTGAAAAATGGGGGGCATAGTGGAATTGTATACAATTTGCCTCTGAGGAAGTGCTTGAATTGGGGGCGTTTATGTGGATATAGAGAGCCATGGTCATCCGAAACTTTTTGTTCTTCAGAGTCTTGGCAGGGTTTCAGATTTGTATGGCTTTCGGTTTTGCCGGAACCGCTTACTCTCAAGCCGCTCCTGAAAGATAGGAGGAATTGAAGGTATTGGAATTAATCGTTGGGACATGGGATGCCCATGGCCTCAATCACAAGTCGGAGTGGACACCGGTTGAGCGACAGCTAAAAGGATAGATTCAATGTGATTGGATTCTTAAGGGTAAAGTGTTGCAGGGAAATGTCATTTTACTAATGACCAGAATGACTTTACAATGGAGGGTTTGCTCCTTTGGACTTATTAAAAGAGCCAAAAGGCATACCGATGGAGGCAGTTCTTTTCGAGCGGACGCAGCATCGATTGGCAAGGGCAATGGGATGCCGAATCTAAGACGTTCACTTGGAAGAATGAAATAGATAGTGAAGTTGTGGATACCTTTACGTTCCAATTCAATGATTCCAACACCGTGCAGGTGAAGCGTGAAGTAAAGGGAGTGGATGGCACAGAACTGATGTTGTTTGAAGGTGGTTGGGCTCGAGCAGAGTAAAATAGACGTTTTCTAAGAGGGGGTAGTTCTGTGGTGGTTTTGATTGCAGAAGTACTGGATTAAGCCTTTTTCGAGTTTAGCGAACTCCCCTTGAGTGGCGTTCGTCAGGGGTTGCCTCTTTATAGGGGGCGCTAGGGCGGCTCTTTCTCTTCCGTGAGGGAAAATGGGTGCAATTAGCAGTAGAGCTTAACAGTGTTAATGATTGTTGAGTGGTAAAGCGGTGAATCAGATATACCTTGTGACGCCTTAGTCCATTTGCGTTCGGATTGTCTGTTTCGGGCAACGGCGAACAACTGATAACCCCCAAGTTAATTTGAAGAAATCATTATTCTACTCACTTCGTGAAATCCTATTTGCCGGAGCTTTGCTCTATGGGCACGCGGCACTCGATGCGGCCGATGTCGTTTGGGATAATGGCAGTGGTGACAACGATTTCGGCAACACGGCCAACTGGACTGGCGGTGTTCTTCCGGTGGTTGGTGATCAGGCGATTGTCAACATGGTTGGCACTGATCGTATGATCTATAGTTCAGGGGCGAATGCTGATTTTAACGCGATTTATCTGGGAGTTGCGTCTGAAGGTGAGTTCGAAATGACAGGGGGGGACCTGTTGGTTACGGGGCATTCCGGACGTCATACACGCGTTGGAGTCGCTGGGGGCACGGCTGTTATAAACCAAAGTGGTGGATCTGCTAAAATCAATGTCATACAGATTGCTTTGGATTCTGCTTCAACCGGGACTTATAATTTGACGGGGGGCGATTTGAATATATCGCGTGAGAAATCGGGCGGGAGTCTGTTTATCGGGAACCCGGGTACGGGCCGTTTTGAGATGTCTGGGGGATCGCTTATTACGCGTGCCGGAGTTCACGTAGCCCCAAACGGGGGAGTGGGTACATTTTCTGTTGTTGGGTCTGGTCCGACGAATATTGGCATCGGAAGCAGTGGATCGATTGATGGATCCTGGATTCAAGAGCCGAAGGGGATTCTTGAAGTGACGATTGACGATGGGGGACTGACGAAGATCTTGATCGACGACGTAGATAACGACGGAGCAGGCGGAAATGTTACATTCAAGTCTGGAGCACTTCTCGATGTGGAAGTGGATGGTGATTTGGTAGAAGGCAGTTGGGTCGTAATGGAGTGGGAGGGCGAACTGACAGACTCGAGTTTGGCACTTGCGGCGGATGATGCTGCTGCGGGGTGGAATATCGCTTTTGAAGATCGTGGCATCAATGGAGATGTCGCGGGGCCAGATTCTTTGGTGCTCAGCTATCAGCTTCCAGTTGCGGGTGAAAATTTAGTCGTCGAGGCTGATGAAACTCTCGCAGTTGAAATCATCACAGGCGATTTGGGGTCTGTGAGCGTCGACGGAGTCAAAGGAGTACTCGGCATAGTTGGCAACGCCATTTTTGCTGAGGGTGCCGTCTTGGAATTGAACGTTAACGGGATACCTCAAGATGGGACTTGGGTGATCGCGGAGTGGCAAGGACTGTTATTTGATAACGGTCTTGTGTTGGATGCTGATTCGGAAGAAGAAGGGTGGAGTATTCAATACGAAGACAATGGCGTGAATAGCGAAGGAGTCGATACGTTGATTCTTCAATACGTAGCACGTCAAGTACGAGAATTTGTTCATCCGGGGATTTTGCATACGGAGGGATCTTTTGAGCACATGAGGTTTCAGTTGGATAACCGGATGGAGCCAGCCTATGGTTCGTTTCTCTTGTTAGAGGCTTCGACGTATGCGTCGTCATCATATTCCATGAACGGACCTTACGAGGAAATTGGACGAGGTGATGGGCCTTTTAATAGTCAATCTCGATCGGACTTTATTGCAGCCTACCAGAATGCGTTGATGTGGAAGTTGACTGACGATGAAGCTCACGCCGAAAAGGCCATGGAGATCTTGAACGGGTACGCAAATACGCTTCAGGTCATCAATACGGTGAAGGATGCCCCTTTATTGGTCGGCTTAAGAGGCTTTCTTTTAGCGAATGCGGCAGAAATAATGCGTGATTATTCTGGAATGTCAGAGGAAAAATTGAGCAAGTTGGCGACGATGTTTAAGGAAATCTTCTTACCTGTCTGTTATGACTTCTTTAATAGAAGTCCGTACTCGAATGGGAACTGGGGGGCGGCTGTTTCTAAGGGAGCGATGAGTTATGCCATTTTTTGTGATGATCAGGAACTCTATGAATTTGCCACGGATTGGTATCTAAATGGACACGACAATGGAGTCTTGAAGCATTATGTAGATGATATCGATGGTCAGAATCAGGAAGCGGGGCGTGATCAGCAACATGTAATGCTGGGGCTGGCGAATCTGGCTGAGGGCGCTGAGGTCGCTTATAATCAGGGCGATGACCTTTATGGTGGATACGATGGAGATAGTCGTTTGTTGGGAGGATTTGAATATGTAGCGCAATACAATCTTGGCCATGAGGTCCCGTATTATACGTGGACTGATTTATCAGGTAAATATAGTAAGTGGGGTGTCATATCTGAGGAGGGGCGAGGAACCTTTCGACCGATTTTCGATATGGTATATAATCACTATGTAAAGCGGGAGCGTTTGAGCATGCCTTGGACAGAAGAGGTTCTGAGTGCTACTCGACCGGAAGGTCAGGCGTTTTATGCAGACCATCCTGGCTATGGTTCCCTATTGTTTAGCCATAATGAAGGAGTTCCTCAATACGAGATTCCATGGTTGCCGATGAGAATCGAAGCCGAGGAGTTTGACTATTATACCAAGGATTCCGGTGGCGGAGAGGGATTCACATATCATGATTCTGATGATACGAATTCAGGTGGTGATTATCGCTTGGAGGATGCTGTTGATATCGAGGTTTGTTCGGAAGGTGGATTTGATGTTACCGATATGCAGGCTGAGGAATGGATTCTCTATACGCTTTATGCTCCGTTGAGTGGAACCTATGATATTTCAGTTCGTTATTCAGCTGTGGCTGGAGATGGAGCGATCCGCTTCTCCTTGGATGGTAATGACCTTACAAGTGATGTGGTGCTTCCGGCTACGGGTTCTGATACGAGTTGGTCTCGCTTTGTGGTGGCTGAGGATGTATTGATCGAGAAGGGCTTAGGTGAGTTGACGCTGTACGTTGCGGGTGCTTCAGGAGCGTACTCTTTGAACTACATCGATATTGAGCTCAAGGAAGAGTCGGATAATCCTGTTCGGTACGAAGCCGAAGCTTTTGATAGGAGCGGAGGTGTTATCGTAGTCGATACTGATGACGTTGATGGGGTGAGCCACCTTGACGGAATCGAGGGAGGCCAGTGGTCCCAGTATGATGATGTTTTTCTTGGCGTCGGCTCTCAAATCCAATTCCGAATTGCTCGACCCGAGGGGGCTCCTGATGGACGTATTGAAGTGCGAAAGGGAGATGTTAGGGGAGAATTACTTGCTTCATTGGAAGTTCCGGTAACGGGTGGTTGGGACCAATGGGAGACAATCGAAACGGAAATGAATGTGAACGCTGGTATCGAAAATCTTGCTCTCGTATTCTTTCAAGAGGGATCGGCTTCGGCGGTCCCGATGTTTAACCTAAACTGGTTTTCTATTCGAGTATTGGATGTTCCCGGTGATGTGCGTGCTGATCATTATGATGAGAATCAGGCGGTCATCGCATGGGGTCTCTCGGCGGGGGCCACGGAATATGAAATAAGGCGTTCGAATAGCCAAGATGGGGTGTATGAGGTCGTTGGGACAGTGCCTTCTACTTTGAGGAGCTTCACGGACACCGGGTTGGATGCAGGGGGCAGTTATTATTATGTGGTGAATTCAATTCATGGTGACTTTGAGGGAGTCGGTTCGCCGGTCTTGAGGGTTGTACCAAGTGCACTCTTGAATGAGGACGAATCGGAAGTGAACCTTGTTCTTGGAGCTGAGGGAGATGTTCTCGTGTTTAATATTCCAAATACGGTTATAGGGCATCGTTACGACGTTGTGAAGACGGATGACTTAACTTTACCGGAATGGGAGATCGCGTCCGAGGTCGTTATTGGAACTGGAGGTCGTGTCGAAGTTGAAGTGGCTATTGACTCCATCTCGTCGGGGATTTTTTACCAGCTGAGAGTCGAACGTCTTTAAGAGGACGTTTCGTTTATTGTTCAGTGTAATTAATTTTTATATGTAGAAGGCGGCAAGTCTTGGGCTTGCTAGGTACGTCGATGTAAGCAGCTGTGGTCTTCTCCCGTCTGTGCTTAAGAACCATGAGTTCCTTTTCAACAACATGGAATTCATAGAACAGTCTAATGCGAAGAAGCAGACTAGGATTTCCGGTCTTCGCAATTTGGGGCGTTTCGGTGGTGTTTGGAGCTGTGGACCTCAAGGGGGAGCCCTTCTGAATAGCTATTTGATTAATAAGGATCCGATCTTTCTGGATTACGTGAAAGAAAGCGCGGCCCACCTCGAAGGCCTTAGAACAAAGGAAAAGACAGATCCCGAAACGCAAATGGATCGAAAGGGGCTCGACGGAGTTTACGCTAATATTGCAACTATGGCACGCTTGGGCCACTTGACCGGGGAACAGCACTATTTCGATTTCTGCGTTGAATTGGTGAAAGAAACGGAATTGTTCTATGAACCCAGCTTAAAACTTTATGCACAGACCTATTATCCGGATCTGAAGGTGACCAACAATATGTTCTGGTTGCGGGGAATGGGCTGGACGGCTGTAGCCTTGGTGGAGCTTCTCTCGTACCTGCCGGAGGATCATCCTGATTACCAGGAAGTGCTTTCGATCTATCAGAGACTGATGGTGGGAATTGCTCCGTATCAAACGGCTAGCGGTCTTTGGCGGCATCTGGTCAATCGTCCGGATAGTTTCGAGGAAACGTCCGGTTCGATCTTTATCGTTTATGCCTTTGCCAAGGGGATTAATAATGGATGGTTGCCCGAGAGATACCGAGATGTGCCAATGACGGGATGGCGCGGCATGATGAGCAAGCGGACTGAAAGTGGAACTATCGAAGGAAATACCGGCAGCGTTCGAACGAGTACCTCGCCCGCCTATTATCTGAATAATTCAACGAAGAAGACAAATGCCTATCTTTCCGGTCCTCTCTTTCTGGCCGGAACGGAAATGCTGAAACTCTATGAAACCCCTGAAAATCTTAAGCCGACCACTGCCCGCTGGAAATTTACCCATGATCCGGCGGCTATTAGGGAAGCGACCAACTGAGCTATAGGGTCGTTTGGCTATTAGCTACAATGGACTCGTGGAAAATCGAGATAGTGTAATTGAATAACAATTGCGTTATGAGTGCTAGGAATTTTGTCGGAGAGGATGAATCATAGGAGGGCCATTTCTCGGTTTTTTCGGACTGTTATGGCAACCCAGTAGTCTGTCTATGCGTTGCCTCTTCGCCGTTACGAGTCGCGTGGAATTCCTAGGTCCTTGGGTCGTATCGATTATATTGCAGGTTGACCCCATCGTGAACCCGGCTTTGGTTGAGTATTCAAAAGGGAATAAACTTTTAAAACAGAATCGCTTAGGAGCTCAGTAGTATGAAAAAAGTTACCAAATTGAAGTTCAGTGCGTTGATAGGCGCGTTATTGTTTAGTAGTATTCTTATGGCTGTCGATGAGGATTCGAGCTGGACTTATATTGAGGAGACTCCCGAGCAACATGCCGAGAAGATGCAGTGGTGGAATGAAGCTCGCTTTGGGATGTTTGTTCACTGGGGGGTCTATTCGGTAACAGGTGGTGAATACAAGGGTGAGATGCCTACGAACAGTGCGGAGTGGATGATGAACAAGGCTCGTATCCCGATCGCTGACTACAAGGCCGAAAACGTAGATAAGTTCAACCCCACGCAATTTGATGCCACGATGTTTGTCCGTTTGGCCAAGGAAGCGGGGATGAAGTATATCGTCATCACGGCCAAGCATCACGATGGGTTGTCGATGTTTCACTCCAAGGCCAGCCCCTACAACGTCGTTGATGCGACACCTTTTGGGCGGGACGTCATGAAGGAATTGGCCGAGGCTTGTCAGGATGAAGGCATTCGTTTTGGTTTCTACTATTCGCAATGCCAGGACTGGCATCACCCCGGAGGGTTGGGGAATGACTGGGACGACACGCTTGAACGGGTAAGTTTTGATGAATACGTCGAAGAGAAGGCAGCTCCTGAGATCAAGCAACTCCTCACGGAATATGGTCCTATTTCGATCTTTTGGTGGGATACGCCTCGTGAAATGAGTCAGGCCGCGTTTGATGCCCTTCATTCCAGTACTGATTTGCAGCCCGGCATAATCACCAACGATCGACTCGGAACGGAACACGCGGGCGACCACAAGACCTATGAGCGCCGTATTCCCCGCAAGGGACCGCTGGGGGCTGATTGGGAAGTCTGCATGCCCATCAGTGCTAGTTGGGGATATAAAAAGACAGATACAGAATTTAAATCCGTCGAGACGCTTATTCAGAACCTTTGCGATATTGCCAGTAAGGGCGGAAACTATCTGCTCAACGTGAGCCCGACCAACGAGGGAATTCTTTTGCCTCAGGCCACAGAACACCTCAAGGCCATGGGGCAGTGGATGAAGGTCAATAGTGAGTCCATTTACGGGACGACCGGTAGCCCGTTTAACGCGCTCGACTGGGGCCGCTGTACGAAAAAAGAATATGCACGTGGCACGAACCTTTATTTCCATGTCTTTGATTGGCCCACAGATGGGCAACTGTTGATCCCTGGACTTAAGAGCACGGTGGCTCAGGCGTATTTGTTGGATGGGTGGAAGCCTTTGGATGTCCAAGTGGTAGGCTCAGATTTAGTGGTTACGGTACCAGAAGAGGCTCCAGACGGTATTGCGAGCGTGGTTGTGGTGAAGGTTGTGGGTGCATTGGATATTGAACTGGTGCTCCCTCAACCCAACGAAGAGGGTACGTTGGTGCTCTTGGCAGATGATGCCTATCTGCATAACAATGAAGGGAGTGATGATCTTCACCTGCGAGAAGGGCGCCACGGTGCAGCGTCTTATCTTACACAGTGGAGTGATGAAGAGGCGTGGGCGGAGTGGTCTTTTAAGGTAAATCGTCCGGGACGTTACGAGGTGTCAGCTGACATCTGTTTGCAGCGACCAAGAGGGCGTCGAGACACCTCAGAGGATTCGCAGACTCCCGAAGAAGAATCGATTCGTTTACGCGTGGGCTTAGCGAGTCAATTGGACTCGGTCGAGGTCACGCTTGTCCCAGGTGTGCGAGATACTGTTAGAGTGTCACTGGGCATGATCACTATTGACGAAGTCGGCAATTACACGTTGCAGGTCAGGCCCGATACGGATCAGTGGAAACCGATCGACCTTAGCCAAATCGAGCTGAAATTGAAGTAGCACCTTCTCGGGAGAAGTTAAGTACTGACACCTTAGCGAGCGATGCACGCTTTCGGAACAGAGCGAGGCATGATTATGGTTGTCGTTAAGAGGGCTTTGGTCCTTTTTATAGCTTCTATGTTTTTCATGCACCGGCAGTCTCGAAAGAGGCTTGCCAGTTTTTCAATCCCTAGATGAAAGCTACCCCAAATCGCCGCCTAGCTGCTTAGTTCAACCAGGCAGATCTAGCAATGTCTACTAATCGTTCCGCTCTTCGTAGCCATACTAGTCTTTGATGTTAGATCTGGAAATTTCAGAATTAATTTAAAAACAGATCATGATTCCTTTATCGTATTCACTAATATTTACATTATTATTCGCGAGTCTGGGGTATTCTTCTGAGTTAACGCAAAACGTTGATGCAGCGATGAATCAGTTCGTAGCAGATGCAAAAATCTCTGGTGCTGTCACGATGGCAATCCATGAAGGTGAAGTGATTCATTTTAGTGCTGTGGGTATTGCGAATCGAGAAGAAGCAAGACCTATGACTAAAGATACGCTCTTCAGAATCGCGTCTCTCACGAAGAATTATAGTGCTGTACTCGTCAAAATCCTCGAGGAGCAAGGTAAGCTGAGTGTTTACGATAAAGTTGAAACATACCTCCCTGGATTTCAAAATATTCAGCTCAAAGAAGATGATGAAAAGGGCGAAGTGGATTTGAGGATTTGGCACCTGATGTCGCACACCTCAGGAGTTGATATCCCTGAAGACTACTATCAAACACCTGATTTGGAAGCTTCCGCGAAAGCAATTGCATTGGAGAAACTTCACTTCCGGCCAGGCACTCGGTGGAAGTACAGCAAAGGGATGGATGTTTGTGGCCGTATCGTCGAGATTGTATCCGGTAAGGCGTTTGATGTGTTTCTTAAAGAACAGATCACAGATCCTCTCGGTTTGATGGATACCGCTTATTATGTGAATGATTCTGAAGTGAGTCGTCTGGCTGTCGTCTATATGCCGGATAAAGAAAATGGCGGGATCATTCCACGTGATACGAACTATCTCAGAACGCCTCCCCAGAAAGGAGTAAAACCAAATCCTTCTTCAGGACTAATTTCATCTACTCGAGATGTGGGGATTTACTATACCATGTTGTTCAATGAGGGTGTTTATAATGGAAGACGTATTATCTCAGAAGATTCCGTGAAAGACCTGACGCGAAACTGGACAAAGGAGATGACAACCAATCCAGTGACAGGGACAGCATGGGGGTTAGGGTTTGGTCACATTAGAGATCCCCAGGGAGTGACTGCGATGCTCAGTCCAGGAACCTATGGGCATGGTGGAGCTTACGGAACGCAAGCCTGGGTGGATCCGGTCACAAAAGTAATCTACATTCTTATGATACAACGCAGTGGATTCGGGAATGGGGATATGTCTGATATTCGCGAGGAGTTCCAACGCATAGTCGCCGATAACTATGTATTCATAAATTAAAGCTTTCTTAACCTAAACGTTTCAATAAATTGAGTTTTTGGAACCGCGTACCGAGGAATGGAATGACGACACTTGAGGATCGTAGAGACGAAACATGAATGCGAATGAACGCGAATTTTATTTAATTTCAGTCGTGTAGGCTAATGTTGGTATTCATTTTTTGTCTTACTATATCGATCAATCGTAAGCTCATCCGAAGTGATGTTATGGTTTGGAATCGAAATAGTTGTATGTATCTGACCACGAATAGATTACGTTAGGATTTTTTTGGCTTTTATGAAACTGCTTAGTTAAGGGAGAGGTTGTATTTTATTTAACCCCTGCCGAGCATCCCGCATGCGAGAGACGACACCTGAGAAGCACGAGCGACGAAGTGCCTTTTATATAAGGATGAGAAGAATTAAGTACTAAACCTTTGCCAGGTGACGAAACATTACAGATGACCGCTATTGGGGACTCCCTTTGATTCGCCGGTTCCTCTGGGCTACTAAATCTGCTTCAATGCAGCCCGAACACTCGCTAACATTACTGGAACCCGTTCATACGGATCAGCCCGCAAGGTTTCCAATGGAAGATAGCCCCGATAGCCCGATTTCTTCATGAGTTTGAAGAGCTTGAGATAATCGGTTGGTGTTTGTTCGCCGTCGATATAGACATGATCTTTAATCTGCCAGGTAACCGCTCGAGGAATGCTCTGCTCTATTTCTTGGTAGGGGTCTTTTTCACGGTAGCTGGCAACGTCTAGGTTTAAGCCAAACCACTCCGAATCCACCATTTCAAATAAGCGATCAACTTCAGTGGCGGTTTTGAAAAACTCGTTATGATTTTGCAGAGTAATCATCACTCCATATTTCTTCCCGAAATCGCAGCACTCTCGAATATCTTTGGCCATCCATTCGTAAACCTGATCACGAGAAAATCCCTTATGTTCGTTTCTACCCGAGAATATTCTTAGATGAGGAATTCCTAGCTTGGCCGTTGCGACAACCCATTGCTTTATCAATTCGATATCAGCCTTCCTGCTCGCTTGATCGGGGTTGGCAAAATCGTTCCGAATTCCTGTGCCACTGATATCGAGTCCGAGCTGGAATGTCTTCCGTTTAAACTCATTGATATAATCATCGGTGGGCACGTTTGGGTAACCGGGGAAATAGTACCCGGTTGGGTCAATGGCATCGAAGTTATGCTTGGCCGCGAAATCGACAACCTCTAGCAAATCGATCGTACCGTTACGCAAGAGATCGTTGAACGAAAACACCTGTAGGCTGATCTTCAACTTATGTCCAAATCCGCTATCGTCTCCCGGTTCCTTTGCGGATGCGTTTGAAGTTCCCACTGCTGCGATCAGAGGTACAGTTGAAAGAGTTTGTATGAATTTTCTTCTGGTGCTCATAGCCATATTCTCTTGAAGGGTTGAAGTGCATAGGGGTTGGTAGCGAGTCGATTCCGTTTTGTTTGTCGGCATTTGGAAAGCTGGCATGAGGTCAATTGTGAGTGATCACGCTAACGTTCCCAGTGTATAAAAAGAAAATCACCGCTCCCGCATTGAAGAAGAATGCTAACCTCCGTTCCGAAATCTTCAAGATCGGAATCGCCCAGGACGCTACGAGGTGACTGTGATGGTGGAGGACCTGTCTTGGACCTTTGTTTTATCGTCATGCGAATGAGAATGTTTCTTTCGTGCTACTGTTAGAATGTCACTCGGCGTTATCAAAATTGGCGAAGTGACCTTTATATAAGGATGAGAAGAATTAAGTACTGACACCTAGGCGAGTGCAGCTAGTCTTTGTGTTTTATGCAACTTTTGTGGGTTGGTAATGTTAAGGTAACATAAGTCGCGTATGTTATAGGGAGCCGGACTTGTTACGGTGTGTTTGAATAAATGTAGAAAAAGATTCTTGGAGCTATGAATAAAACAACGAGATGTGTGTGGGCGAATATGTTGATTGGCATTTTGATTGTGTCATCAGCGTATTCGAAAGGTTCAAATGTGGCACACTATGACAGTGGCGAGGAGGGGACTTACTGGAAGCAGTGGACGTGCCTAGAGGGAATTGAAACCGGAGAGGAACAGGAGGAGATGAAGGCGGCCTTCGAGAATGAGTTACTTAGTATCGAAGAGCTGTGGGAATCGACTGATAAGGGTGCGATTTCGATTGGAGAAGAAGAACGCCAATGGAAGACGATAAGCTCGGAAAGCGATGTCATTGATTTCAAAAAGCTGCTTGAGGAGAAAGACCATGTTTATACATACGCCTTGGCGGAGGTTTACGCGGCTGAGGAAAAGGAATTGTATTTGGGAGTGGCTAGTGACGATGCCGTCAAAGTCTGGATCAATGGCCAACTCGTGCATGAGCATTGGGTATTCCGTGGTGTCGGCCCAGCCATGGATCTTGTCCCTGTAACGCTGAAGAAAGGGGCTAACCAAGTGGCGGTGAAAG
Organism: uncultured Puniceicoccaceae bacterium; assembly: GCA_963933925.1. Taxonomy (GTDB): domain Bacteria; phylum Verrucomicrobiota; class Verrucomicrobiia; order Opitutales; family Opitutaceae; genus JAKYXN01. The sequence continues at coordinate 23,596 of CAWVWU010000032.1, forward strand.
TCTTGAACGGCACTGGTGGATGGGCTTTGAAGGTGAGTCCGTTGACTCAGGAAAAGGCGGAGGCGAAATTCGCAGATGGCGCAACCGTGATGGATTTGGACTCTGTCGACGGAATCCTGAAATCGGGAATACCTATCGATTCACGTAATGATTCTGGCCTTACCGCATTGCAGAATGCTCGTATAGCTGGACTGTCCGTTCGAATTCAACAGCTCATTGAGCGCGGAGCGGATCCGAGCATTCCGATGCCCGATCCAGAAAAAACGATCCCTCATTTTTTTAAAAGTGGGGTCGATCCGGAATCGGCTGGATTGAGCTATTTGGTATCCAAAGGAGGAAAAATTATTAGCGAAGGAGCCTACGGTATGGCTGATGCTGAAAATGGCATTCCACTCACGTCTGAGAGCAAATTTCGAATTGGTTCGATTACCAAGCAATTCACGGCAGCAGCGATCTTGCTCCTGCAGGAGGAAGGCAAGCTCTCTATCGAAGACCCGCTGAACAAATACATTGAGGATTTCCCACGAGGCGATGAGGTGACTCTGAGGATGATGCTCAACCACACCTCTGGTATCCATAGCTATACGAGTGAATCGGATTTTATTTCCGGAGTAACGAAGCCGATCAAAACGAAGGATATGGTCGCGAAGATCAAGGGCTACGAATACGATTTCGAACCTGGCACGGCTTGGGCTTATAGTAACTCGGGGTTCTATTTGCTTGGTTATCTTGTAGAGAAGATATCTGGAAAAGAGTTGGGAGCTTATTGGGAAGATAACCTATTCGGGCCACTTGGGATGAAGAATACGGGAGCCTACGTAAATGGAACGTCATACGAAAACGAAGCTCTGGGCCATGGAATGAATGATGGAAAGACCGAGCTCGCTATGGATTGGGACATGACCCATGCTGGTGGTGCAGGAGTCATATATTCTACGGTCGGCGATATGTATCGTTGGAACGAAGCTTTGTTTGGAGGAAAGGTCTTGAGCGAGGCATCGTTTATGGATGCCACGACGCCGGGGACACTCGTGAATGGCGAAGAGGCTGGAGCGATGGGTGGTGGGTATGGACTTGGCCTTATGACGAGCGAACTGCGCGGGTTGAAGACCGTACAGCACGGTGGAGGTCTACATGGATTCGCGACCCTGTTGATGCGAGTGGTGGAAGAAGAACTGACTCTGGTTGTGTTCACGAACTCGAGACCGTCGACATTGACCTTCCAAGGGAGTTCATTTAACCGGGCCGCTATGCTCGCTATGGATTTGCCACCGGTTGAGGATCTTGACATTTCCGATACGGAATCGGACGAATCGTGGAACGAATACGTCGGGCGCTACGACTACGGAAGGGCGATCAATACGATCACATTTGAAGATGGTCACCTATATACTCAATTGACAGGGCAATCCAGGTTTGAACTCTTCAAGGCTTCGGGAGATCGGTTTTATCTGAAGGTAGTCGCTGCGGAATGCGAATTCGAACGTGATGATTCGGGAGAGGTCGTCGGACTAAAGCACACTCAAAATGGAAGACCCTTTAGCGTGAAGAAGCTCGCTCCTGTGGTGGTGGCGGAGGTTGATCCGCAGGTGTACGATCTGTTCTTGGGCGACTATCAATTGACTACTCGATTGATCGTAACGATTTCAAAGGATGGCGATCGGCTATTCTCACAAGCGACTGGGCAGAGCACATTCGAACTTCTTCCGTTGTCGAAGTTCGAATACAGCGGAAAGGGTATCAATATCAAAATAGTCTTCAATCCAAATGAAGCAGGTTCGATTGATGCCTTTACCCTGTATCAGAATGGGGCGGTTATGAAGGCTCCTCGGTTATAATTTCCGGAGGAGATGCAGTTAATTACATCGAATATGTATTAACATTGACCCGCTGGCGGGTCTTGGTCGTTTCGCATAACTCACGGGAAGGATTGTTTCACGTCTGTTCGAGCGTCTCCGCCATACGGGGATCGGTACGCTGTGCGAGAGCAGGTTCGTCGGTGAGGTAGGACCCCACTGCGTGCAGGGCAAGGCATTTGAGAATGAAGTTTTCAGATAATTGACTTTTGACGTTTGACCCGAATGGCACTCACTTAAGCGACTTTTCGCTCTATTTTGCTTTTCCGTTT
>CAWVWU010000033.1:0-24747 GCA_963933925.1 uncultured Puniceicoccaceae bacterium
CCGTTTACGGCGAGTCCAGTGGCGTAGCCTACTGTGGCGGATTCGCAGATGGGAGTGTTGAGGACGCGTGAGCGGCCGTATTTTCCGAAGAGGTCTTCTGTTATTTTAAAGGGGCCACCGTAGTCGGCTATGTCTTGTCCCATGACGAGGGACTCTGGGCTTTCCGATAAAATCTTGTCGTGGGCCTTGGTGAGTGCTTGGGCGAAAGTGATCGTTTCCGTCTCGTCTTCAGCTTTCCAATCGATGAAATTGCTTTCTTTTGTGAATACGTCGTCGATGAGGCCTCCCGGTTGGGCCGGTGGAATTTTGAGGGCTGATCCGACGGTTTCGTTTACGAATTCTTTGAGAAGGGAGTCTTCTTTATCGAGGCGTTCGCCGTATCCTTTTTCGACGAGGCGATTACGGAAGTTTGGTAGGGTATCTTCCTTGATCCATTTCTCGGTGAGTGCGGGGTCGATATAGTCGCAGGTATCGTAGCCTGCGTGTCCTCGGAGTCGGAGACTGTGGACTTCGATGAGTATTGGGCGTTGGCTGGTACGGGTTTCTTCAATCGCGTCGGAGAAAATTTTGAGATTATTCTCAAGATCCGAGATATCGACTGAGATGCCTTTCATTCCGTAGCCGATGGCACGGTCTACGAGGTTGCCCCGGTATTGTTCTTCTAGAGGGGTTGAGTAGGCGTATTTGTTGTTCTCGATGATAAATACGACCGGGAGGTTGAGCACGCTGGCCATATTGAGGCTTTCGTGGATTTCGCCAGTGCTTGAACCACCGTCGCCAAAGAATGTAACGCCAACGGCATTTATTCCCTTACGGCGTTGGGAATCGGTCCCGCCCATGACGTTGGAGGACATCTTTCCAAGGTGGCTGATCATCGGGTAGCTGCGGTTTTTAGGGTCGCCGTGATGGGCGTTGCCTTCGCGAGCGTGAGTAGGGCTTCCGGCGTTGCCGAGGTACTGGCTCACATGGTCGCCGAGGTGGTCGCTCCAAATGAGGTGTCCAGGAAGACCGCGGTGTGTCCATGAAACGCAGTCTATGGTTTTGTCGAGCATCAGAGCTACTGGGGCAACGAGTCCTTCGTTACCATCTGAACACGTGACGGTGCCCTTCATTTTTCCTTGGCGGTAGAGCTCAAGAATTCGCATGTCGGCGAAGCGACTGTATGACATCCATCGGTAGGTGAGGAGGAGGTCGTCGTCGGTTGGGCCGTCGGTCCCTAAGCGTAGGTCTCGGTCTGCGAGGATGCTAGGAGTTTTCGGATATTCGAATGAGCGGGCTTCTGTGGAAGGCATACGAAAGAGGGTCTTACTATAAAGCCCTTATTTGGCAATGACGATTGATTGTGCGTTATCGAGTTCCTTTTGGATCTGCTCGATGGTTTCTATGAAAGAGACGTCGGGATCTGAGTTCCAGTTCCACGTTTTTCCGAGAATGTAGTGTCGGATTGGTTTCTCAGCGGTTTCAAGTATTGCTGTGGCGTGAACCTGTGAGATGACTTGGGCTGCCATTCCAGCTGGGGGAGTGAGTTGGGAAAGACAGATAATCTGCTCGTCTGGGTCGAGCCAAGCGTGTTGGATTTCCAAGGACCATCCACTGGTGGGTGTTTGTAGGTCGAGTGTCACAGTCATGGATTCGGGCGTGGCCTCTGAGTTTTGGCTGCAGCCTGATAAACCGAATATCAGGAAGACGTGAAGTAGAATGATGATTGTGCGTTTATGCATCGAATTCACTAAAATCTCCGATGGCGGCATCGATTTCGCTCATGATCTCTTCGTTCAAATGTCCTAGAAGCTCGAGTGCGACTAGGTTTTGGTCGAGTTGGTCAACTGCACTGGCTCCCGTTATGACGCTGCTGACGTCGAGATTTTTAAGTGACCAGGCAACGGCAAGAGCAGGGAGTGGGTAGCCGATTTTTACTGCGATGGCGGAGAGCTTTTCCAGTACCTGTACGAGTCCTCGGGAGCGGAGGCGTTCCCAGCGTTGGAGGAGCCAGACGTTTTCGGGTCTAGATAATCGAGAATTCTCTGGGATCCCTTGGTTGTACTTTCCGGTGAGGTAACCCGCAGCGAGTGGGGAAGCGGAGGTGAGTCCTAGTCCGATGTCAGAGTAGAGGGGCTTGTATTCCTCCTCGACGCGTTTACGGCAAAGAAGGTTATATTGTGCTTGTTCGACGTTGGGTGGGACCAAGTTGTGGCGAATCGCGATTTCGTGGGCTTCGGTAATTTGCTGAGCACTCCATTCTGATGTTCCCCAGTAGAGGACTTTGCCTTGGCGAACGAGTAAGTCCATAGCTCGCACCGTTTCTTCGATGGGGGTGTTGGGGTCCGGGTGGTTGCAGACGTAGAGGTCGAGGTAGTCAACCCGGAGGCGACGCATCGCTCCGTGGCAGGCTTCGATGACGTGTTTCTTGCTTAGGCCTGTTTGGTTGGGACGATCGCCGCCCCAAAATACTTTGCTTGAAACAACGTAGGTATCTCTAGGCCAGTGAAGCTTGGATAGAATCCGGCCCATGAGTTCTTCGGATCTTCCGGCGGCATACCCCTCGGCATTGTCGAAATAGTTGATTCCCGCATCATATGCTCGAGCCATGAGGTCGTGAGCACAGTGGTCGTCAATTTGGTTGCCGAATGTGATCCATGAGCCGAGGGAAAGAGCACTGAGTTGTAGTCCAGAGTTTCCGAGGCGTCGATAGATCATAGAGAGGGGCAGCTGTTCAAATAAGACTGGGTAAAACGTTATCAGCCATAACGTTTGGCGTCGATCTTTTCTACGCGCTTGATGTGGCGGCCTCCTTCGAACTCGGTGGTAAGCCAGGTGTCGACGATTTCTAGAGTCTCTGCTTCGGAAACGGTACGTTCTCCGATGGAGAGGACATTGCCGTCGTTGTGCGAGCGGTTCCAGCTGGCGACTTGTTTGTTCCAGCATAGCCCGCAGCGTACGCCTGGAACTCGGTTTGCCGCGATGGCTTCGCCGTTTCCTGAGCCTCCGAGTACGATACCGCGATCGAATTCGCCAGCGGCTACGGCTTCAGCGACGGGGCGGATGAAGTCTGGGTAGTCGCAAGATTCCGTCGAATTGGTGCCATAGTCCTTTACCGAATATCCTTGTTTTGAGAGGTGGTCGATAATGGCTTGTTTGTAGTGGTACCCTGCGTGATCGGAACCAATGGCGATGGTGAGTTTGCTCATAGTTTGGGTGTAGGAGGGAAAAAGTATGGGTTCAATGGCAAATTTTCAATTGTAGACATTGAGTGCCATTGCTTCTGGGTTTCCTACTTTAGGTTTAGAAATTCGAGGAGAGGTTTTGGATCTTCCAAGCTTTCTAGGAGTAGGTCTGGTTGGTGAGTGGAGAGTTCCTCGAAACTGTCGCTCCCTGTTGCGACTGCTACTGTACGTGCTCCAATGATCTTGCCGCATTCTATGTCGTGTGGGGTATCGCCGATGACGAACACCTGTTGTGGAGAAAACGAGGTGCCTGTGTGTTCTCTTGCGAGCTCAAGGGCGTGCGGACTGAGGTCATTGCGGCATGAACTGTGGTCAGCGAAGGCTCCGAACGCGAAATAGGGCCAGAGTTTGATGCTATCGAGTTTGAGTTTGCCACCCGCTGCAAGGTTCCCCGTTAGGAGGGCTTGGCAGATGGATGGTTCTTGATCGAATTGTTTTACAAGAGCTTCAACTCCGGGGAGGGCGACGGGAGCGGAAGTCTTTAGGTTTTGGGCGAGGTCCTTGATATAGCATTCGAGGAAACGTCGTTCGGAGTCTTCGTTATGCTCGTGCCCGCAGTGATTGAGAATCGCTTGAGCGATCCAGCGGTCGGTGCGTCCTGAATAGGGCAATTTATTTAAGTCGAGATCGGCGTCGCAGGCCGTTTTGGCGGCGGACACAAGAGCGTGTTCGCCCGCATTGTCAGCCCACATGAGGGTGCGATCTATGTCCCAGAGGACGAGTATCTTTGGTTTCATAGCAGGCCGACCGTGTCTTCGATTCGTCGCTAATTACTCTACTGCGGATCGCCCCTTGTCTTCACTTGGCATGCCAAACTTTTGACCGTCTTTTTCGACGATTAGATTACTCCCTTTGTCGTAGCTTAAGTACACCTTGCCGGTCTTTTCGATATCCATAGATTCACCCGCAGAGAGCGGGCCTTCATATAGAATTTGGCGTGGCTCGAATTGCATTACGCTTACTCGAACATCTCCCTTGGCGATGAGCTTTATTGTCTCTTTAGGGATTTCCGTAATTGCTTCGACTTGGTTCACGGAATCGTCACCTGGTCCAGAATTGTCTTTGGAAATGAGGGAGGAAATAATCCAAATCAGGGCAACGATCGTAAGGATGGCGACTGTGCCTATGATCCCCAGTTTGATGGCGAGAGCTTTGTCTATATTGAGATTGGAAAGGAAGGAGCTTCCTCCGGAATTATCCGCATTCGATGAGGATTCTGGTTTTGAGTGTTCTGCAGCAGTGGCGTGCTCGGTCTCAGCATCTCGAGTCGCCTTGAGTTCGAGGCGGCCGTAGAGTTCGCGATTTTCGCGCTTGGGAGTTTTACCGTCGCTGAGTAGGATCGCGTTGTAGTCGGTGACTATTTGGTCGGATCCAACCTTGAGATAGGAGGAATATGATCTGAGGAATCCCCGCACGTAGACTTCGGGGATGTTGATTGAGAAATTGTTGCTTTCGAAGCTGTTGAGGTACTCGCCTCGGATTTTAGTTTCTTCGGATGCTTCGCGAATAGTTACACCTCTGCGTTTCCGCGCTTCTTCCAGTCGTTCGCCGATAGATTGCATATTAGTTTGTTTAAAGGGAATCTTGTGTAAAACAAGCTCACAGGTGCCGATTGTGAGAAGTTTTTTATTATTAGGTGCTTATAGGTGGAAGTGGGAGGTGGTTTATAGTGCTTCGCTTGTGCGATGATTGTAAAAACCGAGTAAGCTAAAAGATAGTGTGGCACCGTTTGTAGGTCGTGCTGTCTCAAAGCGGTTACGATGGATACAACCGATTCTAAATTTCCAAGCGACTCCGATGGTGATGCTCAGGGGCGTAAGCCTTTAGGGTTTAAGGGGCTGAAGATTAATGAAAAACGTAAGTTGTCGTTGAGAGGAGGAAATCCGGTACCGCGTCCCCTCGTTTCTGATGATGACGTTGATGATCCTCAGATCGTTTCCCGCAAAGGAGGTCATGAGTCTCTGATAGAGAGGAAGATTAAGATTAAACAGCCTCCTCCTCAGGATTCATAGAGACTGTTGAATAAGTCCGTTTCGTTCGCCTTCTCGTTCTGTTTGATTCAAAAAATCATTTCCTCACTTCGCAATACCCTCCCTCCTCCGCCAAGGCTACGGCGGGCATTACTCGGCTCGAAAGCCGTATTTTTTATGCAAACATAACTTCGTAGTCTCCAAAGTGACTTATTTAACAGTCTCTTAGGTAATATCGAGGTCGACGAGGATTTCTCTTGGGCTAGATCCGTTTTCTGGTCCGACGATGCCTCTGTCCTCGAGTTCTTCCATAAGGCGAGCCGCTCGGTTGTATCCGATTTTTAGGCGTCGCTGCAGCATGGAAGTGGAGGCACGTTTGGTGGCTCGGAGTACGTCGAGTGCTTGTGGGAATAGTTCGTCCCCGTCGCTGCTGGCGTTGTCTAAGTCTGGATTGTCGGGTTGCTCGATTTGGCGTTGTACATCTTCGGCGAACTTTGGAGGCCCATTGTTTTCGAGGAATTGAACGATGCTGGCGATTTCTTCGTCCGATACGAAGGCCCCTTGAGATCTGATGAGCTGGGAGGAGCCAGGAGGTGAGAAGAGCATGTCGCCTCGTCCGATGAGTTGTTCCGCTCCGGATCCGTCGAGAATGGTACGGCTATCGATTTTAGAAGAGACTTGGAAAGAAATACGGCACGGAAGGTTGGCTTTGATTACTCCCGTGATGACGTTGACTGATGGGCGTTGGGTCGCAAGTACGAGGTGGATACCGGCAGCACGAGCCAACTGGGCAAGACGGGCGATGCCCGTTTCTATGTCGGCTGGGGCGACCATCATAAGGTCGGCGAGCTCGTCGACGATACAGACGATGTAAGGGAGCTTGTCTGGTGTTTCGTCGAGAACGCCTTCGTCTCTAGGAACCGCTATGTCGAGTTCGTCTTGGAGTTGAGTTTCGATCTTTTCGTCTTCGCTCTTTTCTTTTTCCGGTTTTTTACGACCGTTAAAGCCGGCAATATTTCTTACCCCTTCTTTAGCGAAGATTTGGTAGCGGTGTTCCATTTCATTGAGCAGCCACTTGAGTGCTCCCGGGACCTTTTTCGGGTCAGTCACCACGGGGATGAGCATGTGTGGGAGACTGTTGAAAATCTTCATTTCGACGATCTTGGGATCGACCATGATGAAGCGTAGATTTTCTGGGCTCGAGTGGAAGAGGAGAGAGGTGATGATCGCGTTGATACACACGGTCTTGCCGGCACCCGTTGTTCCTGCGATAAGGAGGTGAGGCATCTTAGTGAGATCTGAAATGATCGGTTTGCCGCTGACATCGCGTCCGAGAGCGATTGGAATTTCGGCCTTTGATTTTGCCCAATCCTCGGATTCTAGAATTTCGCGAATTCCGACCGGAGCGGGTACCGCGTTGGGAACTTCGATACCGACGCAGCCTTTTCCGGGGACCGGAGCGAGGATACGGACAGACTGGGCTCGCATGCCGAGGGCGATGTTTTTGTCGAGACTTGAGATTTTTTCGACACGTACGCCAGGGGCTGGGTAGACTTCGTAACGTGTGATAACCGGGCCGATGTGGATCTCGCCGAGGGTGACCTCTACGTTAAACTCTTTGAGGGTTTGTTGGAGGCGTTCAGCGTTTAGGGCGTGCTCCTCTTCTGAGTTGTTATTTTCCGGCTTTTTTTCCTCCGAGAGGAGGTCGAGAGTAGGGAATATGTAGTCACCGTGGGAAACGGGGAGTTTGATCCGAGCTTTTTTGGTTTCTTCGGGGGCTACTATTTTGAGAGCTTCCTTAAGTGAAGGGAGTTTCTTTACGGGTTCCTCTACGGCCTCTGTGGTTGCTGTTGGCTCTGGTGTTGGTTCAGCTGCGGCCTCTTTTTTGAGTTTTTTGAGTTTTGATTTTTTGATTGGTGTTTCGATTTCTGTTTCGGACTTAGCAAGTTGTTTAGCTGCTTCGCGATCTGCTTTGAGCTCTTGTTTGGCGGCGAGTGCTTCGGCTTTGGCCAACTGTTTTGCCTCTTTGCGTTCTTGGTTTAGGGCGAAGCGACGTTCTCTCCATTCGCGGAAACGTTCTTTGAGCGAATCGAAAGAGAAATTGGTATTCAGGGTAAAAATATAGACTAGTGAGGCCACGTAGATGGCACCCATTATGAGCATCGAGCCGATTGTGCCGAGGTAGATCCTGAGGAAGTCCTTGTAGATGAGGCTGCCGACTAGTCCGTCAGCACCTTGTTCATAAAGGGTGACATCGGTGAAGAAATAATACTGTTCAGCTAGGAGCACCGCGAGAGCATGGATTGCCGCGAACATAGTGATGAAGAGAATGCCATTAATGGTATGGCATTTTTTGAGATGGAGCCATGCGAGCCAGAATAGAAAGGTTGGTATAAGCCAAGCGGCACCGCCCACCCAGTGCAGGAGGGCTCTGGCAACGTACGTTCCGATTATTCCGATGGCGTTGGGTTCGACTCCTCTGGTGCTATGAGCTGGGTTCTGACTGGAATTGTAGTCAGCGATCGCGATGACAAGAAGAAGGCCGAGAGTCGTGCAGACCAGAACCCATAACCAGCGGCTGTTGCGGTTGGGTTCTTTTATGTCAGAAGAGGTCTTAGCGTTTGTAGTCCGTTTTGATGCCATGTGTGAAATTATAGGGCGAGCTGCGTAGTAGTGTGCGTCTGCGTTGGGCTTTGCGTCATCGAGAAAGTCTCTTTGGTGGAAAACTGCAAGCGCATCGTCGACAATCTTCAAATCTGAGGCTGATTTTCGGGACAAGTTGTCGATGGAGGGGGAAAGTCGACATGCTTGGCCGTGGAATGTTCTTGGGAATTTTCGAATTTGCACAGAAAGGAAGCAAATTGGAGGCGATATTTCGAACGTGTGACCCTAGGTGGGTTTAGGTGGCGGAACTCTGTTTGATGAGGAATTTCTCGATAATGGAACGTTTTATTCCGTTTTGTGCTCTCAAATCCGTTTGCTAGGCGAAAAAGGCTCGATCTTATTGGATTTCTTTTTGAATGAAGGTACTACGGAAAACGAAAATTTAGGCATGAACAACGCGAAGGATACAGAAAACATGGAGCAAGCTCCTGAAGAAGAACTCGAAACAACGGCAGAATGTGCGGACGCAGATGCGTCTGAAGCAGTCACAGAAGAGGTCAAGGAGCCCACTTTGGAAGAGAAGTTGGAAGCGGCAAAGGCCAAGGCTGATGAAAATTACGCGAGCTACTTACGTTCGGTCGCGGATTTGGATACTTATCGCCGTCGTGTGATGCGCGAGAAGGATGAACTTAAGAAATATGCCGTATCGGCTTTGATTGAGTCTATCTTGCCGATCTATGACAATATGGGGCTGGGGCTTTCTTCTGTTGAGCAAGATGCGGATCCGAAGGTTGTATTACAGGGCATTCAGATGGTTCTGACTCAGTTTCAGAAAGTTCTCGAGGAAAACGGAGTGAAGGAAATTGCTCCAGTGACCGGGGGGGAGTTTGACCCTAATCTTCATGAGGCGTTTCAAACGCAAGCTAGCGATGACGTCGAAGAAGGGAATGTTTTGCAGTTGGTGCGAAAGGGGTTCTCTTTGAATGACCGCTTGATTCGTCCGGCCAATGTAATCGTATCCGGCGGTAAGTCGGAGGGGTAATCGCTTTCGAGGAAGCTAGAGATTCAACAAGTGTAACCGAATTGCTGTGAAAGAAGATTATTACGAATTATTGGGTGCTAGCCGCCAAGCTACTGCGGATGAACTTAAAAAGGCTTATCGAAAGATGGCAGTTAAGTATCACCCGGATAAGAATCCTGGGAATCACGAAGCGGAGGAAAATTTTAAGAAGGTTTCCGAAGCGTATGAAGTTTTGAAGGATACGGACAAGCGTGCGGCATACGATCGTTACGGGCATGCTGCCTTTAGCGGTGCTGGTGGCGGCGGAGGCGGCGGTGGTGCTGGCGGTCCATTTCATGATCCTTTCGATATTTTCGGCGAAGTATTTGGTCAGCGCGGCGGCGGTGGCGGCGGAAGTGGTAGTATCTTCGAAGAGTTTTTTGGCGGCGGCGGCGGCGGGGGTTCTGCTCGCGGTGGTGCACAACGTGGTGCTGATTTGCGCTATGATCTTGAGGTTTCTCTAGAAGAAGCGGCTGCTGGAGTTGAAAAGGAAATTTCATTTCGCAAGCCATCGAGTTGTAAGACTTGTAGTGGATCTGGTGCACAACCCGGAAGCAAGGTCGTTACGTGTGCAACATGTGGCGGGCAGGGGCAAGTTACTGCGTCCAAGGGATTCTTCTCGATTCGTCAGGCTTGCCCAACCTGTCACGGTTCTGGCCGCAGTGTTGAAAAAAGCTGTTCGAGTTGTGGTGGCGAAGGTCGCGTAAACGAGACGACTAAGATCAAGGTCAAGATTCCTGCAGGCGTTGATACGGGTTCGAAGCTTCGTTCGGGTGGTAACGGTGAAGCCGGTTCTATGGGCGGACCAGGTGGTGATCTTTATGTGGTGATCCATGTTGCGGATCACGATGTGTTCGAGCGTCAGGAAGAGAACCTCTACTGCGAGATTCCAATCAAATTTACTTTGGCAACCTTGGGAGGAATTATCGAAGTACCGACTTTGACCGGGCGAGCGAGTTTGAAGATTCCTGCTGGAACTCAGTCTGGAACTACTTTCCGTCTCAAAGGAAAAGGGATCCCGAGTTTGCGCGGTGGATACTTCGGCGACCAGATGGTGCGTGTTAAAGTGGAGGTTCCCAAAACCTTGACTGCTCAACAGCGCGAGAAGCTAGAGGAATACGCGTTGGCTTGTGGCGATGCGGATGAACCGATGGCAAAGACCTTTTTCGATAAGGCTAAGCGCTTTTTCGATTAATCGATAGCTTAATTTTTAAGCAAGAAAGGCCGGATCCCTATGGGATCCGGCCTTTTTTGGTCAGGGGTGGGTAGAGGCGCTATGCGATCTACTTTTTGAAAGAGAGGCGGCGACGAGCGGCTGCGAGGCCGATGATTCCGAAGGCGAGCATCGATAGAGTTGCTCCAGTGTCAGGGACACTCGCTGTGTAGACCAATTGGTCTTGTCCGCGTCTACCGTCTGGTCGAGTTAAGTTCATCGCTTTTACGGCTGAACCTGTGAAGTTTGCGAGTGGGCTAGTAAAGAGGCCATCTACGAGGTCGAGGAAGGTGCTTCCTCCAACATCGCTGAGATTGATTTCACCTTCGAGGTACCAGATGGTGTTTTGGAGAAGGCTGCCGGATCCCGTTTTGCTTCGATCATAATCAAATCCGGTGAGACTGCCCAGAGCGAATTGTTCGTAGAGGTAGGCTGTTCCGACTGAGATCGTGTCTTTTCCGTTAACTGCTCCGCTCACTCCGCCGTTTACTGAACCGTCGTTGAGGACGACGTCGTGGTCACCGTTGTTTTGAAAGTATTCGTTTTTCTCGATGCAGAAGGTGCCGAACCAATTGCCGTCTGCTGATTTTGCTTTCGAATCGTAGTTGTCGAGTACCCAGTTCAGCTCACCGTTTGGCTTCGCATTGTAGTTGGCTGCCGTAAGTGTAGAATCGGCATTCATTTTTACTTGAGGAACTGCGAGAGCAGAGGTTGCTCCAAGAGTTGCGATAGCGATAAGAGTGAGAGTGAGTTTTTTTATTGGTGATTTCATCTTTTTGTCGGATTCCTATTTTGTTGTTCTGGCAGGTTTGCTTTGCTTATTTAGCAATCTGGGAACGCTGCAGATTTTAACATCTTTTTTATAGGATTGTATATCGGGTTGGTGGCGGTGTTTTTAATGAGGGATCCGCTTGGAGTCTGGTACCTACTTGGATTGTTCTGTTAGTTGCTAGATTCTGGTTGCTGCTTTTTGAGGGGAGGATAGCCATCTAGGTATGATTGAAGTACGAGCAGAGGTGTCGCGTGAGGTAATGGATGAGTTGGAGGATCTTGTCTTCGAGCTAGAGGATGCGACGCGTTGGAACCTCTTCGAGAATTTCGAAAATAAGGGCTACTGGGTTCAGGGGATTTTTGAGTCCGATGAGGATGCTAAATCTGCTTGGGCTGAATTGGCGTCCGTGGCGTCTTTAACGTGTGAACCGAGCTTCTCCGAGTTGGAGGACAAGGAATGGAAGGATAGCTATAAGGAGCATTTTCATCCTTGGTCGATCGGTACGGTTCATTGGGTGCCAGACTGGTTGCGTGAGTCCTATGAATTACCAGAGGGGCACCAAGTCGTTTGGCTAGATCCCGGTTTGGCCTTTGGTACGGGGAATCATGGCACGACGCGTTTGTGTGTGGAGCAGTTGATTGCGTTTAAGGAGACGTGTTCTGACCTTAAAACGGCCAAGGTTGTCGATGCGGGGTGCGGATCTGGCATCTTGGCTATTTCTGCAACGAAACTTGGTTTTTCCAATGTGGAGGCCTTTGATTACGATCCTGAGGCCGTGAGTGTGGCGATTGACAATGCTAAAATGAATGACGTGCCATCCGTGGATTATTTCGTGGGGGACTTAACCAATGGGTTCCGTGGAGAGAAGGCGGACTGCCTTATGGCGAATATTCTGGCGAATATTTTGATGAAGCACGCTGGTGAGTTAATCGACGCGGTGGCCTCTGGTGGAACGCTTATCCTGAGTGGGATATTGGGGGAAGAGGCGGAGCGCGTGCGTGACTTCTTTGAGAAGCAAGACGGTTTGGGCTCGGGCTCGATTACCTATATGGACGAGTGGTCCTGTATTGTTTTTACCCGAAGTTAGGGCGAGTTAGGCGATTGCTTCAATTGTTTCTTGGACCGCCTTTTTAGTGTCCTCGGCAAGGAGTACATCGGATACGGTGACGATACGTGTCGCTCCAGTTGCTCGGACTGATTGAGCGTTTTTACGATTGATGCCACCGATGCAGTAGAACGGGAGCTCTGGGGCTTGATCGGCAACCCATTGAGCTAATTTAAGCCCAACTGGGGTGACGTCTGGTTTCGTTTGACTGGCAAAACTTGGTCCCACGGAGAAATAGCTTAGAGCTTGGGGGCCTCGGTCCATGGCTCTTCGAGCTTGGTCAGTAGAGGTCGTGGATAGGCCTAGAATTCGGTCTGGGCCGAGAGCCTTGCGTGCTTCGGCGACTGGGGTGTCCTCTTGTTCAATGTGGAGTCCGACAGATTCGTATTTGAGGCACAGGTCTAAGTCGTCATTGATGATGATGATCGGTCGTGTGTGGGATGGGAGCTCATCATTGCGTTGAAGGACGCGTTTAATGAGTTCTCGGGTCTCGTTTTGAGATTTTCCTATGGCTCGAATTTGAATGATTTTAGCTCCCCCTTGGTGAAGGCCATCGAATTTTGAAATCCAGTTTTGAGGCGAAACGTATCCGGTGTCTAGTATCCCGTAGAATAGGGCTTGGTTCAGCTGCTGGAGCTGATGAGAAGAAGCAGTCATTTGAGCGGAAAAGGGTCGAAGCGGGCTGTTTTTAGTCCTGGTGACGCTGCTTTTCTTCGTCTGTCTCAGTATCGATATCGAGGCTGGGCTTTGTGGGCACTTCTAAGGAACTCTCTTTTTTTACCGCTGTTTCCTGAGGATTGTTTCCAAAGCTGGATACCACGATTTCTATGGTTCCAATTTGATCAAAACTGAGGGACTTCTTAAGGAGCGTTGTGATGTCGTTTTGGATGCGTTCGCAGTTCTTTTTAAGATCTTCTGGGGACCTTAGGCGAAGCTTGGCGTGGGTATTCACCTTTCCGTCTTGGATCTTTATGGTCGGTGCGACATTCTCTACCCAATCGTCGTTGAGGCAGATTTGTTTGATCAATTCTTGGAGTGCTTTGCGTGAAACGAGCACGCTTCCCGCTTCTCCTGAGAATGCGATGAGGTGAGCGGGAGGTTTTTTAAAGAGGAGTCTTAGTCCGATTACGAGAACAACGAGGATCGCTACCGCCGCTGCGATAGTGCTTGGCGGTAGGTTCTTAAGTTGTTCGATACTATCGGCTGGGGTCACGATTCTGTGAGAGTGAAGCGGTTTAGCTTCCTTCTCCTAATTCGCTTTCCAGTGCTTTTCTGTGCTCTTCTTTGTGGCGAACGCCATCGATGACGATGTCGACACTGGAGGCACCCTTGCCGGTCATTGTGAGAACTTGTTTGGCAACGGTCATCTGAACGTTTTCAGCGGTTTTTGCCAATTCGACGCCGTATTCCATGATGCAGCGAATTTCGATGACATAGTCTCCCACTTCGTCTTCAGATACTTTTACACCCTTGTCGCCTTCTTTGAAGAGGGCGGTTACGTTTTCGACGAATCCCCCTCCGACGGAGAGGACTCCTTCCACGCTCGCGGCTGCCATCTTTACGATCGAGGCGACTACTGTGTGGTTTACCTTAATTTGTCCGAGAGAAGCGGTTTGCTCTTCGCTTGGATCGATAGTGCTTTCGTTTTGAGTCATTGTTGCGATGGGTTGGCTGTCTTTAAATTATTCGAAGTTGTGATTGCGCTCCAAGAATTTTTCCATGAAGGCGGTTGTGGCCTTTCCCGCTTGGAATTCTGGATCGCTGATAATTGCTTTTTGAAGAGGGATACTCGTCTTGATACCTCGGATGATATACTCGCTGAGTGCACGATACATGCGTTGGATGGCGATGTCTCTTGTTTTTCCGTAGGTGATGAGTTTTCCGATCATGCTATCGTAGTGAGGAGGAATTGTGTATCCTCCGTAAGCATGTGAGTCGACCCGCACGCCATGTCCACCCGGTGCGTAATAAAGGGTGATGGTCCCTGGACTTGGCATGAAGTTTTTCGAAGGATCTTCGGCGTTGATGCGGCATTCGATCGCGTGGCGGTCGATAACGACTTCCTCTTGTGTTAGGGGAAGTTTTTCTCCGCTGGCGATGAGGAGTTGTTGTTTGATCAAGTCGATTCCGGTCACTTCTTCGGTGACAGGGTGTTCGACTTGGATACGCGTATTCATTTCAAGGAAATAGAATTCGCTTTTGTCATTAACGAGAAATTCGATGGTACCGGCTCCTTCGTAGTTTGCGGCCTTAGATGCCTTTACTGCGGCGTCGCCCATCTTTTTTCGTAACTCTGGGGTTACGAAGGGTGAGGGTGCTTCTTCGACGAGCTTTTGGTGCCGGCGTTGTACTGAGCAATCGCGTTCGCCGAGGTGGATGGTGTTTCCAAATGAGTCGGCGAGGATTTGAATCTCGATATGGCGTGGGTTCTCGATGTATTTCTCTATGTAGACATCGCCGTTACCGAAGGCTTTTGCGGCTTCGTTACTTGCTATGTGAAATTCTTTTCTGAGGGAAACGTCGTTGTGTGCGACGCGCATGCCTCTTCCGCCACCGCCTGCTACGGCTTTAATAATGACGGGATAGCCAATCTTTTGGGCAATTTTCGAAGCTTCATCTTCTGTGGGAATGATACCTTCGCTCCCTTCGACGACTGGGACTCCAGCTCGTTTTACCGTTTCTTTGGCCACTGCCTTGTCACCCATTTTGCGGATGGCTTCGGAGGATGGGCCGATGAACTTAATATTGCAGGATTCGCATTGTTCGGCGAATGCGGCGTTTTCGGAGAGAAAACCGTATCCCGGGTGGATGGCATCGACGTTGGCTATTTCTGCGGCACTGATGATTCGGTCGGCTCGCAGGTAGCTTTCGGAACTGGCTGCTTTCCCGATGCATATTGCTTCGTCCGCGAGTTGAACGTGGAGGGACTGAACGTCGGCCTCTGAGTAGACTGCGAGTGATTTTATGCCGAGTTCTCGGCAAGCTCTTACGATGCGGAGGGCGATTTCCCCTCTGTTGGCTATCAATACTTTCTGCATTGCGTGTAGGTTGGCAACTTAATCGATGGTAGATTAAGTGGCCGTATTGGAAAGGGTTTTAGGCGGTTGGGCCCACTTTGACTCTCTTTTATTAAGAAAGGCGGATCAGGCGTTGACCAAATTCTACGGCTTGACCGTCTTCGACAAGGATCTCTGCGACAGTCCCAGCTTGTTCAGCTTGGATTTCGTTCATGATCTTCATCGCCTCGATGATGCAGACGACGGAATCATTCTTGACCACATCTCCTACCTTGGTGAATGGAGCACTTTCTGGAGACGCTGCGGTGTAGAACGTGCCGACCATTGGGGAGGTGATGTAGATGCCTGTATCCGTCGCATCAGCTGCAGGTGCTAAGCTTTCCACTGGAGCTACCGTCAGTGCCTGAGCGGGCACCGCTGGAGCTGGTGCATAGCTAACGATCTGTGGCTGTGCCCCTTGACCGTTGTCGCGCTTGATTTGCAATTTGAAGCTGTCCTCTTCGATTCCGAATTCCGTGAGGTCGGATTTCTTCATGAGGTCTACGATTTGCTTAATTTCCTTAATGTCCAAAACTGAGAGGGTTTGAATTTATATTATTACTAGCGAGAAGGTCTGTAACTGGTTTTATTGCGTATGCAACGTTTGAATCACGTGCATACTCGCTTTCAATTCTAGGCTTATTCTTGCTGATGAATTGTGCTAACGTACTTTTACAGGGCCTAGTTTGGGAAAAAAAATGGCTTTGGCGAGCTTGGAAATAGCAAGTAACTGCACCTGAATGACTAATGAGGATTGTCTTTTTTTGGTGTTTTTTGTAAAAACTAGTTTTTCGCAGCCTCAACTCTCGAATTTGTTATCATGACCCCGCAGAATTTTACGGAGCTTCTATGTGATCGGCTTGGCCCAGGATTGGTTTCGGTGATCTTGTATGGTTCTGCCGCTGCCGATGATTATTCTGATACGTATTCGGATTTTAACGTATTGGTCGTGTGTAGCGAGCTGACCCAGAAGGAACTGGATGCCTTGGCTCCGATTGCAGTCGAATGGGCGGCATGTGGAAATCCGCCGCCGTTGCTATTTACGCGAGAGCGTTTGATTCAATCTTCGGATGTTTTTCCGATTACGTTTCTAGATATAAAGGAAACACATGTGGTCCTTTACGGGGAGGATGTGCTTAAGGCTCTCTCTATTAGTCAGCGCAATTTTCGTTTTCAGCTGGAGCATGAGTTGAAGGGGAAATTGATCCAATTGCGTGAAGGGTATCTGTTGACTGGTGGGAAAACGGATGAGGTTCTGAAGCTAATGCTTCGGACCCTGTCTACGTTTCAAGTGTTGATTAAGGCGACGCTTCGTTTTTATGAGGTTAGTTTGCCGAAGCAAAAACAACAGGCAGTGGTCCAATTGGGGCGACATGTTTCCTTTGATTTGTCTGTGTTTGCGACGCTGCATTCCTTGAAGGCAGATGAGGTGAAATTGGGCGATGGGGACATTCGCAAAATATTCCCTAAGTATTTGGCTGCCATCGAGTATGTGGCGGATTTGGTGAATCGATTGGAAAGCCGTGGATAGATCCTGAGGGATGGCTTTGGGGTGGCTTTTAGTGATGCTTAAATTGGTACAATGTCTTATGCTAAAAGGATTGGCGCGGGAGTTGGTATAGGGAATTATGTCGCACAACGTGGAATTGAACCAAATTCAAAAGGCTGTCCTTACTTCGTTTGACGAGGGGTATGTAGAACTTACGCATGATTGGGGGGGGCATGGGCTTCCTCCTGTCTCTTTCAAAGGAAGAGGTCGCGGTGCTTTTAAACTAAGAGCTCCGAAGCGCGGTGAATATGCTTTGAATAGCCGCTATTATATAGACGTGCAGGGGAAAGTGGTCTTCGTGTTCGACACTGCGAATTGTTCGGATGTTCACGTCGATGCGACGGGGATTTATTTGGCGGGGAGCTTTAATGGCTGGCAGGATGCCATTGGAGATGAACGTTGGTTGATGAGGCCGAGGGTAATATTGGGGCGTAGCGTTTTAGCTTTGGCAGTTAAGCCTGAGGTCTTTGCTGATGGTGGAGATGTTCTGTTCAAATTCGTGACAGAGGACCATCACTGGTTTCAGGTCGATACGTCTGCAGCCAGTGCGGTTGTTGATGATGAAAATAATTGGAATTTTAAGTATGACCCCGCAAAGACGGGGCGGCATCTCTTCCAATTTAAATTATCGCAGCCTGTAGAACTTTCTGAAAATAATCGTTTGTTGTGTGCGAGTAAAGAGGGGGATCCTCAGCTCGTGGATTTGGAGCCGGGGAATTTCTTTTACGAGCTACGGAGCGATAAAGAGCTCGGGGCGATCGTTGAGGGGAAAAAAACGGTGTTTCGGTTGTTTGCTCCTCGTGCTAAGTGGGTCGAGGTCGGGTTGATGAAGACGATTTCGGAAGATGGTCCTGATAATTGGATATCTTTGGAGCGTCGTGAGGATTTTGTGTGGGAGATTGAACTTTCTGAGAATTTGAGTGGGAGCTATTATTGGTTTCGACTCGATGGCCCGGAGGGAGCGACCAGTCTTTTTGATCCTTCGGTAAATGTGTTGGATCCCTATGCGAAGGCGGTTGTTTCGAGAGAGGGACCGGCAATCGTAATTGACGATAAGGCGGTAGTGACGCCCGTATCTAAATTTTCAGTCCCGCATTGGGAGGATTTAGTTATCTTGGAAGCTCATGTTAGAGATTTGGTTGCTCGTACGCGTTTTGCACCGGAAGAAGGCGACGTGGCAGGTTTTTCTCATCTTTCTAGATATGCGGCGGCGAAGGATTTTTATCCCAGTCGATTGGGGGTGAACGCGATAGAGCTTCAGCCTATTCAAGAGAATGATAGTGAATCGCCGACTGACTATCATTGGGGCTATATGACGGCGAATTTCTTTTCGCCTGCGAGTTCCTATGGGAGTGACCCTGCTGCGGGGAGCCAGGTTGAAGAGTTTAGGGAATTGGTCGGAGCATTGCATGATAGGGATTTGGCAGTGATTCTAGACGTGGTGTATAACCATGTCGGGGAGCCCGCCCATTTGATGCGCATCGATAAGCTCTATTATTTTCATCTTAGCCCTGAGGGGCATTGTATGAATTGGAGTGGATGCGGCAATGATTTGAGAACGGAGTCGGCGATGGCGACACGCATCGTTGTGGATAGTTTGAAACGACTGGTTTCGTTTTATGGGGTTGATGGGTTTCGCTTTGATCTAGCTGATCTCGTGGGGAAACCTGTTCTTGAAATTGTAGAGAAAGAGTTGAAGAAAATTAAGGCTGATATCGTTCTTATCGCCGAGCCTTGGAGCTTTAAGGGGCATATCGGTCCTGAACTTAGGGATACTGGATATTCGTCATGGAATGATGGATATAGGGAGGCTGTTAAGAAGTATGTTCGTGGGGACTATGGACAGGATGGCTTAATCTACTTCCTTAAGGGTTCGGCAGAGCACTATGCTTCGTGGCCAGCTCAGACGGTTAATTATGTGGAATCACACGACGATCGGGTATGGATCGATAACATAACCGAGAATGCTAATAATGATGGGACGCATCCCGCTTTGGGTGACGTGCGCCGTACGCATATGATGGTGGCTCTTTTGATGAGTTCCGTCGGTATCCCTATGCTTCATGCAGGGATGGACTTTTTGGCTTCGAAAAATGGGGTGAATAACACTTACCTCGATGGTGAACGTAATGCATTGGATTACAGACGAGGTCTCACCTTTCCGTCGACGGTGGAGTATTTTAAGCGTTGGGTGGAATTTCGTCTTTCTGACTTAGGAGAATTGTTGCGCCATTATACACGGCCGAAAGAAGCTTATTTTGAATTTATGACCGTGGAGGGCAGTTCGGCTCTGGCCTGTGTCCTGAATGCGAATGGGGAAAAGGGGAATCGAAGGCTGCTTTGTGCGTTTAACCCAAGCGGGCATGCCGTTGAGTTTGCTCTCGGTGAGTGGGCTGATAGGGACTGGGTGCAGTGGGCGGATCACGAACGTTTTTGGGGGAAGGCTGGTTCTCCTTTGGCTGAGGCCCCAGGCGATACTTTATACTTACCTCCTTTGGGTTGTGGGTTGTGGGTGTTGTGATGCCGTTAGCTATGAGCCCTCGTTATAGGAGATATTCAAACTAGGAATCCTTTGAAAAGAGTCGTGCTATAACGCTTGATTTTCTCGAATCTTCCCCATTAGCTGTCCTCCTAGCTCGAAAATTGATCTATTTGGTCTTTCTTTGGGCTTCTCTTATAACAGACGTTAATCAGAAATAATCGAAATACAATGGCTGTAAAAGTAGCTATCAATGGATTCGGCCGTATCGGTCGTCTCGTCTTCCGTGCAATTGCCGACCAGGGTCTCCTGGGCGACCAAGTAGAAGTTGTTGCAGTAAACGACCTCGTTCCCGCGGACAACCTTGCATACCTTCTCAAGTATGACTCAACACAGGGCCGTTTCAATGGTACTGTTACGAGCGAGAAGTCTAGTGCAGATGCGGCAGCAGACGACACTCTTGTCGTTAATGGCAGCAAGATCAAGTGCCTCTCTCTTCGCGAGATTCCAGCAAACCTTCCTTGGAAGGAATTGGGAATCGACATCGTGATCGAGTCTACTGGTCTTTGGGTTGCGGGCGATAAGGCTCAAGGCCACATCGACGCAGGTGCGAAAAAGGTAATTATCTCTGCTCCGGGCAAGGGTGACAACGTTAAGACCGTAGTACTCGGTGTTAATGACGACACGCTCACTGCTGAGGATACTTTGATCTCCAATGCATCTTGCACAACGAATTGCTTGGCTCCGATCACTAAGGTAATCTTGGACAACTTCGGAATCGAAGAAGGTCTGATGACTACAGTTCACAGCTATACTGCGACTCAGAAGACTGTTGATGGACCTTCTCCGAAGGACATGAAGGGTGGACGCGCTGCGGCGATGAACATCATTCCATCGTCAACAGGTGCTGCTAAGGCAGTTGGCTTGGTTATTCCTGAAGTTCAAGGTAAGTTGAGTGGTATGGCTTTCCGCGTTCCAACTCCAACCGTATCTGTTGTGGATTTGACCGTTAGAGTTACTAAGGCGACTTCTTACGAAGAAATCTGTCAAAAGATGAAGGAAGCTTCAGAAGGACCTCTTAAGGGAATTCTTGAGTATACAGAAGACGAAGTTGCTTCTTCTGACTTCATTCACTGTGCGGCGTCTTCGATTTTCGACGCTGGATCTGGCCTCGCTTTGAACGACAAGTTCTTCAAGCTCGTCAGCTGGTACGACAATGAGTGGGGTTACAGCAACCGCGTAGTTGATCTTCTTAAGAAGATTGCTGCATTCGGTTAATCGCTCACTATGAGTTAAGTTTTTCTAAGTCCTTTGCTTGCGCCCGTGCGTGGGCAAGGGACTTTTTTTCGACTTTCACAAGAGCTTGTCCGAGGCATAAGGCTTAGGGGCTCGCATTAATACCAAATTAAGAATTGCTTCGGGAAAGCCGAAGTATCCATGTCATGGCGACGAAAACAATCGAAGATATCGACCTTAAGGGGAAGAAAGCGGTCATCCGCGTAGACTTTAATGTACCACTGCAAGGTGGAAAAATTACTGACAAGACCCGTATATACGGTGCATTGCCTACTATTAAGAAGGTGGTTGCAGAAGGAGGAACAGCTATTTTGTTGAGCCACTTGGGTCGTCCCAAGGGTGAGGTGAATGCTAAGTATTCTTTGGCACCCGTGGCGGAAGCACTGGCGGCTGAATTAGGACAACCTGTTGTTTTTATTCCTGAGTCTCGCGGCGAAGCTGCTGAAAAGGCAGTAGCGGAGTTGGCACCAGGTTCGGTAGCTCTTCTTGAGAATGTACGTTTTCACGCAGGTGAAGAGAAGAACGATCCAGAGTTGGCGAAGGCTTTCGCTAAGTTGGGTGATGTATTCATCAATGATGCCTTTGGTACGGCTCACCGTGCACACGCGTCGACAGCGGGTATCGCTGAATTCTTGAAGCCAGCGGTTGCAGGTTACCTTATTCAGAAGGAACTCGCATTTCTAGGAGAGAAGACGAATGCACCTGAACGTCCATTCGTTGTAATTCTTGGTGGTGCGAAGGTGAGTGACAAGATTACGGTGATTAACCGTCTTCTTGAAAAGGCTGACACTATTTTGATCGGTGGTGCTATGGCTTATACTTTTGCTTTGGCTCAAGGTAAGACAGTGGGTGATAGCTTGTGTGAGCCAGACGCGGTTGAAACAGCGAAGGCTGCCTTGTTAAAGGCTGAGAAGCTTGGAGTTAAGTTTTTACTCCCAACTGACAATCTTACGACGAACTCTATTGATTTTGGAGCGATGACTGTTGGTGAGTTGGGAATGTCCGATGAAGCTGGTAATATTCCTGATGGTTGGGAAGGCGTAGACATCGGCCCGAAGACCGCTGAGTTGTATTGTGCAGAATTGGCGAATGCTAAAACGATTCTGATGAATGGTCCTATGGGGATTTTCGAAATCGAAGCCTGCAGCAAGGGGACCTTTGCGATCGCTAAGGCGGTTGCTGATAACAAGGGAGCGATTTCAATTATTGGAGGAGGTGACTCTGTTAAGGCGATCAATCAAGCAGGTTATGGTGACGTTGTTTCGTTTATCAGTACTGGTGGTGGTGCGAGTCTTGAGTTTCTTGAAGGCAAGGAATTGCCAGGTGTTGCCGCTCTAGAGCAGAAATAGTTAAACATTCAAACATTTATAATATGAGCAGAAAATATTTAATCGCAGGTAACTGGAAAATGAACAAGACCCCTGAGGAAGGGGCTGGATTGGCATCTGAAGTTGCTAAGTTTTTGGGTAAGGATGCTTCTGTTGAGGCTGTTATTTGCCCAACCTTCACTTCTCTAGATCGCGTTTCTCAGGCAATTGAGGGAAGTGCAGTAAAGCTTGGAGCTCAGAATCTCTATCCTAAAGCCAGTGGTGCTTACACGGGAGAGATCTCCGCAGAGATGCTTCGTGCTGTATTCGCAAAGTATGTTATTCTTGGGCACAGTGAGCGCCGTGAGTACTTTGGAGAAAGCGACGCTTTCGTGAATGAGAAGGTTAAGTTCTCTTTGGAGAATTTGATTAAACCAATTCTTTGTATCGGTGAAACACTCGAAGAGCGTGAGTCGGGAGCAATGTTGGAGGTTGTTAAAAAACAACTTCTCGGTGGCCTTGAAGGCGTATCCGTTGAACAGATCACAGATGTAGTGATCGCGTACGAGCCAGTGTGGGCTATCGGAACAGGTAAGACTGCTACTCCTGAAATGGCTCAGGATGTTCACGGTTCTATCCGTGCTTTATTGAACGAAAAGTATGGGGAGGCAGCTGGTGAGAAGGTGCGTATTCTATACGGTGGTTCAATGAAGCCTGCGAATGCTGATGAGCTTCTCGCTCAGAAGGATATCGACGGTGGTTTGATTGGTGGTGCTGCATTGGATGCTAAGTCCTTTAGCGACTTGATCGCTTCTGCTCGCAAGGCTGGATAGGGAGTTAAAAGACGTTCTCGTTTAATTTCTAGGGTCAAGTGCTTCGGTGCTTGGCCTTTTTTTTGATTATTGGCTTTGCGGCGTGCCAATTCTTACCTCGGTGGAAGGGAGGACCTTTTGATTATTGGGCGGCTTTTTTGGTGGCTCGGTCTCGTCTTGCTTTTACGCGCGGCCAACTTGTGGTGAGTTGCTCTTTTACGCGGGCGGCAGTGATTGGTTTTTCTAGATAGCCATTCATTCCCACCTTTTCGCAGGCGTTTCGTGTTATGTCTGAGACGTTTGCGGTGACTGCTATGATTTCAGTGATTGGAAGGGAGAGGCGTTTTTCTTCGCTTCGTATCGCGTCGGCGGCTTCGATTCCTGACATCTCAGGCATATCGAGATCCATAAAGATGTAATCGAAGCGTTCGCTGTTTTGCAGTTCCAAGGCTTCTGTTCCGTTTGAGGCTTCTTGGCAGGTGTAACCGAGCTTTTTGAGAATGGTTCGAATTATCGTTCGATTGAGTTCGATATCGTCCGCGATGAGAAGATTGAGGGGGTGACTGATGGCGAAGTCGGCATTCAATGACTTGGCTTGGTTTACCTCTGCTGTTGCCTCGAGTTTAAAGAGACTTTCAGGAGGAGGCGAATCTTGAATTATTGATTCTGAATGTGGAGATTGTGAGGGAGATCTTTTCTGGGTATGCGGGGTGGGTTGGGTTTCTTTTGCGGCGTCTTGCCAAAGATCTAATTGCGAGTTGTCGGGCTGGTCTGGCATAATTTAGAGAGTGTTTTATGGGCTGTTTTATGAATCGGGTCAATATGCAAGAGGGTATTGTGCGTGTTCGGGAGGATTTTGAGATCCGATTTTTGTGTAGGGAAGAAGGGGCCTCAAGGGAGGTTGAGAAAGAAATCATTTTTTTTCAGACAACGCTTGACTTGCTTATCTTCAATCCTACTTTCAGCGACTTCATCAACGGATTGGGGTAGTAGCTCAGTTGGTTAGAGCGCCTGCCTGTCACGCAGGAGGCCGCGAGTTCGAGTCTCGTCTATCCCGCCATTGTTGATAAAGAACCGCCTAGCAATAGGCGGTTTTTTTTTGTGCGTACCGAGTGGGTTATGACCTCCTTCTATATGGTTATTGATTGTTTGTATCGCCCTAAATTCTAATTAGAATAAGCGACTTCTGGAAGGGAAGTCGCATGGCTTGAAAAGAGGAGGACGCTCCAGAGTCTGTTTAGCCTTTGTTTTCTTTGCTTGCTTGAGGTTCTTGGTGAGTGCCATTGCCCACGTTTTGAAGAAATTACCGAAGACGTTAGCGTTTGAGAGCTGAGTACGTTCTGTGCGTGCCCAATCCGGGCCGTCGTCGCTATTCCAGTCCGAGTTATCGTCGGTTTACTTGTTGGATAGTCCGAGCAAGGATTCGGCCGCCAACCGAGTCGCAGAGCTCGATGGTGAGCGGTCGCGTCGCCAGCACTCTCGGAATATGTCTTCTCAAGTAGGCCAGATAAGCCGTCGGGGTCAGGAGCGTTGATGTTTAAGTCAATAATCGATGCTCGAACGAGCAGAACATCCGCACCTGATTCCAGCACGACGCGATAGCCTTTTTTTCGTTAGAACCTTGGTGAATTCGTTGAGGAAACGCTTCTTGTAGCCTTTAGTAATAAATTGGAGGTAGCTATCAGTGATGCGGCTTTGTGTGGGTCGGCGTTTATATTGGTCTTCCAGTTCTCTGTAAATGCGATCTCAGGTTCTAGAATGATAATCCTTTTGGTAAATGCTGAGGT
Organism: uncultured Puniceicoccaceae bacterium; assembly: GCA_963933925.1. Classification (GTDB taxonomy): domain Bacteria; phylum Verrucomicrobiota; class Verrucomicrobiia; order Opitutales; family Opitutaceae; genus JAKYXN01. Next base: position 24,235 of record CAWVWU010000033.1, read on the forward strand.
CGGCTCCGGGGAGCAGGTACACAAGCTCAAAATCCTTTGGCTTTTTCATTAGGACGAGGCCATCGGTCGTTACTTCGGGCATTTTTACTTTTTTCGCGAAAGTTTCCGTTGTGCACATGGAGGCCGCGATGATGGTGCAGGATAGGGCTAAGCGTTGGATCAATTTATTCATACTGGAGATTTGAATATGTGGGTTTTACTCGCGAATATCAAAGAGGGGGGAATTGTACCTCTCAAGCTTGAAGCGTAGGAGTTTCCTTCAAAAGTAAAAACCAGCAACACTTCAAAGGATTGCACTTAACTGGAAGCTCAGTTGCTGAGCGAGGCATTAGTAAGTCGCTCAGATCGTGGTGGTGGAACGTATTGCACTCAGTCAATTGATTGAAAATTCGGAAAAGTGGGCCGTTCGCGAAACTTCATATGAGGTTAATCAGACAACGCTTGACTTGCATATCTTGAATCCTACTTTCAGCGACTTCATCAACGGATTGGGGTAGTAGCTCAGTTGGTTAG
>CAWVWU010000034.1:0-24546 GCA_963933925.1 uncultured Puniceicoccaceae bacterium
TGTCGGTTATCTATCCAACTAAGCCACCTGTCCAGTTTTCGGGGTCCACTTCATAAAACCAGTTGCCACTTTAGAGCGTGCTCGTGAGTTGGCTCGTTCGTTCGCAGGGACTGAAGTGGTCTCTATTCATGTGGCTGATGGTGTGTATTACCTTTCGGATACCTTGGTATTTTCTCCGGAGGATTCTGGGTCTGAGGAATTTCCGATTTTGTATAAGGCCGAAAATGAAGGGGGAGCGGTCCTCAGCGGCGGCTCGAAACTCGATCTTAAGTGGAAGGCTTACCGTGATGGTATTTTTAAGGCGAAAACTCCTGAGGGGTTAGATATCGACCAGTTGTTTGTGGACGGGGTGCGGCAACGTATGGCACGGTATCCGAACTATGATGCTTCTAAAAAGGCTGAGGCATATCAAGGCTACGCTGCGGATGCTTTCTCAAAGGAGCGTGCAGAGCATTGGGCTGATCCATCGGGAGGTTATATTCATGCGATGCACCGTCTGCGGTGGGGAGGTTATCATTTTTTGATCACTGGAAAGAATGCCGAGGGTGAGGTTACTTTTGAGGGAGGGTGGCAGAATAACCGTCCGGGAAAGATGCATGGCGAATTTCGTATGGTGGAAAACATCTTCGAGGAGCTAGATGCCGAAAATGAGTGGTTTCACGATTCGAAGGCGAACACGCTTTATTTCAAGCCCTCTGTTGATATCGAGTTGAAGAAGGCGAAGGTAGAGGTGGTGCGTCTGAGTCATTTGGTAGAGTTTCAAGGATCTGAGGCGGCACCGGTTAAACATATCACTTTGCAAGGATTTGAGGTGCGTCATGCTGCTCGTACTTTTATGGATACTAAGGAGCGTCTGTTGCGTTCGGATTGGACGATTTATCGTGGTGGAGCCTATCTTCTAAGCGGGACCGAGAACATCAGTATCCTCGATACTAAATTTGACCAAGTGGGCGGAAATGCTGTGTTTGTGAGCAATTACAACCGAGATACATTGGTTAAGGGATGTCATATTGAAGACGCGGGAGCGAGTGGCGTTTGTTTTGTTGGAGATCCGGAGGCGGTTCGCGAACCACTCTTTGGTAAGGGCGATAAGCATGATTTGACGAAGATCGATCGTACGCCTGGTCCGAAAACGAATAACTATCCAGCAGATGGGGTGGTTGAGGATTGCTTGATACATGGAATCGGAATCGTTGAGCGGCAGCCAGCGGGAGTTCAGATCTCGATGGCGATGGGAATTACGATTAGAGACACGTCGATCTATGATTGTGCACGAGCGGGTATTAATGTGAGTGAAGGGACTTGGGGCGGACACTTGATCGAGCGTTGCGACGTTTTTGATACAGTACTGGAAACTCACGATCACGGTTCTTTCAATTCCTGGGGGCGTGATCGTTTCTGGGGAGGAGATAAGAATTTCGATTCTCAACAAGCAGTGAATGCGGATCCAAGCCTACCTTTTGTCGATGCGATGAGAACGACGGTTATTCGCGATAGCCGTTGGCGTTGTGACCATGGTTGGGATATTGATTTGGATGATGGTTCTTCGAATTATGACATCTATAACAACCTGCTTCTTAGTGGGGGCTTGAAGTTTCGTGAGGGCTTTCGCCGTCGTGCGTGGAATAATGTTATGGTGAATAGTGGATTTCACCCGCACGTATGGTTTGAGAATAGCAAGGATGAGATGTTCTCAAATATTCTTATGGATTATCACCGTGACATCCGAGTGAATTTCGGGGGTAAGCATGTGGATGAGAATCTTTTCTTTTCAGAAGATCCTGCCGTTATGGATACTGTGGGTGATTTGCCTTGGGATGAGAATTCCGTGCTTGGAGATCCGTTGTTTGAAGATCCTGAAAATGGGGACTTTCGAGTCAAGGCAGGCTCTCCGGCGTCGGCCATTGGTTTCGCAAATTTTCCAATGGATCAGTTTGGGGTGAAGAAGCCTTCTTTGAAGGCAATTGCTCGTACACCGATTATCCCTGAGCTGGTTGTAGCGGTTGCACGTACCGGTAAAGAAAAACCTCAGGTGTCGACTTGGTTCGGTGCTCCGTTGCACGCTATATCGGGCGAAGAATTTTCGGCCTATGGGGTTCGTAAGGATGAAGGTGGGGTGGCTCTTGTTTCTGTGCCAAAGGGATCGGAGGCAGAGAAAGCCGGACTGGAAGCGAATGATCTTATTCAGGGGCTAAACGGTGTGAAGGTTTCCAAAGAGTTGGACCTGTTCGAAACTTATGAAAAGGCAAAGAAGGGGACTCATGAATTGCAGATTGTTAGAGATCAAAAAGATCTCACTATTCAGATTAAAAAGAACTAGAATAGGTTTCTAGAAAGTCGATTTTCAAGAGGCATCAACACGGAACCGTGTTGGTGCTTTTTTGTTTTTAGGTGGTTTTACGTGCTCTGGACTTGTCTAGAAGTTCGTAGGGACTCATCGTCCTTTCGATACCCTGTGCTGACTGTCTATGATGAGTTAAACTCTTTTCTGAGTAGAATCGGTGGCGTACTCTAAAATCGACCTAACAGAATTATGATGAAGAAATTATTGTTGTGTGTGCTTGTGTTGGCCGTGGGCCTCGGGGTAAGGGCAGAAACATCTGTTTGGAAGGTCGAATCTGATTCTTCGGTCCTTTATCTCGGAGGTACCTTTCATTTGTTGCGGGCTTCGGATTTTCCGCTGCCGGCTGAATTTGATGCGGCTTATGCTGATTCGGATTCGTTAATTTTTGAAACCGATCTGGGACGTCTTCAGGACCCTTCCGTGCAGCAGCTTATGATGTCAAAGGGGAGCTTGGATGGGGAGACTCTGGCCGATGTGCTTTCGCCTGAGGTTTATGAAAAACTGTCGACTTCTTGTGTTAAGGTCGGAGTTCCGATTGAGGCACTCAAAGGTTTTAAGCCTTCATTGGTGATTATGACGATTGCGATGATGGAGCTCCAGAAATTGGGGATAAGTCAGGAGGGCGTTGATATGCTGTTTTACTCGAAGGGGAAACAGGATGGGAAAGAGATCGGGCAGTTGGAGACGGTGGAAGAGCAAATCGATTTCATTTGTTCAATGGGCGAAGGGAATGAAGATGAATTTGTCTCTCATTCAATTAGGGATATGGATAATACGAAGGAAATAATCCTTCCGATGTTGGCGGCCTGGAAATCGGGGAATCGTTCTGAGATGGAAAAGACGATTACTGGTGAGATGAAACAGGATTTCCCAAAGATCTATAAGACTTTGTTGGTCGATAGAAACAATAACTGGTTGCCGAAAATCGAAGTTTTTTTTGAGTCGACTGAGAAGGAGTTTGTTTTGGTGGGAGCGGGGCACTTGGTGGGAGATGACGGTATCCTGAAGAAGCTCGAAGAACGTGGTTATAAAGTGGAGCAGTTGGACTCTGAGTGACGTTGTATTCGTAATCTAATAAGCCTTTTGATTCATTATGAATGATACCCTAGAGACTCTTTCTAAAGTAGGTGAGCGTACTTTCTTTTTTGTAGGCGTCGCCCTATTTGCTCTGGTCTGCAAATCGCTTGGAGCGATTTCAAATGATTATACGGAGTGGGATACTTATCGAGGGGATCAAAAGGGAAATCAATACGCGGAGCTCGCTCAGGTGCATGCGGCCAATGTTCATCAGCTTGAGGTTGCATGGCAGTATCGTACTGGGGATGCCAACGAGCGTTCTTCGATGCAGGTTAATCCAATCATCGTTGATGGGCTGCTTTATGTGTCGACCCCTAGTTTGAGGGCGGTCGCGCTTGATGCGGCGTCAGGAGAGGAAGTCTGGGTTTTTGAATCGTCCAGGTATAATAAGAACCAAACGTTGTTTAGGGGGCGTACCCGAGGGGTGACTTATTGGGAGTCGGGAGATGGCTCTGATAAGCGGATATTTCATTTCGTTAAAGACCGTGTCTATGCTTTGGATGCAAAGACGGGAGAATTGATTACTTCGTTTGGGGAAGGTGGGCATATTGATTTGAGGAAAAATCTGGGAATGGATCCAGAGGACGCTTCTATTGAGGTCACTTCGCCCGGTTCGGTGTATAAGAACTTTCTTGTCGTTGGTTCACGTGTGCCTGAGGGGTATCGTTCAACCCCGGGGCATATTCGTGCGTGGGATACGGTTACCGGTGAGTTTAAGTGGATCTTTCATACCGTCCCGAAGGAAGGCGAAATCGGCTTCGATACCTGGGCATTTGAGGAGGGTGAGTCGTATGGTGGAGCGAATGCGTGGGGTGGCTTTACGGTAGATGAAAAACGCGGATGGGTTTTCTGTGCAACAGGTTCACCAGCTTTTGATTTTTATGGCGGCAATCGGAAGGGGGCCAATCTTTTTGGTAATTGCGTGTTAGCACTCGATGCGACGACGGGAGAACGGATCTGGCATTACCAAACCGTGCATCACGATCTATGGGATTATGATAATCCTCCGGCTCCTATTCTTGTGACGCTCAACCGGGGAGAGAATGAGAGGGATGCGGTAGTGCAACTTACCAAGATGGGGTTGACCTTCGTTCTCGATCGCGAAACAGGTGAACCCATTTTTCCTGTTAAAGAGATGGCTGTGCCAAAATCGACGATTGAAGGAGAGGAGACGTCGCCCACTCAGCCGATTCCCCTCAAGCCCGCTCCGCTCGGACGTCTTGGAATAACGGAAGCGGATCTCACCAATATTTCGCCTGAGGCACGTGCCCACGCGTTAGAGGAATTCTCAAAATACGTTTCAGGTACGCTTTATACTCCCCCTTCGGAACAAGGTACCTTAACGAGTCCGGGGTTGTTGGGCGGAGTTGAATGGCATGGGGCGTCTTATGATGAGTATTATAATATCCTGTATGTTAATTCGAATGACGCTCCGACTATTTCTAGACTTCGTAAAATTTATGAACCGGCAACGGGGAGTGACGTGAGCGAGGTTCAGCATGGGAAAATCCTTTATGCTAAAAATTGTTCAAGTTGTCATGGGGCGGACAAGCAGGGGATTCCTCCTGTTTATCCGAGTGTGGCTCATCTCGATAAAACGAAAGAGGAGATTGTGAGCGTTATACGCGATGGCGGAAACATTATGCCCGCTTTCCCGCAGTTTAAAGCGAAAGAAGTAGCGGCACTTGCAGCCTTTATGGCTGGAGATTATTCCATCGCGGAGGAGGATTTTATCGTTGAGGATGCGACTGTTCGATACTCACAGGAGGGGTACCGGGTCTTTGCTGATAATCAAGGCTATCCAGCGATTTCTCCGCCGTGGGGGACGCTCAATGCGATTGATCTCAACACGGGGGAATTCGTTTGGAGGAAACCGCTTGGCGAGTATCCGGAGCTTGTCGAGCAGGGTATACGAAATACGGGTACGATGAATTATGGCGGAGCGGTCGCGACTGCTGGGGGACTTGTTTTTATAGCGGCGACTGCAGATGAGAAGATACGTGCCTTCGAGAAGACTCGAGGTAAGCTTCTTTGGGAATATCAGCTCCCTGCGGGAGGCTATGCGACGCCTAGTGTCTATATGGCAGATGGAAAACAGTATCTGGTGATCGTTGCTGGAGGCGGAGGGAAAAATCGTACGCCTTCGGGTGACTCTGTGATCGCTTTCGCTTTGCCGGACTATTCGGAGGTGGATACGCAGGACTATCTTCCGCAGCCTGATGATGAGGGCTGGATCTCGCTTTTCGATGGCAAGTCACTTGATGGGTGGGTGCATATGAATGGCTCACACAGTTACACTGTGGAAAATGGGGCGATTGTTGGGCGTACAGTCGAGGGGAGTCAAAATTCGTTTCTCTGTTCGTTGGCGGAATTTGGGGACTTTGAGTTTGAGTGTGCTGTTATGGTCGATGATATCACCAATCAGGGGATACAATTTCGTTCCTCAGTTCGACCGGTGACCGAACGAGATAACTACCATTGGAGAGCTGGTCGTGTATGGGGGCCGCAGTTGGAGATCCGGCGAAATATGGGGCTGGGTAAAATAACGACAGGGGTTCTTTATGGGGAGGCCCTGGGGACGGGCTGGCTTTCTTCGGAGGAGAAGAAGGCGGAGAGTCATGACTATTTTATATCGGAAGGCTGGAATAAGGTCAGGATTCTCGCTCAGGGGGCTCGTATGCAGACTTTTGTTAATGGGCATATGATTGAGGATATTACTCGCGAGGACGTCTACAAGACTCATTCCAGAGGCTTTATTGCGCTGCAGGTTCACGGCATTTCTGGGCAACGTCAGTTCACAATGGCTTGGCGAAATATTAAGATCAGGCCTTTGTCTCTGGGTGAGTGATTTCGGCTATCATAGCATTGTATTGAATTTGGATTCGGAGATACGGTGTGTAGCCTCCCTTTTTAATGCTTTTCATTGATGTGTGTTCATAAAATGAACAAGCGTCCGTCATCCTTGTCTGGTCTCGATAGACGTATGAAGAAACAATTGAAGAGCTTTTTGAAGAGTCAGTGGAATGAGTGGCGTGGGACGATCCTCTTTGTCATTTTTGTGGTGATACCTGTGAAGTCGAGCCTTGCTGACTGGAACTGGGTTCCGACGGGGTCTATGAATCCGACGATTGTTGAGGGAGACCTCGTTTATGTGGATAAGTTGGCTTACGATATTCGTGTTCCTTTGACGCTTCATAGTTTGAAGGCTTTGGCGGATCCTGAGAGAGGTGATATCTCGGTGTTGTTTTCGCCGGAGGATAGTATGCGTCTCGTGAAGCGTGTGATTGGAGTCCCTGGTGATGAAATTGAGATGCGAAATAATGCTTTGTATATCAATGGAACTCGCTTGGATTATGGGGAGCTTCCTGCGGAAGAGACGCAGGATCTTATGACGGAGTTAAGGAACCGATCTTTGTTTGCGGAAGAGGATTTGGGAGGAGTTAAGCACGCAGTGATGGGGACTCCGAATGTGCGTACAGAAAAGCGAAGTTTTGACGGGATCGTTGTTCCGGATGGTCACTATTTTGTGATGGGAGATAATCGAGATATGAGTAAGGATTCTCGTTACTTTGGTTTCGTTGAGCGTAAGCTTTTTATTGGTGAAGCGACTAATGTGATCGCTTCCTTCAATATGTTGGATCGATACCAGCCGCGGATATCTCGTTTCTTCACGTCGTTGAAGTAAATGTTTAGAATGTGCATCGATAGGGTGGTTGTTGTACTTGAAATCGTGTTGTAGTGTCCTTTGTTGAGGCACTTATGGTGATGCCTTGTGGGACGATCGCTTTTTGATTTTCTATCTTTTGTAAGATGAAGGGGGATGATGGCTCGGTGTAACTGAGTGTCGTTTACCGTGCTGTTAGATGAGTGTTCGGAGTTTTTCGCTTCATCGTTCTTGTGGAAGAGTCGCTAGAGGGTATTGACTCGATTTGGGGTCGATCGTATTAAGCGTTTCTAGTCCTACGCCTTGTTGCTTCTTATCATGCCTCAACAATCCAAGTATATCGATTCGCTGACGCCATTGCGTGGTCTCGCCGCGTTGGTAGTCGTTGTTTTTCATTATAACGAATTCTTGAAATTCATGGAGATGCCTCTTTTGAGCGATGGACTGAGTACCCATCTTCTCAGCAAAGCCTATATTTGGGTCGATTTCTTCTTCATCTTGAGTGGGTTTATAATTACCCACGTTTACGCAGAGAGATTGCGATCGGGAGGCTTAGAAGCTGTAAAAGCCTATTTGTGGGCACGGTTTACTCGGCTGTATCCGCTTCACCTTTTTTGTATGTTGTTGCTCGTTGTGTTTATCCAAGTGCTGCAGCGGATTGCTCCGAATTATTACGCTTCTAGTTGGAAACCGTTTTTCCCGATTGGAGATTTTATTGCGTACCTCGGTTTTGGGGTCTCGTTTGGTTTGGTGAGCAACTATTCGTGGAATCTTCCTGCGTGGTCGATTGCTGCGGAGTGGTGGACCTATGTTGTTGCGATTGGATTGATTCCGTTGTTTGGTAATCGCTTTGGAGTGCGAACGGTCGTCGCTTGGATCGTGGCGTTGGCGGGCCTTAGTTTCTTGGGGGTATTCGGTGATCGCCTGGGGCTCGATCACGCGTTGGATATTGGACTGTATCGATGCCTATTCGAATTCGTTATTGGGGTCGGGGTGTATCAGTTGTATCGGAAATTGAATCTTTCGAAGTCGATATTGAGTGCCGATTGGGCGTTTGTTGTAGCGGTATTGGGAACACTTGCAGTGTTGCATTTTGGTGTTTTGCCGGTGTTTGTTCTTCCGTGGTTTTCGCTTCTGATAATATGTGCGGCCTTGAATTATGGGATTCCAAGTAGGATTTTGAATTCGAAACCACTTCGGTTTTTAGGGGAGATCTCTTACTCGATTTATCTACTGCAAATGTTCTGGCTCTTTACCTGGAATGTTTGGTTCGACCTTCATTGGAAGGTCGCGAATCCAGATCGGATGCCAAATTTAGGAGAGTTATCGCTTTGGCTCGGCGTGGTGCTGGTGCTGCTTGTTGCGTCGTCTGCCTTGACCTATCGTTTTGTTGAGATCGCAGGTAGGCGAAAGCTTCGTGGGTTGTTTAAGAAGGTTTGAACATTAGGCGTCAGTAGACTGAGAGCTATTCTGGTCTAAATGAAATTGGTGATGGCGGCGATGTATCTGGAGGGAGCTTTTAGCGGACCTCTAGAGTGGTTGCTTGGGCGGATTCTAAATTTATTACCCAGCGAGTACCGACTTTTTTGGCATCGAGGAGTTTGTCTCCAAGGTATATTCCTTTGGATTTTGGGGAGGCAGGGAGCTCTACTTGAGCGTTCATTCCTTCGGGGAGATTGATTGTAATGCTAAAGGGTTTTTCGTTTTTCCAGTTTACAGAAATGGGACCACGTGGAGTGGGTACCTGTCCCTTTGCGTAGCTTAGGTCGCCGAGATTTGGGCGGATGAGGGCTGTCTCCCAGCCAGGTGTCATTGCTTGTGCTCCGATCACGAAGCGTGGAAGTAGGTTGGCGGGGGCGGCACCCCAAGCGTGATTCCAATCTTGGTTGGGCTTGTATTTCTGGTCCCAGGCTTCCCAGGTGATTGTTGTGCCGCTCTCGACCATATGTCGCCAGCTGCGATCGTTGTGGGCGGTGATGAGTTCGAGGGCTTTGGTGTCGGCTCCGTTTTGCAAGAGGCCTTCCATGAGGTATTGGGCGGCATAGACAGAGCAGGCCATGCCGCGATCGGCGAGCCATTGGGCGATGTGCTTTCGGTGTGTTTCCGGAACAAGATCGAATGCGAGAGGAAAGAGGTTGGCGTGTAGGGAAGAGTGTTCCGTTTCGATTCCGTCGCGAAAGAGTCCAGTTTCTGTATTGAATAATTTTTCTTGGAAAATGTTTCGAGTGGCTTCGGCACGAGTTCTGTAGGCGGTCGCTTCGTCTTTTCTGTCTAGGGCTTCCGCCATGTCCGCCATTTGGCTGAGGGCTTGTAGATGAAAGGCGTTTACGACTGTATTGGTTGATGTGAATACGTAGTCATCGCGCTCGCTCCTGGGCCAGTCTACGATGTCAGTTCGTTTGATGTCTTTTTCACTGCTAGTGATTAATCCGTCGGGGCCTGCTCGCTCTAGGAGTAGTTTTGATTTGAGAGCATCGAAACGGGATGCGATCCAGTCGATTTGGCCGGTGTGCATCCAATCCGCGTGTGCCATGAAAATCATGTGTGGCGCCCATTCGGTTGGCCATGTGGGATGGATCATCATGCGGTCGAATGTGTCGCGTGCGATTTGAACGTCGTAGTCAGTGGCGTAGTGGCTGAGTTGATTCAAGTAGGAATCAGCTTCGTAGGGGATGCGTTCTCTCTCTCCGTCTACGTAGATACCAGCGAATGATGTTGCTTTGATGGAGTAGCGACAGAGTTCCCAGATTTGATTGAGCATCTCGTCGGATGACTCAAATGCGGCTGCATTGTCGTCCCAAGTTGAGGAGAATGCTGCTTGGCGAGTAATCTCGTCCGGGTGTAACTTGCCTGACCATCCTTCGATTTCCAGCCAACGAAAAGGAAGGACGACTCCCCATTCGTATGGCGTTAGTACTGCGGGTGGTATGCCTATTCTGTTTTGTTGCGTGTTTTTGAAATCAGGGGATGGGTACGCTGTGGTGGGACGTTTGCCTCTTAGTGATAGGGTGCTTGTCGCGTAGCGCACGGTACCCGGAGGGGTTCTGTCAATGCGACCGTCGACGAAGGCTTCACCGAAGTGGAGAGTGATCTCGTTTTTTGTGTCCGTGCGTGGAGAAAACCTTATGTTGCCGTATGCGACCCGACCGAAGTCGACTAGTATTATGTCTTCGGTCGGATGGCTGATTGTGACCGCTTTTTGGTCGAAAAGTCGAACAGGTGCAGCCTGAGTTAACATCATGCCTAAACTGATAGCAGTTAGAACAAAAAATGAGAATTTGGTTACACGGTTCATGGCTTCGAATTGATTGTTATTTAGTAGCGTCTTTAGTGCGTTGGGCCAACGGGGCAGCGACGAGCCAGCAGAGCATTCCTATTGTCATGCTGGTCTTCATCGCGTCTAGGCTCATGGCGTCGTTGAAGAAAAGAACGGACGGCACGATGGTGAGAGCGAGACCGATGTAAGATACTATTTTTATGATAGGTGTCATGATGATATCTCTGTTGAAAGGTTAGGCGGCCTTCGGCTTCTTGCTGAAGGCGAGGTATAGGAGTCCGGTGATAAGCCAGCAAGGGAGAACGAAGTTTACGGCGGTGTATCCTTTGTAGACGATCAGGTAGAAGGCCGGTACGACTGGGATTAGCCAAGCGAGGAATACTGCAATGTTGAATGAAGAGTTAGGGCTGGATTTTTGGAAGGCCTCGGCGTCTCCATTGCGGCGGAAGTACCAGTCGAAGAAAATGATCCCTCCGATTGGTGCGAGGATGGTGCCGTAGAGGCCGACGAATCCGAGGAGTTGCCATGCGAAGGCAGGAAAAGCTCCTGCTATGGTGGCGATGATGCCAGCGGTGAAAGTTGCCTTGAATCTTGATACGGTTGGGAAAATCGTTTGAGCCATCGCTTGGAAGGCGAGTCCGGCACGATAGATTGTTGGATTGGCGGTGGTCCAACCGGCTACTACTACGCAAATGATACCGGCGAGACCGACAACATTGTTGGCCATCGGTCCGGGGACTGGGTTGGCGTCTTGGTTGAGCTTTATTTGGGCTGCGAGCATGAAGGCCGCTGCGATCCAAGCCATATAGTGGCCGACGTACATACCGGCGGAAGTGGCCCAACCAGCGTTCGCTTTCTTGGCAAAGCGGAAGACCGAGAGGTCAGCCATGCCGACGTGCATTGCGGCGTTGCAGAACCAACCGAAGAGGAAGACGTTCCAGAATCCCATGGTGGATTCGCTCTTTCCGTCTTGGGCAAAGATGATGGATTCGCTCCATAGGGAATTTAGCTCTGCCCAGCTTGTTGCTCCGAGTTGCTTGTAGGCGACGATTCCGCAGGCGAGGAAAACGAGGACCATCCAGGGCGAGGCGATGTTGGCGAACCTGGATACCATTTCGTATCCAAGAGACGCGACAAATGCGATGATCAGTCCGACTGCGAGTACGATAAAAACGAAGGTCAGGCTGTTGGGATAGAAGTCTTCGACCGTGGGCATTTCCATGTTGAATGGGATGCCGACTGCGGTGGCCGAAACGGTGATCATGGCTCCGGCGAGGAAGCAGAATAGGAGACCGTTTGCTAAGTTATATATAAGAACGAGCCATTTGCCTGCGATCTTTTCGAGGTGGTGGTAAAGTGTGAAGCGGGCTTTTGTGGCGATAGGAGCACAAATGAAACGCCAGCTGAGGACGGCCATTAGATTGCCGAAGAGAAGGCCGAGAAAAACGTTTTGAAGGGTGACTCCTGCGAGTAGGAAGAGCGGGCCGATCATGAACTCAGTTCCTGCCGCGTGTTCTCCCGCGTACATTCCCCAGAATTTATTGGCTCCTTTTAGAGCTCCTTTCGCGACCGGTTCGCGTTCGAATTCTCCGGTGGTTACGGTGGCTTCGTCGCCAGTTTGTTGGGTCTTGGACATGGTGTGTTGGTCGAATGGGTCTGCAGGGTTGGGATCTTAGACGATATGCTTTGGAGCCGGTGTGATTAGGCGGAGTATGTCGTCTGAGAAGAAACGGAACTGACTGCGATTAGGGGGTGAAAATCCTGTGAGTTTGAAGATTGGGCCACAGATGGGATTGTTTTTTTAGGAACATAGGAAACGTTTCCTATTTTGGATTTGTAGACAAGTCAAAATCGATCATCGTGATGTGGTGAACGAGGGTGGGCTTCTTCTCACTTTCTTCCTCGTTTTTGGGCTTTTGTGGAGTGTTCGAGTGTCGATTTGGAAAATTATTTCTGCGTGACTCGATTGAATGGGTGGTCTTCGTTTTTTTGGAAATAATATGATAGAAGTTTTAGATCGTCCCCATTCAGTATGAAAGCCCGCCTTATTGATGTTGCGGCTCGAGCCGGGGTTGCTCCGAATACGGCGTCAACGATTCTTAACAATCGGTCGGGTTCTTGGGCTTCGAAGGTGACGCGCGAGCGAGTTTTGAAAGCGGCAGATGAATTGCAGTATCGTCCGAGTAAGGCGGCTCAGGCGGTTCGACTCGGGCGGTTTAACACGGTTGGTCTGGTGGTTCCTGATTTGCATAATCCATATTACCCAGTCCTGGCGGATTATATGAAGACTGCGTTCCAGAAGCGAAAAATTGATTTGGTTCTGGAGCACACTGGAAATGAATTTGAGACCGAGCAGTTGGTCTTTCAGACAATGCTAGATCGTCAGGTCGATGGGGCTGTTTTTTATTTGGGTGATTCGGAGCTACATCGCGAGTATTTGGGGGAGCTCGCTCAGGCGGGGCTTCCTGTTGTTGCTTTTGCGGCTTTGACCGATGAGCCGTTACCTGTCGATTCGGTGGTGATTGATTTTAGGGAGGGGTTTCGGCAAGCGATCGATTTACTCGTTAACAATGGTCATAGGCGTTTCGCGTTTTTGAGTGCTTTGGGGAAGGGGCAGGGAGATGGTAATCGTGGCGAGTTGTTTAAGAAATTGCTCAGTGAAAAGGGTATTCCTTCGGAGGATGTTAATTTCGTTAGTTGTGAACATCAGATCGGGAGTGCACGGGATGCCTTTCTGGAGTTGATCAATGAAACAGAAGACCGTAGACCGACGGCATTGATTGCGATGAATGACCTCTCGGCGATTGGAGCGATGCGGGCGGCGAAGGAGGCGGGATTGAGTATTCCGGATGATCTTTCGGTGGTGGGAGTGGATGATATTCCGCTCGGAGCCTATTTGCCGGTGGCGTTGACGACGATGGCACAGCCCATTGAGGCAATGGTCTTAGAGGCGACCGATTTGTTGATGAAGCGCATTTTGAAGAAGGGTAAGCCGGCGGCGACTCAGTCGGTTTTTTCTACGTTTTTGAAAGTGCGAGAAAGTGTGGGGATGGCTCCAGAGTAAAGGGGTGGTCTCGTAAACGTCCTTTTGTGAAAAAAGGCGGAGTTCCAAGGCCGCAGGCCGACACTTGAGGAGTGTAACGAGGAAACAAGGGGGATTGGTTGAACTGCGTTCAAGTCCTTAGGACTCATGCTTCGCATGCCCCATCTCCAGTCGTTGCACTCTTTCCGTCGAACCCAAGGGTTCTCATCCCGTCACGTCCTTTCACAAAAAAACGCCACCATGTGGGTGACGTTTTCTTGAAATTGAATGGTGGAGTACCGAGGTCGTAGACCGACACTTGAGGAGTGTAACGAGGAAACAAGGGGGATTGGGTTGAGGCTAGTACGCCTCAAGTCCTACGGACTGCACTTCGTGCACCCCATCTTCGCCTCCTTAAGTCGCTTCGTCGAACCCGGTTCAAATCCCATGCGGCGTTTTCTTGCGTAATGGTTTTTTAGGGATGTAGCGATTTTTTGGGAAAAGTGGCGGAGAGAGGGGGATTCGAACCCCCGGTAGATTGCTCTACACCCGCTTTCCAAGCGAGCACCTTAAACCGCTCAGACATCTCTCCGGAATAGATTTCTCTCTGTCCTGTTGAGGACAGCGAAATTGAAGGGGTGAATAAGAGAACTCTAAGAGCCGTGGTCAATGACTTTTCGCAAAATTTGGGGTTTAGCTGGTGCGAGAGGGGAATTGGGTTGAGGCTAATGCGCCTCAAGTCCCTTGGGCTGAACTTCGTCCCCCCCCACTTGGCTTCTGGCTGAGCGGGATCGCTTCGTCGAACATCCGAGGTTTTTCTACACCCGCTTTCCAAGCGAGCACCTTAAACCGCTCAGACATTGTTTCGCTTAGGCTCAAGTGTCGCTCTGCGAGCTCGGTACTCCGGATTAGGATTTCTCTCTGTCCTGTTAGGGACAGATAAATTGAAGGGGTGAATACGAGAATTCTGAGAGCCGTGAATCAATGACTTTTCTCAAAATTTGGGGTTTAGTTGGTGCGAGATGGGAATTGGGTTGAGGCTAATGCGCCTCAAGTCCTTTGGACTGAACTTCGTGCACCCCCCATCTTTGTTTCCAGCGAAGTGGGATCGCTTCGTCGAACACCCATGGTTTTCTACACGCGCTTTCCAAGCGAGTACCTTAAACCGCTCAGACATTGTTTCGCTTAGGCTCAAGTGTCGCTCTGCGAGCTCGGGACTCCGGATTAGGATTGTTAGGGACAGATAAATTGAAGGGGTGAATATGAGAACTCTGATCAATGACTTTTCGCAAAAATTGGGGTTTAACTGCTATTAGCACTTTGCGTTATTGAGGATTGAAAATGGGCGTCACAATTCGATTGATGGAAATCTTCGAGAGGCGGTAGCACTTTATGTTGTTGAAGGTTGGACTAAGGCAATGCGGTTTGCCTGTGGTCGGACCCTACTTTTAGGTGAAAAATTGGGGTGCGAGAGGGTACTTGGTCCTTCTTTGCGGGGTTGTCGTTCCTAGATTATTGCTCTTTGCGGGGAGTTGCTATGGGGAAATGCAGAGAACTCTCTCTTTTTTTTGTGATACTTTTTCAATTTTTTGCGGTTTGTTCCAATTTCTGTCTCATTTCGTACAGAACCCGCTTGCATCTTGTTTCGTCACACCTAGGTTCAGCGATTCTGAGCGCTCCCTGTAATATGGTCTCTTCAAACGCAGATATTGGATATAATAGTAAGGTCGAAGGCGGTGTCATCGTCTCTAAGGCTGATGCTGTTATTAATTGGATTCGTACCCACTCACTTTGGCCTATGCCAATGGGCTTGGCGTGTTGTGCGATTGAACTGATGGCCGCTGGGGCATCTAAATTCGACATTTCTCGATTCGGTTCGGAAGTGATGCGCTTTTCGCCGCGTCAGTCAGACGTGATGATCGTAGCGGGTACGGTGACGTATAAAATGGCTCCGGCCTTGCGCCGTATCTACGATCAAATGGCTGAGCCCAAATGGGTGATCGCTATGGGAGCCTGTGCGTCTTCGGGCGGAATGTACCGTTCTTACTCTACCTTGCAGGGTGTTGACCGAATCGTCCCAGTGGACGTTTACGTGAGTGGTTGCCCACCGCGTCCGGAAGCTTTGCTCGACGCTCTTATGAAATTGCAGGACAAGGTAAGTACCGAGACGTCTGCTAAAAATCTTTTTAAAGCCTGATTCATTCCCCTGTCGATGATTGCACAAGATCTTAAATCAGCTCTCCAAACAGTTTGTAGTGAATTGTCGGAGCGCGATTCTCTGGACTGGCCCGCTTATAATTGCCCGATCGATGGTTTGATCGGTGTGCTGAAGACTCTCCGCGATGAGCATAGCTTCGACATGTTGGTCGATGCGACTGCTATCGATAATGGAGAAGAGGCTTCGCCGCGCTTTACAGTGGTCTATCATTTGTTCTCTACAGTGAACCATGGCTATGTGCGTGTGGCTTCGGATTGTGCGGACGATGTTAATCCGGTGGCTCCTACAGCGACTGGACTTTGGCTCGGTGCGAATTGGCACGAGCGCGAGTGTTTCGACCTGATGGGTGTACGCTATGAAGGCCACCCTGATTTACGCCGCATTTTGATGTGGGACGAGTATCCGCATCACCCGCTTCGCAAGGATTTTCCATTGGCAGGTTTCGATGGCGAGATGTGGGATGAGCAGATTGCTGAGGAAACAGGCACTAAGGTTAAGCCGGCTCCTATGGCTGGGGGTCCATTTGTCGCTCCTCAAGAAATATTCAGTTCTAAGCGCGAACCCCGTGCGAAGGATGAGAGCTGGAATGAAAAGAGCGAGAAGCCTAAACAAGTATAGTTTTATCGAGACCGTCTAATATGGCTACCGAAAGCACTGAATTTACCGTTCCTGACGCCGCGACCAAAGTCGCTGCTGCCGCTGGGGATTTCGACACGGAAAAACTAGAACTCAGCCTCGGCCCGTCGCATCCGTCTACGCACGGTGTTTTGCGCCTTAATCTTGAACTCGACGGTGAAATCGTACGCAAGTGCGACCCGGTCCTCGGTTACTTACACCGTGGCGACGAGAAGATTGCTGAGAATATGACTTACAACCAGTTCGTGCCGTATACGGACCGACTGGATTATCTCGCTCCATTGGCCAATAACGCGGCTTATGCGATCGCGGTTGAAAAGCTGGCTCACTTGGAAGTTCCCGAGCGTTGCCAAGCGATCCGCGTTTTGACGTGCGAAATGGCTCGTATCTCGGCTCACCTTTTGGGCTTGGGAGCATTTACGATGGATGTGGGTGCGTTGACTGTGTTCATGATCACGTTTACTGAGCGCGAAAAACTCTACACGCTTTTCGAAGAATTGACCGGTGCTCGTTTCACAACGAGCTATAGCCGTATAGGTGGTGTAACGCGTGACATGCCAGATGGCTGGATGGATCGTGTTTTGACGTTCTGTGAAGAATTCCTGCCTCTATTAGATGACGTCGAAAAGCTTTTGGGTAGAAACCGTATTTGGATCGACCGAACGGGTGATGTCGGCGTGATCAGTAAGGAAGATGCGATTGCATATGGATTGACCGGGCCGAACCTTCGTGGTTCTGGCGTGGATCTCGATTTACGACGTGATGCTCCCTATAGTGGTTACGAAAATTACGATTTCGATGTGCCGATAGGCGAGAACGGGGATTGCTACGATCGCTATGCAGTACGTGGCGAAGAAATGCGTCAGAGTGTACGCATCATCCGTCAGGTCATTAAGAAGATGCCAGGTGGACCGGTTTACGCCGAGGATGCCAAGAAGATCTTCGCTCCTCGCAAGGACAAGATTCTGACTTCGATGGAGGAATTGATCCAAAATTTCATGATCACGACGGAAGGTCCTCAGATGCCTGCTGGCGAAGTTTACTTCGAAGCGGAAAACCCGAAAGGTGCTCTTGGATTCTACATCGTATCAAAAGGGGGAGGGGTTCCTTACCGCTTGAAGATTCGCGGTCCGTCCTTTGCTAACTTAAGTATCCTCGAGAAGTTGGGCACGAATTGCATGATATCTGATATCTCTGCGATTCTCGGTAGCTTGGACTTCGTCATGGGAGAGTGCGACCGATAGATTCAAAAATTATTACCCACCGATGAAACAGATAAGCACAGATTTGAAATTAGTCGTTTTGAAAAATCCGTGTAGGTCCGAGTCGTTCGTGGACGAAATATTTTCCTCCTTTATCATTAAATGAATTTAAAACCAGAGACACTAGCTGAGATCGAGGCGTCGATTTTGAAGTATCCGGAAAAGCGCAGTGCGGTGATGCCGCTCTTGCATGCCATCCAAAAGGACGTGGGGTTTGTATCCAATGAAGCGGCCGAGTGGGTTGCGGGAAAGCTCGATATGGAGCCGATACAGGTATTGTCGGTCATCACGTTCTATCCATTTTTTCGTCAGCATAAGGTTGGTAAGCGTCATATACGCGTCTGTCGTACGCTGGCTTGTGCAATGGCAGGGGGGAGCAAAGTTTGCGACCGTATGCTAAAAGAATTTGATACGGATCTTAACGGCATTTCGCCGGATGGTGAAGTTACGGTAGAGTTTGCCGAGTGTCTCGCGAGTTGTGGTTCCGCCCCAGTCATGTTGGTGGACGAAGATCTTCACGAAAATCTAGACGAAGCGAAGGCTTCTGAAATTTGTAACAAAATTAAAGCGGAGGCCAAAAACGCTTAGGCGTGGAATAAACACGATGGCAATACATCCGAAAGAACATCGCGTCGTCCTTAAGTACGCAGACGAGCCAGGCTATACGCCGGATATCGACTGCTACATGAGCAAAGGCGGTTACGAAACCTTGAAGACGGCTTTTACTAAGAAGCCCGAGGATATTCGCGACGAAGTCAAAAAATCTCAACTACGTGGCCGTGGCGGTGCAGGATTCCCTGCGGGCGTCAAGTGGAGCCTCGTGGATCGCAAGTCTGGCAAGCCGATCTATTTGGTCTGTAATGCGGACGAATCTGAGCCCGGTACTTTTAAGGATCGTCAGATCATGCACAAGGATCCGCATCAGTTGATCGAAGGCATGATGATTTCGGCTTTTGCCAATGACGTTGCCCAAGCATTTATCTACATTCGTGAAGAGATGCCCAAGGCGGCGAAGATCCTCGATCAAGCGATCTTGGAAGCGAAGGAAAAGGGATTTTGTGGTGATAACATTTGTGGGAGTGGTTATTCCTGTGATCTCGTTGTTCACCGTGGAGCAGCTGCCTATATTTGTGGTGAAGAGACTGGTTTGATCGAGTCCTTGGAAGGCAAGCGTGCGAATCCTCGTATCAAGCCTCCCTACTTTCCAGCGGTTCTTGGTCTTTACCAATGCCCAACGATCGTAAACAACGTGGAAACCCTCTGTGATGTGAAGCACATCATGGAAATGGGTGCTGATGCGTTTGGAAAGATTGGCCGTCCAAATAACACGGGTACACGTATTTGGTGTGTATCTGGGGGCGTTCAGCGTCCGGGGTACTACGAAGTAGCGGGGATCACTCTCGGTGAGCTCGTTTATGATATCTGTGGTGGTCCACTACCAGGACGTACGATCAAGGCGATCATCCCAGGTGGATCGTCCATGAAGATTTTGAGAAACGGCGAACGTTTCAAGGGGAAGAATCCCGATGGTTCCGAGTATGATTGGGGTGTTGAAGATATTCCACTCGACTATGATGGAATCGCTGCGGCGGGTTCTATGTCGGGATCGGGAGGCATGATGGTGCTCGACGATACGATTTCGATTCCAGCGGCTTTGGCCAACTTGATGAGTTTCTACTCACACGAAAGTTGCGGTCAATGTACCCCATGTCGCGAAGGTTCGCTTTGGTTGAAGAAGATCACGACACGAATGGTGCACGGCGAAGCTCGTCCCGATGATGTTGATCTTTTGAAGTCCGTCGCCGATCAGATAGCAGGACGTACGATTTGTGCATTCGGATTCGCAGTCGCGTGGCCCGTACAGAGCTACATTGCGAAATTTGAGGAAGAATTTAGAGAATTTGCCGAACAGCAGAGCAACCCAGATACCGATCGCTCAAGCGTAAAGGAACTCGCGTGTAACCATGGCTGAGGAAAAGAAAGATAATCTCGTAACCGTAAATATCGACGGTCAAGACGTGCAAGTGCCCAAGGGCACAAACATGATCGAAGCCGCCGCTATGGTAGGTAAAGAAGTCCCGCATTACTGCTACCACCCTAAACTTAGCGTTTCGGGTAACTGTCGTATGTGTTTGGTCGAGTTGGGAATGCCCGGGCGCGATCGCGCGACAGGGGAAGCCATGCTAAACGAAGACGGGTCGCCGAAGATCATGTGGATGCCCGGTCCTGCGATTGGTTGTGGTACGAATGCCGCTCCCGGTATGCATATCAAGACCGATTCCGAGAAGGTGACTCAAGCCCGCGAAGGCGTGACGGAGTTTCTTTTGGTGAATCACCCCTTGGATTGTCCCATTTGTGATCAGGCAGGGGAGTGTACCTTGCAGGAATTTTCATCCGCTCATGGACGCGGAGCAGGACGTTTTATTGAAGAGAAGAACGTAAAGCCTAAGCGTACGAAGCTTGGGCCACGCGTTATGCTCGATGACGAGCGTTGTATTCTTTGTTCCCGTTGTATCCGTTTCTCCGACGAAGTCGCGAAGGATGGTGTTCTTGGATTTACCGATCGCGGAAGCTACTCGACCTTGACCTGTTTCCCAGGCAAGCAGCTCGAGAATAACTACTCTCTTAATACAGTGGATATTTGTCCGGTCGGTGCTCTCACCAGTACGGATTTCCGTTTTAAGATGCGCGTCTGGTTCCTTAAGGAAGTAAACAGCATCGATTTTGAAACCAGCGTTGGGTGTAACACCAGTGTGCATTCACGTGAAGGAAAGATCTATCGCATCAAGCCGCGTCGCAATGACGGGGTGAATGATACGTGGATGCCAGATTCTGGCCGCGAACTTTATAAGCTCGTTGAGGCTGAAAATCGCCTGACCTCTTGCTTGGTTGATGGCGTAGCGGCAACCGCTCAAGATGCGGTGGTTCGTGCTAGTGAATTGCTCAATGGCGAAGGACTTGCAGTCGTTGGCTCCGGTCAATGTACGGTTGAAGAGCAGTTTGTTCTTAAAGCGATCGTCGATTCAGCGAAGACCAAGGGAGCGTATGTCGTGGCTCGCTACGGTGAGGACGATGGTATCTTGGTTTCCAAGGATCGTAATCCGAATGTACGTGGAGCTTTGATGACTGGTTTGATCAATACTCTTCCAGAAGAGCAATTGACTGCTCTTGGAGCACAGATCGATAGCGGCGAAGTGAAGACCATTTTGGCGGTTAAGGAAGACTTGATCGCGGCTGGGCTCACTGAGGCACAACTTTCCAAGGTTACGATCGTTTCTCTCGATACTCATTCCAATGCGACGACTGCGAAAGCGAAGGTTGT
Organism: uncultured Puniceicoccaceae bacterium; assembly: GCA_963933925.1. Taxonomy (GTDB): domain Bacteria; phylum Verrucomicrobiota; class Verrucomicrobiia; order Opitutales; family Opitutaceae; genus JAKYXN01. Next base: position 20,823 of record CAWVWU010000034.1, read on the forward strand.
CATTGCAGGTCTGACCAATTTCGAAAAATCCGGAACGTTGATTAATCAGCAGTTTCGAATCCAGAAATTCAATAAAGCGATCCCTGCTGCTGGCAGTGCGATCAACGATCTATTGGCCCTTTCAACCATTCAGGCGAATATCTCTGGTGCTGAGTATCCATCGACTCTCGGGTCACTCTGGAATTTGATCTCAGAATCAAACAGTACGTTTGAAGGTGTCTCGTTTAATTCTCTTTGCGACCAAGGTAAAGAACTTGATAGCAGTGCGTTTGATGGTCTCGCCTTCAAGGAAGGTAAGTCTCTTCTTTTCGACCCTAAGCAGGAGGCCGTAGCCGCGGAATAATTAGTTATGGAATTTCTGACAAATCCGTTATTTCTAAAAATCGTATATGGTGTAGGTGTTACCTGTGCCATTATGGGGCTGTGTTCGTATACGGTCTTGGCTGAACGAAAAATCTGTAGTTGGATTCAGGGCCGTGTTGGTCCGAATCGTACGAGCCTGCCAATCATTGGATCGATCCCGTATATAGGACGATTTCTGACGCGTTTGGGGATTTTTCAACCGGCGGCCGATGGACTTAAGTTCCTCTTTAAGGAGGAGATGACTCCGGGACACGTAAACAAGTTCTACTTCATTCTCGCTCCGATCCTTTCATTGATTCCAGCCTTAACGACAGTTGCCGTCGTTCCTTTTGGTTATTACGTCAATGAGATCGGTGAGCAGATACCGCTCGTTTTGGCTAACCTCGATGTGGGGATTTTGTTTATTTTCGCGATTTCGTCGCTCGGTGTTTATGGAATCGTTCTTGGAGGGTGGGCATCCAACTCTAAGTATCCATTCCTCGGAGGAATTCGTGCTTCGGCTCAGATGATCTCTTATGAGCTTGCGATGGGTGTTTCGGTTTTGCCGATCTTTATGTGGATCAATGGTCCTGACCGCGAAGGTACTTTGAATCTCTTCCACGTTGTTCAAGCTCAAGAAGGACTTTGGTTTGCGATGTGGATGCCGGTTTCGGCGTTGATCTTCCTCGTTTGTCTTTTTGCAGAAACGAACCGACTTCCCTTTGATATGGCGGAATCGGAAACCGAGTTGGTTGGTGGTTTTAATACGGAGTACAGTGCTTTCAAATTTGGTCTGTTCTTCGTAGGTGAGTACGCACACATGATCGTTGGGTCTTGTGTGATGACACTTCTCTTTCTCGGTGGGTGGCAACCCGCTCCATTCCTTACGTGGGAATTCTTTGGGGTCGAAAACGGCCTCCTCGCGGCAGTCCTCTCAGTTGGGACTTTTATGGGGAAGATGTGTGGATTCCTTTTCCTCTTTATTTGGGTTCGTTGGACACTTCCACGTTTCCGTTACGATCAGGTGATGAAGCTCGGTTGGCAGGTTTTGCTTCCGCTCTCCATCGCCAACTTTATCGTCTATATTTTCGTCATCTACTTCCTGGATACTCAGATCCTTAACTAAGCATCCAATCGATATTTTAACATGGCCATCATCCTAAAACGAAAGCCGCTAAACTTTCTCGAGAGACTTTATATTCCCGAGGTGGTTCGTGGTCTGACCACTACCTTCTTAAAAATCTTCGAGAAGCCGGTTACTTTGGAGTATCCGGAACAACGTCCCACGATTCCTGAAGGGTATCGCGGTGTGCCGACCTTGGTTAAGGATCCTGAAGGTCGCGAGAAGTGTGTATCGTGTCAGCTTTGCGAGTTTGTTTGTCCTCCAAAGGCCATTCGAATTATTCCGGGCGAACTCGGTGACGATGCTCCCAATGCTCATGTTGAGAAGGGACCCAAGGAATTCGATATCGATATGTTGCGCTGTATCTACTGCGGAATGTGTCAGGAAGTTTGTCCTGAAGAAGCGATCTGGCTTCAGAATCAGTTTTCTATGACAGGCTACTCGCGTGCTGAGATGGTGAACAACAAGGCTAAGCTCTATGAACTCGGTGGTACGCTGCCGGATCAACATTTTAAGTGGAATAAAAAGAGGGACGCCGCCGAAAACGGAGGCAATCACCATTGAGTCGATACCGACTCGGGCACTTCTAAAATTATCTTTTCTCCTCAGTTATGACTGACATATTTTTCTACATCTTTTCGGCGATCGCCTTGGCTTCGGCTTTTGCGGTGGTGTTAAGTTCTAGTACGGTGAATGCGGCGATGTCGCTTATCGTGACATTCCTCAGTATGGCGGCTTTGTTCGTCTTGTTGGAATCCTACTTCTTGGCCGTGGTTCAGGTACTTGTCTACGCGGGAGCGGTGGTTGTACTGTTCTTGTTTGTTATCATGCTCTTGGACGAGAGGGAGACGGCGAAGCGAAAAGCGGGTGTGCTCTCTACGATCGCAGCATTCGTCGGATTCGGTATTTTGTGTGTTGGCATCGTAGCGATTCGTGCAAGCGAGTCTCTTACGGCTGGTTCTGATGCAGTGACTTCGGTCAGCCTGAAGGGATTCGGACAGCAACTTTTCACAACCTATTTGCTGCCTATGCAGGTGACCGGGTTTCTTCTCCTTATCTCAATGGTGGGCGTTATCGTCATCAGCAAGAAGGCTAAAACGACGGAAAGCTAGGAATTTAGAACGATGACTATTGGACTAGAACAATTTATTACAGTGAGCTGCTTGCTCTTCGCAATCGGCTTTTTCGGAGTGCTGCTTCGTCGCAACACGCTCGTCATTTACATGTGCCTTGAGTTGATGCTCAACGCGGCAAATTTGGCGCTTATCGCATTTTCCCACTACCACGGCACGGTCGGTGGCAACTTGTTTGTCTTCTTCACCATATCGGTGGCGGCGGCGGAGGTTGCAGTTGGCTTGGCTATTATCGTAGCCCTTTTCCGCAGACGTCAGACAGTGCACGTCGATGAGCTTAACGCTCTCAATAACTAGATCTTGGGCAGCCACGCTACTGATTCCATCTTTCCTCACGACTTTTCTCACAAATGAATCCTGAAGTTTACGCATACGGATTGCTCGCCATTCCACTTCTTTCAGCCACGCTCATCGCGTTTTGTTTCCGTCGTAACGGAGCGATCGCATCTACCTTCTCGGTCGGAGCTGCTGCACTTATTCTGGCAACGGCGGGACACATCATCTTTAGCCTCGAAAATTTCGACCACAACCTACCGTGGTTTGAGATGGGGCCGCTGAAATTGAGTTTTGGTTTCCTGATCAACGATCTCTCGAAGCTTATGCTCTTCGTCGTGGCGTTCGTCGGTTTCCTGATCCATGTGTTCAGTTTGAGCTACATGAAGGACGATCCGAACAAGGCTCGTTTCTTTGGCGGACTTTCGATCTTCATGTTTTCCATGCTCGGTCTGGTTATTTCCAGTAGCCTAGTGACGCTCTTTATCTTTTGGGAGCTTGTGGGATTCAGCTCTTATATGCTGATCGGTTTCTACTTGGATAAGCCAAGTGCGGCTGCGGCGGCTAAGAAAGCTTTTATTGTTAATCGCGTCGGTGACTTCGGTTTCTTGATCGGGATTATCATGATCTTCTGGCAGTTTGGTACCGTTGATCTCGTTGAGCTCAAATCGATCTTCGATCACGATCCTTCTGCGTTTGCGGTTCCTGGACTTACGGCGATAGGACTTTTCTTGTTCTGCGGTACGCTTGGTAAGTCAGGTCAGCTTCCCCTTCATGTTTGGCTTCCAGACGCGATGGAGGGACCGACTCCTGTTTCGGCTTTGATTCACGCGGCGACCATGGTTGCGGCGGG
>CAWVWU010000035.1:0-24352 GCA_963933925.1 uncultured Puniceicoccaceae bacterium
GCCGTGCTCCCGCCGTAACCATGGCCAAGCAGCTCATAGACTCCGGAAAACTCGGAAAAATCTTTCACTACCGTGCTAAGTTTCTCCAAGATTGGACCATCAGTGCCGACGTCCCTCAAGGCGGTCCCGGCACATGGCGACTCGACGCATCTGTCTCCGGCAGCGGCGTTACCGGTGACCTTCTCGCTCACTGCATCGACACTGCAATTTGGCTCAACGGAAATATCGATTCCGTCAGCGGAATGACCGAGACATTCGTCAAGCAACGCAAAAACGCCTTCACCGGTAAAAAACAAGAAGTCAAAATCGACGACGCATCTGCCTTTCTCGCTCGCTTCTCGAACGGTTCACTCGCCACCTTCGAAGCCACACGGTACGCTCGAGGCCACAAAGCATTGAATACATTGGAAATAAATGGAGAGCACGCATCCCTCGCATGGGACTTGCACGATTTGCACCGCCTCCAATGGTTCGATAACCGTGACGACACTGCTGTTCGTGGTTGGCGTTCGATTCACCTATCAGAAAGCGAACATCCGTATACAGGAAACTGGTGGATACCAGGGTGCCAAATCGGCTTCGAACACACGTTCACCCACCAAGTGGTCGACTTTATCCAAGCCCTCGGCAAAAAGAAACCTGCTGGCCCCACCTTCCGCGACGGCCTTGCCACCGACTACGTCACCGACTCCGTTCTAAAGTCCGCTAAAACCGGACGTTGGACAAAAGTGAAACACATTTAGTCGCAGCCTAAAAACCGATATTTAAATGCCTAAACTTGGATTTAACTTACTAAACTGGACAGCCACCGTTACAGAGGAGCACTTCCCTCACATCGATCGGCTCAAGGAAATTGGCTATGACGGAATTGAGATATTTACTGGCAGCGAAGACCCCTTAGACTATCGGAAACTCGGGTCCTATCTGAAAGACAACGGGATGGCCATAACCTGCGTCACTGTCATGAGCGAGGATGCTAACCCCGCTAGTCCTGACGCGAAGGTGCGACAAAAGGCACTTGATCGGCTCAAGTGGGGCATCGACCGCTGCGTCGACTCCGGCTCCGAACTCCTCTGCGGACCGATTCACTCAGCATTCGCACATTTCACCCGCGCGGACATCGAACAAGATGAATACGAACGAAGTGCCGAAGTTCTTCGAAAAGCTGGCCAATACGGGGAGCAAGCAGGCGTCTTCCTTGGCCTAGAGGCTCTCAATCGCTTCGAATGCTACCTGTGCAACACCATGGAACAACTCGCCAAACTCACTGAACTAGCGGGTCACTCCCACGTACGAGCCATGTTCGATACACACCACGCAAACATCGAAGAAAAAACGCTTCCGGGCGCGATCAAAACAATCGCTCCCTACCTGACACATGTTCACCTAAGCGAAAACGATCGAGGCACACCTGGATCTGGTCACATCGATTTCAATGAATGCATAAAGACTCTACACAGTATCGGATACGATGGCTGGATGACGATCGAAGCCTTTTCACGAGCCGATCCTGGTTTTGCAAACGCAATCAATGTGTGGCGTGAATTTTCATCCCCATGGGATATCGCTGAAAGCGGATACACCTTTCTTCGTTCAGCAATAGATAATGTTTATTCTAAATAATGAAATTATACTCAATTTTCAGTTATACTCTAACAAGCAGTCTCTTACTCCTTCTAACCGCATGTTCAGAACCACAAAATAGCGGCATCGAACTCTTTAACGGAAACGACCTCTCTGGTTGGGAAGGCGACACCACCTATTGGTCGGTAAAAGACCGAGCTATCGTTGCTCAAACCAATCCAGATAATCCAATCCCGGCAAACTCCTTTCTTATTTGGAAAGACGGTACCCCTTCTGATTTCGAGCTCACTCTCCTATTTCGCATCACTGGACAAAATGAAAGTGATTGGGCCAATTCAGGCGTCCAATACCGTTCCAAACGTTTGAATACTCCCGGCTACGTAATGAGCGGTTATCAAGCCGATATCGACCTCGCCGCACGACACATTGGCATGCTCTACGAAGAGAAAGGCCGCGGTCTTCTCATGAAACATGGCCAACGCATTCGCATCACCCCAAAGTCAGCCAATAATCCCAACCCAAAGGAAAAGGCGGACGTTGAAATAATCGCTGTCGAAACGAGCAAGGAAGAGGTTCTCGCTTCCTACCGCAAAAACGAGTGGAACGAACTGAAGATTATCGCCAAAGGAAATCACTTACAGCACTTTATCAACGGCACCCTCACAGCCGATGTAACCGACGACGACCCTACCGAATCATCAGCCAGTGGTTTTATTGGTTTACAAATCCACAAGGGCGAACCTATGACCATCGAATTCAAAGATATCCGACTTGCGGAAGACAGCGAATAGTCGCGAACGAATCACATAAACAACTACATTCATAAATGACACGCCGCTTCCGTCTCATCATCGCAGCTAGCACTAGCCTCCTATTATCATCGTTCGCACTGAGCCAGAGTTCAGACTCGAGCGAGCCATCCGTCATCAAACCCGAAGACCTGACTGTCGCTGATGGTTTTAAAGTCGACCTCATCTATGCTGTCCCCAAAGACGAACAAGGATCTTGGGTCGGTCTGACCACCGATAACAAAGGACGGATTCTTGCATCCGATCAACACGGGAGCGTCTATCGAGTTACACTTAACTCGAACGACGGATCAAAGCCGTCTAAGGTTGAACGTTTGAATATCAAACTACCCGCCCTATCTGCGGAGATTCCAGAGTCAGAAGCAGGAGCTCACGGACTTCTTTACGCCGCCGACAGTCTCTACATCATGGTCGGCGAAATCGAAGGAAAACGCGGAGTCTGGCGGATGCAGGATACAAATGGAGACGATCAATTCGATCGTGCCGATTACCTCATCAAGCTCATCGGAGGTGGCGAACACGGTCCTCACTCTTTAACACTATCGCCAGACGGCCAGTCGATCTATTTTTCAGCTGGAAACTTCACCGATCTAGCCGAAACCTTCGCTGCGACTAGAGGCGTTCGTATGGGCGAAGATCATTTACTCCCACGTATGTGGGATGCACGGGGTCATGCCCGAGGCCGTTTTGCACCAGGAGGTTGGGTTGGACGCTGCGACCTCGACGGGGAATCACTTGAACTTTTCGCCAACGGCTTCCGCAATCATTTCGACATCGCATTCGATCAAAACGGAGAGCTCTTCACTTTCGACTCCGACATGGAGTGGGACCAAGGATCGCCATGGTACATGCCCACCCGAATCAACCACATCGTAGACGGAGCCGACTATGGCTGGCGCAGTGGCGCCGGTCGTTGGCCAGACTACTACGCCGATAGTCTTCCGGCAACAATCAACATTGGTCCCGGCTCCCCAACAGGAACGACCTTCGGTACCAACACCAAATTCCCCGCCAAATACCAACGTGCTCTCTTCGCCGCGGATTGGACATTCGGAACACTCTACGCTATCCATCACACTCCAGACGGAGCTACTTTCAAGGGTACAAGCGAAGAGATTGTATCCGGTAAGCCGCTACCTTTGACCGACGTCATCGTCAATCCGTACGATGGTGCCATCTATTTCGCAATCGGTGGGCGGCGCACGCAATCCGGACTCTATCGAATTTCCTATGTCGGCTCCGAATCAACCAAAGCCGTAAAAGCACTGCCGCCAACCGAGTTAGCACTCCTACGCCGCAAGCTCGAAACACTGCACACAGCAAAAGCAGGTCCAGAAGCTGTCGATATTGCCTGGCCTCACCTTGGAAGTCCTGATCGTTTCATCCGATGGGCTGCTCGCGTCGCCATCGAGCACCAACCGGTATCCAATTGGGCACAAAGAGCGATCGACGAGGAAAACCCGCAATCTTCAATTGAGGCTCTCATCGCCCTCGCAAGAATCGGTCAACCCCGCTACCAAAAGGATATAATAGAATCGCTCACGAAGCTAAAATTGAACTCTCTCGACGAATCTCTCCGTCTGCCGCTTTTGCGGGCCTGGCAATTAACGTTCACCCGCATGGGCGAGCCAAATGCAGAAACAAAAAAGCGGATAGTCGCCCTGCTTGAACCGTCATTTCCTAGCGACATTCAATTCATCGATCGAGAATTGCTCTCGTTGCTCATCTATCTTGATTCTCCAGAAATCGTCGAAAAAGCACTTCCCTTGCTAAAAATCGCCGAACCACAAATCGCGACTGCAGAGCAAATCGGAGGAGCCGCTCTGATCGCACGAAATGATCGCTATGCAACTTCGATAAATCGAGTCAGTAAGAATCGGCCTGACCGCCAACAAATTGCGATCGCTTACCGTTTGAGAAATGCAGATACAGGCTGGACCCCAGAGTTGAGAAAAAGCTACTTTGAATGGTTCTCCACTACTCACAAATGGAAAGGTGGAGCCAGTTTTAGCGGCTTCATAAAAAACATCCGCCAGGACGCACTGGACAACATAGCTCCATCCGGTGAACACACACTACTGGCAAGTATTTCCCAAGCACCTGCTCACATTTTTAAAACTGGATCCATTCCTCCCAAGGGCCCTGGACAAGTATACACGGTGGATTCCGCATTGAAGCAAATTCCCAGTAAACTCAACGACCGAAACTTTGAACGAGGCCAGTCAATGTTCGCTTCTAGTGCGTGCATAATGTGCCATAGGTTTGGTGACGAAGGTGAGGGAATTGGACCCGACCTAACGGGAGCGGGAAACCGCTATTCAATACGAGACTTGCTGGAGAACATCATCGAACCATCAAAAGTAGTCAGTGATCAATACAGCATGGAATTAATCACACTCGACAATGGCCATACCATAATTGGTCGCTTTGTTGGTGAAAAAGATGACAGCCACCTGATCATGACAAATCCTATGCTTCCCAACAGAACAAGAGCCATTCCAAAAACTAAAGTTGCGAAAAGTGAAACCTACCCGATTTCCAGTATGCCGATCGGACTCATCAACGGGCTCAACCCCGAAGAACTGCAAGACCTGATTGCCTACCTCCTATCGGGTGGCAACAAAAACGACCCAATGTTTAAAAAGTGAACGATCACCACAATCAGTGCTATGCCTCGCCAAACAATTCCAATCAATCTCAGCGGTCGCGGCGACAAGGACTTCGACTTCCTAGCAAAAAAACACGGACTCCCGAAGATAAAAAACAAAAAGCGAAGCGACGGCGGAAGTTTCTACAGCAGAGCTGGCGATTCCAAAACTAAAGCCAGTACGAATCACCTCGAAAGCCTCTTCGTGATCATTAGTTTTCCCAGTTCCTGCTGGTGGTGCCACAAAGAAAGCACAACCTAATCTCTTGTGGCTTATCTGCTTTTTGTGGTTAAAAAATATCCCTAAGTCCTCATTACTCCTCTCCCTCTTCCGAGCTCACGTTACGGATACGATAGAAACGACGATCACCGAGTTGATCGTCGATGACTTCTTGAGGTCGTTTGATACATCGTTGGACGCCTGAGTCGCGTTTTCTCCGGAAAGGTAGAGATGAACCTGACCGTCATTGTCTCGAAATATATCCTCGAATCCGGTAGGAGGCATTATGGGAAACGTCTGCTTAACCTCCGGTCCAGTTTCCGTTTTGGTCTTCAATACGAATCGTCAAGACACCGTTTTCAAGGGACTCATCGGGAGGTTGAAGGGCGTAGGTTCAGACGTGATCGTCACTCGTACCGAATAGCTGAGTAAGTTCCTCTCCTGTTTCTTCCTATAAAAAAACAACGTTCTGACTGACTTCATGATAGAGCTGCATCAATGATGGACTGTCACACATCCGAATCTACGTCTATCGAAGGTGTGCGTATTTAGGAACACCCTCCATTGATCGACGAGCCATAATCTCACTTTCGACAATTTGTTCAGGGGACATGTACTTCATTAAGTAATCGCGATATTTCGTTCCACTTTCATCACCGGACGCAGCACTCAAAATAAACCACTGACACGCTTGTACGACGTCTTTTGATACACGTTCTCCCATTGCATAAATCATCCCGAGATAATTCTGAGCCTGTGCGTCTCCATTCTCTGAGGCACGATGAAAGAGTCTCAAACTTTCAGTAAGATCCAAAGGGACTCCGTAGCCGTACTGATACATGTTTGCCAAATTTCTCTGTGCTTGTGCATACCCCTGTCTGGCTGCCTTACGGTACCATTTCAATGCTTTGGGATAGCTGTTCTCAACACCTACACCAGTGAAATACATAGTACCAAGATAGTTTTGGGCGGGGGCATAGCCTTGTTTAGAAAAATTATTTCGAGGACTCAGAGCCCACACCGTAATATTGCGGTTTGAAGACAATCCCCCTGATTCCGAATGTAAGTTTGGATCTATATCGGCGGCCGATTTCCGTAACAATATAATTGCCTCTGCATAGTCCTGTCCCACGCCATTACCGTTAGCATACGCCAAACCAAGATTATACAATGCTGCCGGGTGATTCTGATTCGCCGCCATGCGCGTCCATTTGATCGCTTCGGAATAATTCTGCTCTACCCCCCGGCCTTCCACGTACATCATACCGAGATTCGCTTGGGCCGGCGCCAGTCCCTGCCGAGCTGCTCTGCGATACCAAATCACCGCCTCAGCATCATCCTTAGCGACATCTTCGCCGTTTTGGTAACTCCACCCCAATTCAAATTGAGCAGCCGAATTTCCAGCCTCTGCCTTCTCCCGCAATACCTCCCTCCCCTCGCAATAGACATTCAAGGAAACCATTAAACTCGTAGCAACGAGGCTAACACCGAACTGAAAAACATTCCTCATTGCATACCTCTAGCAAAAAACGCTTTGTTATGACCTAAACCAAAGCAGCGGCAAACTAAGCGTCTTTGGCATTCAAGTCAAATTGAGGCGATCGAATCCGCGATTATCCCCCTCATGCCCCCTTTTCAAAGACTGCTTGCCTCACTCGCTTTTAACGATAGACATATTCTAACACCTCGCAGCCCCTAAGCTTCGTCGAAGGGCTACCCTACAACATTCCCCCATAATATAGACATTCGCATGCTACGCGATCGTCCTCATATTTCTTGTCACACATAAAAATAATAGGATTACTATGAAAAAAAATATAGCAGAATTTATCGGTACGTTTTGGCTCGTTCTTGGAGGCTGCGGCAGCGCAGTACTTGCAGCGGCATTTCCTGAGGTCGGCATCGGCTTACTCGGAGTCTCACTCGCATTCGGCCTCACCGTACTGACCATGGCATTTGCGATCGGACACATCTCCGGTTGCCACCTTAACCCAGCGGTCTCTATTGGTCTCTGGGCCGGCGGAAGATTTCCGGCCAAGGACCTTCTTCCCTATATCATTTCTCAAGTATTGGGAGCAATCGCGGGTGGGGGTGTTCTTTATCTGATCGCTAGCGGGAAAGCGGGATTTGACCTCGCTGGTGGATTCGCCTCAAACGGCTTTGGCGAACATTCGCCAGGCGGCTATTCCATGCTCGCCGCCCTCATTGCTGAAATAGTGATGACTATGATGTTTCTCATAATCATCCTCGGAGCGACTGACAAACGTGCTCCAAAAGGATTGGCCCCCATTGCTATCGGCCTAGGCTTAACCTTAATCCACCTGATCAGTATTCCTGTTACCAATACGTCAGTAAATCCAGCCCGTAGTACTGGAGTTGCTATTTTCGTGGGAGACTGGGCCGTTTCTCAGCTATGGCTCTTTTGGGTCGCCCCAATTATAGGAGCCGTACTAGGTGCAGTCATTTACAAGTTCATTGGGAGTTCAGACGAAGAGTAAGTCTCATCTAATCAACTCAATTTCCCCAAGCCCTTTCCCTTCTCCGACGACGAGGCGAAAGGGCTTTTTTTGCGCACTTTTCACCTCAAAGAACTCACAGAGTCGTCCTCACTCAATTTCATACGAACAAGCCCAAAGCAAGTATAGCTCCAACCAGAACAAACAACCCTGCACTCCATATAAACGCAACCTTGCGTAAGTCCATAAAGCACCACGCAACCAAAGAGAATTTCACCCCAGCCGCACAAAGAATAAACAAAGCACTCGCTCGATGCTCTCCAAGTATAAAGCTGACACCTGTAAGGAGCATCAACAAAATCCAAACAATTGTATTACTACTAATCACAACAAATAAATAATTGGATACACGAGTAACCAGATTAGATCGCACATGTGCCAGAACACTCCCCCGCTCTCCACATCAAAATAATTTTCAGCGTTATACTTCCCGCTTCGAATCCCCATCACCATAAAGCAAAGTAAGACCACAGCCACGAGAACGTGAGCGAGATGAAATCCAGTCAAAATGAAATAGAGCGTAAAGAACTCATCCTGGCCAAAAGCGATTCCATGACTAAATTTATCCGCATATTCCACGCCTTTTAGAACGGTAAAGAGAACCCCAGTAAGAATAGCCCCGCCGATCCAACGTGATGCCACGTGTGTACTTCCTTGCCGTAACGCATCCAGGCCATTGACCATACACCAACCGCCACTCAACAGAATGAGGGTGTTAGCAAATGCCAAGGGTTGATTGAGAAGCTCTCTCCCGTCTGTGAAAAGCTCCGCATGCTCGCGACCGGAAAACAAAAAGACTCCAAGCCCGGCACCAAAGGTAAGGATTTCAATAAAGACGATCATCCACACCAGCACCCCACCCGGCGGCTCATATAACGACGCATTGTCGACACCTGACTGTTTAACGCTCGTTTCGATATCTACAGAGAGCCGATAGACGTGTCCAAAATCAACGCTCAACTACCCAAACCTTGATCTACAACAAGAAACCAGAAATGATTAAAAGTTCAACGGGCGTGACCCGATGAAAGCAACTCCATCTTGGAAGATATATATCTTATAAAAATTGGTGCATAAACGAGTTTTGAGCTCGATTAGAATGTAACCAAGCAGTATCTAATTTGGTCATATTACCTCTTTTTCCTGATTGATCTACCTCTCCTTCCACAAGTCATTGGCGAAGGCAAATTACCCAACAGACATGACCATGCCATTTAGAAAATTTTCGACTGTCGGTTTCTCTCTTTTAACCGCACTAGGTGCCATGACACAGGGCCACGGTCAGGAGTTTGCTGTGGGCGATCCGCTGGGATCGAAGAACGAAGACGGAGACCGCGTAGAAATGTCCGCCAATGTAAAGGTATTCGGGAGCTTTCACTTCACCGAGAGCTGCACATTCGACCCGGAGAGAAATTTGATTCTCTCAATGAACGCAGGAGATCGCAAAGACGCGACGAGAAACGACGGATACGTTTCTCTCATCAATCCAGACGGCAGCGTGCACACCGCTAAATGGATCGGTGCCACCCGAGACGGACTGGAACTGTACACCCCACTCGGCAGTGCGATAAAAGAGGGGATTCTCTACACCGTAGATACGGGTTACATACGTTTGTTCGATTTAATAACAGGAAAACCACTGCGATCTTTCGAAGTGCCTGGTTCAACCTTCCTCAACGGTATCGCCGTAGCAGATGACGGAACAATCTACGCCTCCAATTCACGCCCCGAAAAGAGAGTCTACAAAGTGACTGCAGAGGGCGTGCCTTCCATATTTGTAGACGGCGGAAAACTCAAAGCACCCAACGGTGTGGCGATGGACCCGGATGGAAACATCGTGGTCGCCAATGCGGGAAACCTAGACGTCATTACCTACAACCCTAACGGTGATATCGTTCGCGTAGAAGAAGCCGCTCAGAAAGGGAGCGATGGACTCGTTGTTCTGGACGATGGAACGAAATACGTGAGCAGTGTCCAACACGGCACCATATCCCGAATACGTCCAGGCCAAGAAGCCGAAATCATCGCTTCTGGAATACCGAGAGCCGCATCCATGTGCTATGACTCAATACAGCACCAGCTCGTCGTTCCAATGAATCAAAATAACGCCCTCGCTTTCGTAAAATTGTAGACCAAATCAATTTTGGAATCTACTTTTCTGATAGTTTCGACAAAATCTTCCTCAGTACAGAATTCACCCATCCAGCTTCTCTAGCTCCATCACTCAATAAAAAATCACCATGCTATTCAAAACATTTGCACCTATCGCCCTTTCTCTTTTAACCGCATTTAGTGCAACGATCCAGTGCCACGGCCAAGAGTTCGTCGCAGGCGAGCCACTGGGCTCCAAGAACGAAGACGGAGAACGTGTCGCGTTGTCGGCAAACGTTAAAGTGTTCGGGAGTTTTCACTTTGCCGAGAGCTGCACCTTCGACCCAGAAAGAAACCTGCTTCTCGTAATAAACTCTGGAGATCGAAAAGACATGGCGAGAAACGATGGATACATTTCCCTCATCAATCCAGACGGCAGCGTTCACACCTCCAAGTGGATTGGTGCGACGCGGGATGGATTAGAACTATTCAATCCACTAGGCAGTGCCATAAAAGATGGAACTCTCTACGTCGTCGATTCCGACTATGTTCGCTTGTTCGATCTAAAAACCGGAAAGCCTCTACGCTCCATCCACGTTCCCGGCTCCACTCTCCTCAACGGTATCGCAGTAGCAGATGACGGAACGATCTACGCCTCCAACACACGCCCTGATTGGAAACTTTATAAAGTGACAGCAGAAGGTGAGTCCTCTGTTCTTGTAGAAGATGGAAAACTGGACGCACCCAACGGAGTAGCGATTGACCAAGACGGAAACGTCGTAGTCGTCAATATGGGTAATCGAGATATCATAACATACAGCCCCGACGGCGAACTCGTGCGAGTCGAAGAGGCCGCACAAAAAGGCAGCGATGGAATCGTCATTTTTAAAGACGGGACAAAATACGTGAGCAGCGTACGACACGGCACAATTTCACGATTGGCCCTCGGTCAAAAAGCAGAGGTCATCGCATCCGGAATCCCCAGTGCCGCCTCGATGTGCTACGACTCCACACAGCACCAGCTCGTAATCCCCATGAACACCAACAACGCCATCGCCTTCGTGAAGCTAAAATAGCTTAGAAAGCAGCACTTAACCCATTTCACCCCATGAGCCGAATAGACACCCTATTCGGCTCACGGAGTAATTCTATCACCGATAACGAATCAACCCTTTCAACGGTTCTCAATATGTACACAGAGCCCTCTGACATCCACGACAAAAAGCAAAACCGCAGGCATGTATATCTATCCCTATTGATGCTTTTCTTCGCAGCAGCGATTGCCTTACTGACAAGCTTCTCGATCGCCAACGAAACCCTGTACTCGCCATTCGGAATTCTTGCGACTGAAGTAACCGACTCCACCTACTATTTCGGCCTCAGCGTCTACATCACTCTCGGAGCAACCCTCCTAACCACCGCCTTAATCCGACTCGCTCTAAAACTCTCCAAGTAACCGACGCCCCCACTTTGCACGAACGTCAGTTCTCTTAACCGATTGTTACAGTTTAAAGCCGAAATGCTCGACAGTCCTTCCTAGGAACAAAGCACAAAAAAGGCGTCTCTCCCCACGAGAGACGCCCTTCCGCATCTTGCGATGCGCCGAATAACTAAGAAAACGAGAATTCTTAGATAAAATCGTTTATTATCTGCTCGTATCGCTCTTGCTTACCACTGAGCTGAACGAGCTCCTTGCCCTTACCGATTTCATAAAGCTTAGCGAGGTCGAGATTACCCTTTTCGAAGGCCGAACCATCACCAGAATCAAAGCTGGAGTAACGATCCGTTAGCAACCCTGGAAGAGCTGACTTAGACAAAATATTCTCTGCGATAACCGTCGCACGAGCAAATGCATCCATACCTGCAACGTGTGCAATAAAGATATCTTCGAGATCCGTTGAATTACGACGGGTCTTCGCATCGAAGTTCACACCACCACCAACGATCCCACCAGCCTTTACGATAACCAACATGGCCTCGACAAGCTCAGGAACATTCATTGGAAATTGGTCGGTATCCCAACCATTCTGGTAGTCACCGCGATTTGCATCGATACTACCCAAAGTACCTGTATCCACTGCTGCCTGCAATTCATGCTGGAAAGTGTGCCCCGCCAACGTCGCATGATTCACTTCGATGTTTACTTTGAAGTCATCCTGCAAACCATTTGCACGCAAGAAGCCAACCACTGTCTCAACGTCGAAATCATATTGGTGCTTGGAAGGTTCTGCTGGCTTGGGTTCGATCAAGAACATGCCCTTGAAACCTTGGCCGCGTGCATAGTCACGTGCCATCGTCAACATACGAGCGAGGTGATCCTTCTCGCGCTTCATGTCCGTATTCAAAAGAGACATATAACCTTCGCGGCCGCCCCAGAAAACATAGTTTTCGCCACCGAGCTCGATAGTCGCATCGATCGCATTCTTCAACTGAGCACCCGCATAGGCCACTGTGTTGAAATCAGGATTAGTTGACGCACCGTTCATGTAGCGTGGGTTGCTGAATAAGTTAGCCGTACCCCAAAGAAGCTTCATTCCTGACTCCGCTTGCTTCTCTTTAGCGTAAGCTACGATTGCTTGCAAACGACGCTCAGACTCTGAGAACGTATCGCCTTCTTCAACAAGATCGAAATCATGAAAACAGTAATAAGGAGCTCCGATTTTATGGAAAAACTCGAAGGCCGCATCCATTTTGTACTTCGCACGACTTACCGCGTCTGCTCCGTCCGCCCACGGAAACTCTTTTGTACCAGGACCAAATGGATCTCCGCCAACGCCACAGAACGTGTGCCAGTATGCGATCGCGAAGCGCATGAATTCCTTCATTGGCTTACCGCAGATCATACGGTTCTCGTCGTACCACTTAAATGCTAGTGGATTATCACTTTCACGTCCCTCAAAGGCTATCTTGCCGATCCCCTTGAAATATTCGGTATTTGTATTAACACTCATGATACTATATGTTTAACTATTTATACTAATGTTGTAGAAAGTTTATCCAACCAGCGTTGGTAGGCTTCGCCGTGCGTCCCACTTTCGGGCTCAATGGTCTTTACTTTAGCTAGATTTGAAAATGCTTCTTCCAGGGAACTATAAATGCCGGCCCCTACACCTGCACCACGGGCTGCCCCGAGTGCCCCATCCGTTTCATAGAGTTCGATGGACGCTCCGCTCACGCTCGCTAAGGTCTGGCAAAATAAGTCACTCAAGAACATATTTGCTCGTCCTGCCCGGATTTTTGAAATCTCAAGTCCAAGAGGCTTCATGATGTCGATTCCGTACTGGAAGGAGAATACAATTCCTTCCTGCAAGGCACGGCACAAATGAGCTCGACCGTGGCGATTGAAGTCGAGTCCCGCTAACTGTGCTCCGGGATTACGGTTACCAAGCACGCGCTCAGCTCCATTACCGAAAGGTAAAGCGATTAAACCGTCCGATCCGACATCGACCGAATTCGCTAACTCGTTCATCTCCGTAAAGTTCACGTCGCCAAGTAAGCGACGAGTCCATGAATTAAAAATCCCCGTTCCATTAATACAGAGTAAAATCCCCAAACGTGGATCCTCTACGGTATGATTTACATGAAGAAAAGTGTTAACGCGGCTCTTGGGATCGTACTTCACCTGATCCGTTACACCATAAACCACTCCGGATGTTCCTCCAGTCGCTGCCACCTCTCCAGGTTGCAGAACATTTAGAGACAAAGCGTTATTGGGCTGATCGCCTCCACGATAAGAAATCGGCGTACCGGCCTTTAGTCCAAAATCAAACGCCGCATCGGTTGTCAGTTCACCCTGTATTGAAAAGGTACCAACGCGATCGGGAATCAATTCTGGAGAAAACCCTTCGTTCTCCATCAAAAAACCGCACAATTCATTCTCCTTGAAATCCCAAAAGATTCCTTCGGACAATCCTGACTCAGTCGTACGAGCATCTCCGGTCAAGCGCATCGCCAACCAATCCCCGGGAAGCATAACCCTATCGATACGAGAGAATAATTCCGGCTCGTTGTCCCTTACCCACGCCAATTTCATAGCAGTGAAGTTCCCAGGTGAATTTAGTAAATGATCCAAACAACGATCTTCACCCAAATCCGCAAACGCCTTAGCACCATGATCTACCGCACGACTATCACACCAGATAATCGCTGGTCGTAGCACGTTCTGATCAACATCCACACACACGAGCCCATGCATCTGATACGCGATGCCGATTGCCGCTACCGACTCGGGAGAAATCTGAGCTCGTTCCATCGCTTCGCGAACTGCAAGCTTAGCACTGTCGTACCACAACTGAGGATCCTGCTCCGCAAAGCCAGGTTGAGGAGACGCAATGATCTGCTCGGTCTTGGGAAAGAACGCGTCTCCCACACAAGCACCGGTCGAGCTATCCAAAACGGACGCTTTTACAGAAGAACTGCCAACATCAATACCAATTAAATATGCCATAATAGAAAACGATTCAGGGAATCTCAATTTTGAGGGATACGAGTATCTCACATTTACCCAATCAATTTCCTTTAACATTTGCTCAAAAAATAGCACATTCATCTCACGCACATTGATTGACCCCATTTTTTACGTAAACACCCCATGACTCGCCTCATTGCCAAAGGTTCAAACTACTTCGACGACCCCAAGTATCCGATCGCCGTTCGCAGCGTAACCACGAGTTCTGGAGAAGTGTCCCACGAGCACGATCTCACTGAAATTGAGCACGCCCATGACTTCTGCGAACTCACCCTCGTCACCAAAGGACACGCGATGCACTGGCTCGAAGGCGATGAATTTCCCATCACTGCGGGCGACGCCTTCATCCTCCAAGACCAACAAAGCCATTACTTCCACCAGAGAAAGGACCTCGAGTTGATCAACATAATGTACGATCCCAAGCAACTCGAACTCCCAGAGAATCGACTCAGAAAGATGCCAGGCTACTGTGCCATATTTCTCCTCGAACCCCTCTTCCGAAAACAACACCGCTTCTCAAGCCACCTCCACCTCAACCGCCTCGAACTCTCCCAAGCTGAACGAATGGCCCAACGCATGGAGAAAGAAAACACCCTCAAACCAGAGGGTTTCGAAGTCGCCCTTCTCAGTGGCCTGCTCGATCTCATGGTCTTTCTCTCCCGCCTCTACGAAAAGACGGATTCCACCAACGCCAATGCCCTTCTTCGTGTCGGTAACGTCATCGGTGCCATCGAAAACGACTACGCCAAAGACTGGAACGTCGAAGACTTTTCTAAAATCGCCGGAATGTCGCGTAGCACCCTCATGCGTGTCTTTAAAAGAGCAACCGGACAAGCACCCGTCGAATACCTCAACCAACAGCGGCTTCAAAAAGCCATGCAACTCCTACGCTCCACCCGCATGCCTGTCTCCCAAATCGCATTCGAAGTCGGCTTTAACGACAGCAACTACTTCACCCGCCATTTCAAAAAATCCCAAGGGATGCCTCCACTCAGCTATCGGACCTCCCATTCAGAAACATAACCTCTCTATGAGTTACTCACCCACACCTTCCCCTTCCGAAACAGTCCCCTGTACCGACTGCGGCAAACGAATCGCCGCCACCCGCGACGACTTCCTCGACCTCTGCGACGACTGCACTATTTCCAGAGGAAGCTGCTGTTGCGAACCCAACTAATCCCTACAAAAAATAGTAAGTCCGGATATCAGAGATTTCGAGCATGGTCGTACCGAGCCCCGCGACACCTTCATAACATCCGGACACCATAACCACTCTCGACCGAATATTCTCGGTCCCAAACACACATCAGCCCTCGGGCAAAACAAATCACCCAATACCCATTAACCACTATCACAAACCGATCTTCCTTCTTGGTATCGACGGCGGAGGCTCAAACACTCGAGCCGAAATCACCGATCGCACAGGCCGCACCCTCGGCATGGGAATCTCAGGGCCGAGCAATATCCGAAACACCGGACCGATCCTCCTGCGCGAATCCATCGAACACGCCACTCGCAATGCCCTCGCCTCTGCCAAGCTCCCCCTGGAATGCCTCACCCACGCCGTCCTCGGTCTTGCCGGCGCCGCCACCGATCACGACATCACTACAATCACTGCCTCCTTATCCCAGAGCTTCGCACCACACACCGAGCTCCAAATCACCCACGATCTAAAAATCGCTCTCATCGCCGCCACCCAAGGGTCTCCCGGTATTGTCGCCGTCGCCGGCACGGGCTCCGCCTGCTACGGCATAAATTCCAACGGCGACGAAGCCCGCACCCGAAACGACGATATTGGCAGCGGGTACTGGCTAACCCGCCACGCATTAAACACCTACAGCACTAATCCCTCGAGTTCGCTCGCTCGCAAACTCCTAAAACACTTCGGAGCATCCTCCCTCTCCCATCTCACGTCTATCACTCAAAAGGCACCCAAAGATACCCTCGCGAAATTCGCCCCAACCATCCTCCAAGTCGCCACACAAAACGACACCGACGCACAACGAATTCTCAACGCGGGTGCCCAAGGTATCGCCACCCTCATCTGCGAAGTTAATAAAAAGCTGCAGAACAACTCCCCAAAGATAGTACTCGCCGGTGGCCTCCTCGAAAACTGCTCAGCCTACCGAGACCTCGTCATTCAAATCCTCACCGACAACCTCGAAACATTCGAAATCTGTCAGCACCCACTCACTCCCATCAAAGGAGCCATAGCACTCGCTCTAATAACAGCCCATGGAGAAATCATCGAATCCCATTGGAAACAACTAACTCGCTAAAAAATCGACTCAGGGACTTTCAATAAAGTCCCGTAGTTTCACTCTTCGTTCAACTGCAAATCTTCTAACCAAGCCTGTCCGCTTCCAGAGAAAAACAGTCCGTAACACAACTCCTTCGCACGCTCGGGAATATCTAAATGCACATGGACGCTTTGTCTCCGCCCATTTGCCACGAGAGAAACAGAATCCAATTTTCTGAATTCCAAAATCTCACCATCGTCGGCACTAATCCAAACCCACAACTGAGTGGTCGCGATCTCTCCTTCAATCCTCAAAGCCGCATCAAGAGAAACCTCACGCGATTCATAATCAGAAATCTCCATGTTGGTCACCCAACTACGCGGATACTCCGAAAGTAAAGCCGCCAAACCTGCTGGCCCCTTAGCAATCTTCTCCTCTACCTTTTCGTATCCACCGGAAAACGGTGAGGCAACGCGCGTCAAACGCATCAAGCGCATCGCTTCCGTCTGAGGGTCCGCATCCCCAGTAACAACAAAGGCAAATGCCGTGCTAAAAGATGCCAATCCCAAGACAGTCAAAATAACCGACTTGGATTTAGGTCGTGCGATCAATCGAATCCGATCCTTCAAAGCACTCGACTTGCGATTACCCAACAAACAAAGCACACCCGCATTCCCTAAGGAAGCTGACCCCGCCTGCTGCACCACGCGCAAAATAGTTAAGCCATACTGCCTCGCCGTGCTAATGCAGGCCGTATCGATAACGGCAGCATCGCAAGCCTGCTCCATCGAAATTTTAAAACTGCGTAACACTAACCAAGCCAATGGATTGAACCAATGCAGGTAGCATATCAGCAACAACACGTGGTGAACGAACAAGTCGCCCCGTTTAAAATGTGTTAACTCGTGAACAAACACACAGCGTAACTCCTCATCGTCCAAACCATCCACACAACGTTGAGGCAATATGATGCGTGGATTAAATATCCCAGCAATCCCCGGAGTCACTACATCTCGCGACACCAACAAA
Organism: uncultured Puniceicoccaceae bacterium; assembly: GCA_963933925.1. Taxonomy (GTDB): domain Bacteria; phylum Verrucomicrobiota; class Verrucomicrobiia; order Opitutales; family Opitutaceae; genus JAKYXN01. The sequence continues at coordinate 17,605 of CAWVWU010000035.1, forward strand.
GGCACATTTTCGTGAACCCCATAACGGTTTCTCACATCGCAAAACAACTCGTATAAGTGGCCCGACTTCTGCAATTCCGCCCGACTAAAGAAACGACGAAGACGACGCACATTCAAAAAGAAATGCCCACTGCCTCCTAAAATCCCAAGCAGCCAAACACTCACAAAAATCATCTCCCATGAGACACCCACTTCTAACTTCGGGGCACGCACTTTCGCATCAGGAAACGCCGGTAAAATCGTCTCCCCCCAGCCGACATTAACCACACTCTGCCGAATCGATTCCGTCCACGCCGAAGGCTGTAAACCATCATGGATCTTAAAAAGATCCGTCGTCATCGGCACCGACGCCGGCAACACCAGACGCAAAAGCAACAAAGCCCATGCGGCACAAATCAAACGAGCAGACAACCATCGCTTCAATAAGGGACTCGCAACAATCAATACGAGTGCAAGCAAAGCAAAGCGAACTGATGCTTCCCAGTATGCCCAAAACAGATCAGCCATCTTCTAAATGGTCTTCTGTTCGAGCAAATCCTTCAGTTCGGTAAGTTCGTCGTCTGATAGATTCTCGTTTTCGATGAAATGGAGCATCATAGGAGCAACTTTGCCGCGGAACACTTTGTCAATAAAATGACGGCCTTCATCGCGACGACATTCACTTTCACTTAAGAGTGAACGGTAGATATTCGCTCTACCTTGACGGGTCGATGTGATTATCCCTTTCGCCTCTAAGCGTGCCAAAAAGGTGTTAACTGTCTTCTGCTTCCACTGGTCATGCGAAAGTCGTTCCAACACTTCAACTGCGGTGATGGGTTCATGGTCCCAAAGAGACTTCATGACTTCCCATTCTGAATCTGATATTTTAGGGCCTTTTTCCATAGGGTAGAGAAATAAGTACCATCAATTGACTACAGGCGTAGGCTAATGTCAAGCTAAGCTTCTAAGATTGCCCCAAAATTATCGTCGGCGAAAATCAAGCTCAGGAATGAGGTCCATTCACAAAGCGAATCTCCATCCCCTCTGCTTCTTTTGGAAAATCAACAATCATCACTCTCACGAACAATTCATCGCGATCAAGCTTACTGCGCAGGATCGTTTTCGTCTTTGTCCAAATCACCTCCCGCTCATCCTCCACTACGACAAAGCCAGTAAACTCCAAATGACTGACTGGAAGAATCACATTATCAGAGGGCACCTTAAAGCGGCAGGTAAAAAGCCATCCGCCATCACGCTCATGCCAGTGAATATTTTTAAGAGAAGCCGGAGCCGTTTCCTCGATAACGATATTTTCAGTCGGGGCAGCCCCAAGGCTTCCAACCATTCCCATCACAAAAAACAATAGAGCTATTCGAATCCTTTTCATTACTGTTTTATTACGTCTCCCATGATTCGCATGCGAGGGCTTAGAATCAAAAAGATGCTAGCCATCACCGTTTTAACGCTAATTTGAAAGAACCCCCGCTCTAACTCCCAATAGACTACCCGAAAGCTTTAACAGGCGATCCCGCTTTCGTTTTGCCTCCTCCAATTCACGAGTCCGTAAACTACGCCTCACGCGATGCGTCGTCACCGGCGTAGGATACACCGTAAAGTGTACCCACCAGATTCCATTATTATTCCACAAATGATGATTGGGATTATCTCCGCAATCGCGGATCGAAAGGTCGTATATATTTCTCATGTCGTATAGTAGTCGTTCGCTGTTAACGCTCCACAACAGACCATGAGAGTCATCGCCCCACACACGCAGGTCGTAACCAATAGGTATTTTTCATCTTCTGAACAAATGTCCAAAAAATGCGCATCCAGCTCTCCATTATATAATTATATGGAAGCCGAATCCACCGTAGATCCTATCGAACTCGGTTGGCAGGCAATCGTACAAGACGACCGCCACTCATGATGCTGCTAAAGAACAAAGACGCATCAAACGGCACGCCTTGCGAAATGAAAAGCCAATTCCATGTCATAATCCGAGATCGTGTTCGCGAATAATCCCAACTCGGGAATGACCTCGGCTCAATTAATTCCTCTCAAATCACAGAAAACCAAGGAGTTCCAAGTTATTCACCAAATCACTGTAAATAACATGTGAATAACTTTTGGCTTTTTACTTCCGTTTGAAATATGGTCCGACCCGTAGTACAGAAACCTCCCATCTAGTCAAAAACCGAATACTTTCACAGCTCGGTTTTTCCCGATTCTATCGGCGACTTGATATCGGACTCGTACCACACACCACTACACATTCTCCTCTTCGAGCCTCACCACCTCGATAAACCATTCTATTTCTTCACCACTACAACACCTCTACGTTGTTAGCATGCTCCCTCGCATTTCTTCTATTGTCTGGCACCCCTACAGCATACGATTCGGACTTCCACGTGAGTCCGGAGACGCGTATCGCTATGCCGAACGGAGAAATCTTCAGGAACACGTCTAAGCCATGGCATTCCCGACCCACCACAGCAGTCCAACGACATCAGGTTTTCCCAATACGGCGATCCGCCAACTCAACGGCACCTTATTCATCCTAGCGATCGTCGAAGACGAAGACGATGCGGCTTGCCTCAGAACTGACCTCAACCGGTCCAACCTAGTAAACTACAAACTCCAACACTGCTGTTCCGTTGACGAAGGCCTTAGCCTTGTCGGAGCCTGTGAGTTCGATCTCATCCTTCTATCTGTCAGCCAACGCAAAGACTTAGGCATCGCAGCCCAGCAGATCAGAAACACCTCTTTCACCCAGCCAATTATCGCCCTAGCGTCGCACCGAGTTCTTAAGGACTACGCCGGTAACAAGCCGAAAGGCATCGACGAAATCCTCAAACTCGAGGACATGAATCCCTCTCTGGTAGAACAAGCCGTACGCTGTGCCACGGAACACTACCAAATGGTTGAAATGCGCGACTCCATGCGCGAGCGCCTCGAAATAGCCCTCGACGCCGGAAAGCTCGGACTCTGGACCTACACCAGCCAGCAATTCTCGATAGAACTCGATCCCATTTCAGCGACAATGTTCGGCTTTCCAGAAAAGCCCTGTCTTGTCAGCCTAGACGACGCCCTCTCCAATGTTTATCCAGAGGACCAAGCTCAAGTAAGAGAAACCTTCGACCAACTGGGCATCGCTCCACAATCCTTTCACTGCGAATTCCGCCTCAACGAAGACAAGGTCCCCCTCACACGAATCGCTCTCCAAGGGCGCTTCAAAGAGAATCCGGATGCCGACGGTTGCCTCGTTATCGGGGTAGCGAAAGAAGTCGAACAATCAAGTGAACTCTTTAGCCGCATAGTAGATGCGAATTCAGACATTCAAGACGCTCTCAGCACCCGTGAGGATGCACTCCAGGCGGCCAACCAAAAACTTAGATCCATAGCGGACGAATTTGGAATGCCGATGAGCAAACGCTCAAACAGCACCTCCTACGAAATTCTCGAGGAAGACACAACTGTCATAGCAGAAGTCAAACCCCAGGCAGAAGAGCCAAGTCAACCGGCAATCGAGTCGGAAAAACAAGCAGCGGCTCGCTCAAAAATCAAAATTCATACGATTCCCGCCGGCCAGAAAGGTCCCGTTGTCCGCACCCCAGCACCAACTCCCGAACGTAAGACCGAAGACAACTCAGAAGGAAATCTCGTCGATAATACGGCAGCGGCATCTACAGAAACTGCACCATCGGAAATTCAGCCCGAGCTGATTCCAACAGAAGAACTTCAAACGCAATCCAGCGCGCTATCGGTAGACAAAAAAGCCACCTACAAAAAGGTGCTCAACTCAATACCGCCGGCAGAGTCGCTAGACCCACATAATCACCAACAGTCCTTTCCTTTCGATTTCTCCCGAGACCCTATCACAGACTTTTCAGAGCCCAACCCTTCGGAAGAAGGCTTCATCCCAGCTGCCCAACGCATTGTCGCGATAACACGCCGAGGCCACGAGCTAGACGTCAGCATCAGCATCAGCGACCAGCAACTTCTCGAAGAAGAATCCGAGTCTGAACTCCTCTTCGCCGTACTCAAAGAGCTGCTAACCAACGTGGTTCTACACGCTCAAGCATCCCTCTGCATCATCTCTATTTTCAAGGATGAAGACGACGGAATCGGCCTCGAAGAAAAACTTAAAAGCGTTTCGAGCCCTCTCAACCAAATCGGACTCTTCCGCATCCGGACTCAACTCGCCCTAAAAGGCGGTCACTTGGACATGGCACCCGCCTCTCCGACCGGCCTCGTAGCACGGGCTCGTCTCCCGGTTAACATCGCTAGTAACGCGACGGTATCCAGCCGCCCCTAATCAGCCTTGATTTCGAAGCGCACTTGGCCGGTATAACGACCCGCATACGCTAAAGCTGGGATCTCGTAAGAAATCCCATAATCGACCGAGAAACCGCTAACACCATCACCCGATTCGTAAACAAGGCGATCTGGTGACGGGATTGCAGTATGCTCTGGCACGTTTGGGTTAACAAACCCTCGATCGTCGCTATTAAAAAAACACCCCACCATTCTCTCCTTCCATTGCACTTGGGTAAGCTCGCAACTCCCATCCTCGCCCGTCCCCATCGAGGTCGTTCACGATGACGTCCTTGATGACAAATCGGAACTCACGAACGGCACCCACGTCAAACTCCTCCTCGAGCACTACCACAGCTGGGGACACAAGCTCCAAGGGTCCAGGTAAGACCGAGGCCACCAGATGGGCTGACTCCCCACTCCCCGCACAAGCACACCAAAGACCAACCTGTCCCCAAACAAATGCTATAGCTAAGCCGCGTATCATCCTCCCAAAACATAGATCTACCGCCTCCTTAACCACCTCGAACGAGTGAATAACACGCACATCCAGCTTTCCCCTATAACCCGCGTCAGCACACTCTAAGCAGTTCACTCCACACCTCCTTCTACAACCACACCAGTTTTTAATGATCTAAAATTTCAATGCGTGTCCCTATCCCCTTGCAGCTCCCCAAACCAAGACCTATACAAACCCACCAAAATGGATTTCATTGAAACATACGTTGCCGCGATTTGGGAAATGGTCGCAGAAATGGCACCTTACCTTCTGCTCGGGTTTGCTATCGCGGGTTTGCTCCATCGCTACATTCGCCAAAGCTGGATCGAAAGGCGCCTCGGCAAACGCTCCCTCAAATCCATTATCACTGCATCCCTTGTCGGCGTCCCGATGCCTCTTTGTTCCTGCGGTGTTGTCCCCGTTGCCGCCAGCCTACGCGACAGAGGTGCAAGCAAAGGAGCCACCGCATCATTCCTCACTTCCACACCACAAACCGGAGTCGATAGTATCGCAGCCACCTACGGCTTAATGGGGGCCACCTTCGCCCTCTATCGCATCGTCGTCGCCTTCATCTCCGGCATCATCGTCGGCGTCATCATTGACAAAACAGACCCCGTCAAGACCCCGCACACGGCCGCAGCTTCGACGAACCAAGACAAAATCCCCACTTGGCAAGCCAGCCTCAAATACGCATTTCGCGATCTTCCACAAGATATCAGCTCCCATCTCATCATCGGCTTTCTTCTCGCAGGATTGATCACCGCACTCGCTCCCAAAGACCTCCTAGCCCAAATTCCAGGAGGCGTATTCAGTAGCATCCTACTGACAACAGTCATCGCGGTCCCCCTCTACATCTGCTCCACTGGATCAATTCCCCTCGCCATCGCCTTAATCCACAGCGGCCTTCCCATTAGCTCAGCCCTAGTACTACTCATAGCGGGGCCCGCAACCAACGCCGCAACCATCGCCACCCTAAAGAAAATTCTCGGTGGCAAAGAAACCACAATCTACGTCGCTTGTATCATCTTAACGTCTTGGGTATCCGCCTACATTTTTCACCTCTTTTTCGATCAGACCGCATTGAGTGCCATCGATCACCTCCACGCTCACCCAGTCACTCTATTTCAAATAGTCTGCTCAATCGCACTCGTTGCCCTTCTCGCTCAGACCTACCTTCCCCAATTTTCAAAGATCAACCGACAAACACCCCATGACAATACGATGCAAAGTTTCACTCTAACCGTAAAAGGCATGAACTGCAGCCACTGCCAACGATCCGTAGAGCAAGGTCTCGCCAGCCTTCCCAACATCGAGTCAGTAACCGTCGACCTCAAAGCGGCCTCAGTCAGCGTTCAAGGTACCGAAATCGATCAAAGCCAAATCGTATCCAAGATCACAGACCTCGGATTCGACCCACAGACCGATTGATTCGCTCCCGCACAGTGATTTCCAAATTCATTGCCATAATCCTCCTCTTACAAACGACTCTCCTTATAACCGAGGCAGAGGAGTCATTGGCCGCACACTCATTCATCACCCTAGACGGCACAACCCATAGCTTCTCCACTCCTGACAAATCACCCACACTCCTCATAATAGTATCCCAACAAGAAGACCTCAAAGAAGCCTTCCGCATCGCCACTATATTCCCCTCTTCATCCTCATCTTCATCTACACCCCCTCACTACTTCATAGCCATCGACCTCAGCCCACACAATTTCCTCAAAGCACGCTCCCTTAAAACCGCTGCCAATAAATTTCTAAAAAGCGACGCCTCCCGCCAAACCATCACAATCCTAGAAAACGATTCCCTCCAAAAATCACTCGACGCCCATAATCAAGGCCCCACAAAATCAGCCCTAATCGATGCCCAAGGTACGATAAGCTGGACGTCCTCCGAATTTCCCAGCGACACCATCCTCGCCGAGCTCACGAGCGAGCAATCCGATAAATGAAT
>CAWVWU010000036.1:0-24177 GCA_963933925.1 uncultured Puniceicoccaceae bacterium
TCGGTTATCTATCCAACTAAGCCACCTGTCCAGTTTTCGGGGTCCACTTCAGGGGTCACGAGCGAGGTCGGCCGAGGCTCAGTGTTTTGGTGCGATCTTCCGTTGAAGCTTTTGGAGCCGGCTAAGGCGTAGTGTTTGAGGTACGATTATTGGGTGGAATTGCGTGCTTAGATCACGGTTTGGCGGCAGATGTGTTGTTTTTCGAGTTTCAACTTGTCGAAGGCGTGGCGATCGATCTTCTTCGTGATGAGTTTGAAATTTTGTAGGAGATATGCGATTTGAGTGAAATGAAGGAACCCTTGGAAGATCTTGGTTGGAATACTGAGTTTCAAAGTGCATTTGATGCCTTGGAGGTTGAGGACGTAGTCCCTGCTCGCATCGTTCGTGAAAACCGGGGTCAGTATATTGTAGACTTTGGTGACGAGGAGGAGCGGGTCGCGTTGTTGGCGGGCACCTATCGCAAGGAGCACGAGAATTCTGTTGAAATGCCAACTGTGGGTGACTGGGTGGCCGTTGAGGAGTCCGGTATGGGCGAGGACCTTTTGGTGCGAGCCGTTTTGCCGCGCAAAACGTTGGTGACCCGGCAAGCGGCAGGTAAGGGCTCATTGCATCAATCGATCGTTTCCAATGTGGATTCCTTATTTTTGATGAGTGGGCTGGATGGGGATTTGAATTTTCGTCGAATTCAACGCTATTTGGCCTTGGCTTTGAAGACGGGGGCTCAGCCCGTTATCATTCTTAACAAGGCGGATTTGTTGGAGGATTGTGATGCCTTGGTCGCTGAAGTTTCTAGGCTATTTCCTGATATTCCGGTTTATGCGATTTCGGCTGAAGAGGTTGAGGGCTTGGATGCTCTTAGGGGGTATTTCGGGTTTGGGAAGACGGTTGCTTTACTTGGTTCGTCTGGGGTTGGGAAGTCGACCTTGGTGAATGCGATTACGGGGTGTGAGTGGATGGACACGCAGCCTAATGTTAAGGACAGCCATCGTGGAAGGCACACTACGACTTGGCGCGAGTTGGTCAGGCTTCCTGGAGGGGGATCTCTGGTTGACCTACCGGGAATGCGTGAGTTGCACTTGACCGGCGAGGAGGAGGAGACGCTCGATGACGTTTTCGAGGAAGTTAAGGAAGTGGGTTCACGTTGCCGCTTTAGTGACTGTAGGCATAATGGGGAACCTGGGTGTGCGATCGAAGCGGCTTTGGCTGATGGGAGTTTGGATCCGGATCGTTATCAGCAATACATGAGCTTGAAACAGGAACGGTTGGTTTCGAAGGCTCGTTTGTCTGAGCGCATGCAAAAGCAGATCACGGCAGAACAAGGGCGGCGGGGTAATGGGGAGCTGATGAAGAAAGTTAAATTTGAGAAGAGGAAAGTGAAAAACACCAAGAGTAAATCGCCTCGGCAGAGTGATTTCGAATAGGCATTGTTGGTATCTCTGATCGATGCTGATCAGAGGTATTTTGTCCTGTTGAGTTGATAATCTGGAGTTTGCACCCGAAAATCTCGCTGGGCCTAAAATCGAGAGGGGTTGACGCGGCTGGCATATTGCGCCACTCACGGCCAATTAGCACCCAATCAGAACCTATAAAAACGTACCGTGGACAACTTTAAAGACTTAGGCGTATCTCAGAATCTTATCAAGCGACTTGATGAAATGAAAATCAAGGTGCCGACCGACATTCAGGTACAGGCGATCCCATTTCTATTGGAGAAGGGAACCGATTTTATCGGGCAAGCTCAGACGGGTACTGGTAAAACGGCGGCGTTTGGATTGCCCCTTTTGCAGCGTGTAGATGCGTCTAAGAAGCACGTACAGGCTTTGGTTTTGGCTCCGACGCGTGAGTTGGCTCAGCAGATCGCCAAGCAATTGTTTCGTTTCACGAAGTACTATGATCGGATTTTTACGGAAGGCGTCTATGGAGGCGTTTCTATGGATGATCAGATCTCTGCCTTGCAGCGTCCGACTCATATCGTTGTCGCGACTCCGGGGCGTTTGCTCGACTTGGTAAAGGAGGAGGCTTTGAGCCTTGAGCACGTAGAAACGGTCGTTTTGGACGAGGCGGACGAAATGTTGAGCATGGGCTTTAAGCAGGAGCTCAATCAAATTTTGGATCTTACGACAAACCGTAAGAGCACGTGGTTGTTTTCGGCAACGATTCCCGAGGCCATGAAGTCGATTATTAATAAGTACATGGATCACAATTCGTGTCATGTACAGATCGACCGAAAGCACGTGGTGAATCGCGATATTCAGCACTACTATATGAATTGTCGTATTGAGGATAAGGTTTCCTTGATTGTCGATTTTCTCGATTCAAAGGATGGAGACCAGGGAATCGTCTTCTGTCGGACGAGAGCGGGGGCTATTACTTTGGGTGAGCAGTTGAATGGTGCTGGTTTTGAGACAGGTGTTATTCAAGGTGAGCTTTCTCAGAAAGATCGCGATAAGGTGATGCGTGCCTTCAAGAAAAAGCGCGTTCAGGTCTTGGTCGCTACTGATGTGGCGGCTCGTGGAATAGACGTGGAAGGTTTGGGTTTTGTAATTCATCACCAGCTTCCGGAGCAAAACGAATATTATACCCATCGCAGTGGACGAACGGGTCGGGCAGGAAACAAGGGTGTTTCACTTTCCTTTGTTACGAAGCGTGACTTGCGCCGCATGAAAGAGCTCGAAAAGGATCTTGGCATTCGTTTCGACGAGATTGGGCGATAGGGTTGCTCTCATAGAGCTTCGCTTTGTTATTCGGGGCGGAGCATAGATGTTAAGGACTTTTGGGTGCTCTATTAGGTGTCCTTAGAGTCTGTCATAAAAATGATTTACCGTTGTCTTTAGGGACCGGTGGTCCTGTTTATAGCTCCGTGAGCGAACGAGAACGTCAGGCAAAGTATAATCGATTCTTTTGGCCATTGGCCTTTACGGGATCGATTGGCCTGATGGGGGCTTTGCTCAAGAACTATTTCCTTCTGGAATTTCCGGATGGGGTGAGGGAGTTGGCAATTTTCGCGTTGGCGTGGTCGATTTTCATGCCCTTGCAGTCGGCTATGTGGATGGTGCCTCAAGCGGTCAACGTTTTGGTGGTTGATCGAGGGAGTCTGCGAAAATCGCTTCAGTTTTTCGGCGGAATTGTGTGTCTGATGACTTTGCCCTTGTTCGTGATTGGGTTCACGCCACTGGGGTATGATTTTCTGGGGACGGTTTACGAACTGGATGAAGAGGGACTTCGTCGGGTGCAGCTCTATCTTAGGTGGTTTGTGTCTTTTCCTTTGTTGATGACCACTGGGCAATTTCTTCAGGGAATGATGGTAAGAGCGGAGGCGACCGGAAAGACGACTGTGATCGAGGTTATTCGGATGCTGGGGATGTCTTTGGTGCTGTGGTACGGGGTGTCTCGTGGGAATGATCCGGTGGCGACTCTAATCTATGCACAAATCTTTGCAGATGTTCTGGCGATTGTGCTGCGAGGGGTATCGCTTTGGCCCTTACGTGGGAAGTGGACTGCAGTAGGAAAAGTCGTTCCGAGTTTTAGAGAAATCGCAGCGTTCTTTCTTCCTATTGCTTTTACTACTTTGATGTTCTCGTTTGGCCGACCGATTGTTTTCGGTTTTATGACGAAGATCGATGCCTCAAATTTGCCGGAGGGAACGAGTATGGTCGCTATGATCGCTGGTTTGAATTTGGCGTGGAGCTTTGTGCCTTTGTTTGTGAATCCTTTGAATCAGATTCGAAGTGTATTTGTTAATTACGCACGGGAGGATTTGAAGGGAGTGGTCGTCTTGTTGAAACGTGTAATGGTGATCATCGTTTCGGTATGGCTTCTCGTAGCCTGGACGGGATTGGCTGGGATGTTCTTTCGTGGCTTGCAGGGAGCGGATGCGACAACTTCCGCTATTGGTGAAGTCGCTTTTAGGACCCTGATCGTGTTGCCTCTTTTTATGGGGTGGCGGAATTATTATCACGGCTTGAGCTTAACCTACAAGAAGACGCGCAGCATGGGCTTGGCGGCTCTGTGTAGAGTTGGGACGATTTACTGTACGTGCTGGATGTTTTATGAATTGGAATTGCTGAGTGCGGTAACAGCGGCGGTCAGCTTTGGAAGTGGTTTTGTGGTTGAGACCTTTGTTTCCATATTGGCGACACGGAAAATGAGGCGAGAGATTCTCGGGGAAGGCTAATACGGGGAGAAGGTTTTGGATTAGCCTTCAGATGGAAGCTCCTGGATGATCGCTTCTAGTGCGGCACTATGTGCTGTAATGCGGGCAGTCATTGGTAAGCCGGAGGGTGTTTCAATGGTCATGCTATATCGACTATGTGGCCATAGGAAAAAGGCTTCGGGCCAATCGCTTCGTTCTTCTCTGTACTGTTCTATTCCCTCAGAGGCGAGGATGAGGCCTTGGTTCGCCGCCATGCCGTCAATTTCCTCAGAAGTGTCAATTGGGAGGATTTTGTTCATTGCATGGAGGGTGCTTCGAGCGAGTGAGGCATCTTCGCTTTTGCTTAGAAAATAGAGATAGGGTCCGGTTGCTTCCCAATCCTCATGGAGACATATCGATATTTCGAAACCTTGTTTGGGGGTTTTGAGGGAGAGCCATTCTGTGTGGCTTTTGATTTCGATGGTTTGTGGGTTTCGGTAATCACGGTTTAGGTCGATGTCTTGGCCATTTTCTCTGGTTCCGTGAATCAAACCGATCGGGTTGATTATGGGACAAATGATCCAATTGAAGTGGTCGTTAAATTGGTTTGATTCCCAGAACTCGATGAGTGCGAGGACTGCTGCGGGTTCGTCTCCGTGTACGCCCGCGGAGAGGTAGATCCATGGGGCGTTTGGTTTGGGAGTGGCCGTTATGAAGGCGAAGAGTTCCCAATTCTCTACAGTCCCATATTTGTGGGAAGTGAGATTTGTTTTATGAGCGATGTTTTGGATACGCTCGTAGCAGGAACGAATGAGGGTTGTGTGATCGTTTGTAGACATGAATGGGAATGAGGCCGATTTAGAGGAAATAGAAATGATGCTTGGAGGCGAGTCGTTGATCAATCATTGAAAAAAAGTGGTGGAAGAATGTTGCACCGTGGCTGAATGCGTCCTGCTGTAGAAGTTGTAATGGAGAATACTACAGGTTCGCAGCCCATGCCTTTGGAGAACTATATTCAAGCGAATGTAGGAGGGGTACTTTGTGATGCGCGAGAAGGTGTTATTAGTCCCTTAGATCGTGGCTTCTTGTATGGTGATGCGATCTATGAGGTTTGGCGGACCTACAATGGTGTGATCTTCGGTTGGGAAGAGCATTGGGAACGCTTGCTGGCGACAGCTGCGGGAATCGGGATGACTCTGGAGTTTTCGCCGAAGGAGATATTGAATGAAATCCGTCAAACGGTTGCGGCTTGGCGTGAGATGACTCGGGCGGTGGGTGACGTTTATATCCGCCTGCAAGTTAGTCGAGGAGAGGGGGCGATCGGCTTGGATACTTCCTTTGCTGTTGGTCAGCGCTATGTGATTTTGGTGAAGGGGTTGGTTGATCTTGAATCGAGTGTTCTGGATGAGGGGTATAAGCTTTCTGTTTGCCGGAAATGGAAACGAAATTCTATCGATGCGTTGCCACCCGCGTTAAAGACAGGCAATTACCTGAATAACATTCTTGGATTGAAGGAAGCTCATGAAAAGGGGGCGGACGATGCGTTGTTTTTGAATGCGGATGGAGCGATTACTGAGGCATCGACGCGTAATGTGTGGTTTGTTTTTGAAGATCGAATTGTGACACCCGCATTGAGTGATGGTTTGCTTGCGGGCGTGACGAGGCGACTTTTGTTGGAACGTGTTGGCAAGTGTGCAGGACGTCCTTTGGTGGAATGTAGCCTTAGCGAAGAGGATCTTTTGGGGGCAACGGAGTGTTTTTTGAGTTCTTCGACGCAAGATGTGCAACCTGTTGCTGAGATTGATGGTCGTGCGTTTGCTTTAGGCGAAGGAACTGTTACGCGTGAGCTGAAGTCGCTTTTTCGGATGTATGTGGCTTCATCGCTTCAAGGGCGCAGTGATCTTGAAGTCTCATAGTAGCTTTCGAAGATTGTTTGAATTAATCGAAGGAGAGTGACTCCGTTTCAATTATTGAGACGTATGTTATGACATGAAGAATGATGGAATGGCGGGCTTGCTGGTGTGGGTGGGGATCTTTATTGGGCAGGCTTGGTATTACAGGTGAAATTAGAGGATACAAGTGAGGGATCGACTAGACTACAGAAATTGGCAGGTGTGTTCTGATTGTTGCGTTTTAAGCGGAACGACTAATCTATTGTCTTCGAGCGGGGAAAAGTGATTTTTCGATGAAAGCGAGTATCGAGTCGAAATTGGATAAAAGCGTGATGAATCAGGATGATCTCTTGCTTAGTCGTGTTGCGGCTGGTTCTGAGGATGCGTTAAAGCAGCTCTACGACCGGTACTCAGGATTGATCCATAGTGTCGCGTTTAAGATACTGGGTGACGTCAGTGAGGCTGAGGAAGTTGTTCAGGATGTTTTTGTTAAAGTATGGCGGATTGTCGGTACTTTCGATGGACGGCGTTGTTCCGCCAAGGGCTGGCTGTGTATGATAGCACGGTCTGGGAGTTTAGACCGATTGAGGAAACGAGCGGTGAGGCCTCGTTTAATGGGGGTTGATGATTTGGACTACTACGCGTCGGAATCAAGTGAGGGATCCGCTGTGAGAGAAGAAGAGGAGAAGATGGCGAGCACCTTGAAGGAAATGAGAGAGGAGCACCGGCAGTGCTTGGAATTGGCGTATTTCAAAGGGTATACGCAAAAGGAAATCGCAGGTTTGTTAGGCTTGCCGATTGGAACAGTGAAGACGTTTATGAAGCGTGGCTTAGCCAGGTTACGAAAAGTCTTTTCAGCGGAAGGAGGCAACGGATGAGTATGGAAGATTGTGTGAGTTATCTTCTCGATGAGATGCCTGAGGACGAACGTTGGACGTTCGAAAAACGGCTAGATCGCGACGAAGAATTGAGGAAGGAATTGAGAGAATCTACTGATGATTTAGCAAATTTTGCTGAGGCATCAGTGGTTGCCTTGAAGCCTTCTGATTCGGTGTGGTATCAGGTGCGTGGTCAAATTTCGTTGGAACCTCGATCGGAGGCTGCGGTGTGGGTATTTCCATGGAAGGTCTTTCTGGCCGTCGCGGCCTGTCTCTTGCTGGGACTTAACCTTTTCCAAATTTCGTATTGGTTCGGAAAAAAAGAGTTCGTGGCGGATAATGGAGGTCGAATTGAGAGTGAATCCTTTGTCGATGATCGATTGGAGATTGAACGGCTGGAGGCTGATGAATCGGAATTGGAAGGTTTGAGAAACCAAGTTGCTGAACTAGATGGTGTCTTGGAGGAAGCTCTTACACATAACGGTGAACGCCAAAGTAGAATTCGAAAATTACAGGTAGAGCGAGGTCTTCTCGAATCTCGAATAGAGTATCTTGAGAGAAACTACATTGATTTGGTGGAATTGACCGAGCCGTTATTGAATTCCCTTGAAGAAGGTAGCGGTAGTGGTGTGCGTATCCTTCAGCTGGTCACAAGAGTTCCTGACTCGTCGATTGGGCTCGAGGATGACGTGTGGAAAAATGTCGTTGCTTCATTGGAGAATGATAAAATAGCCGTTCTCGGATTGCCACGGTCTGAGCGCTTTGAATCTGAAATAAGGGAGGATATTCAGAAAATCTTAGAGTCGGATTCTCTCTATGCGGTCGTGGATGATCGTGTGACGAGAGGTGGAGACTTGTTATATGATTCTGAAATTCCGACTCATGATAACGAGAAAACGGGTGACACACGCCCTGATCCGTTAATTGGAAATGAAGAGATTGAGAATACGGATATCAATAACGAGCAAATCAATTGGAGGCTGGGGGATTCTGACAGACTGAATCCTTTAGATCCGGGTTTGCCTTCTGATCCTAATCGAGAAATTAAGAGTGTTGATGGACGTTTAAAGACGACCACTGGTCCTGATAATCCTCATTTGGGAGAGCCTGATAGTGAGTTTGATTCAACTTCGAATGAGTTAGGAGATGACCGATTCATTGGCTTAGATCCTTACGCGATCGCTTACGTAAATGAAGTCGAGGGAGTAGGACTCTTATCGTTTGGGAACTTACCTGAATTGGCTGTTGATGAGCGTATGGTGATTTGGGCTACAGATGGCGACGGTCTTGTGGTCGAAGCAATTGGTGAATTACCCCCTTCGTTAGGTAGCTCTGCAAATGTAGGGGTTCGTTTGGATGATGACGCTAGCCTCGGTGGAGGATTTCTGGTGAGTGTTGAGGCTGTAGAAGAAGAACTCCCCGCTCACCCTGGAGTTTCCATCTTGTTGGAGACACAGAACAGTCCTTAGGAAATTCAATAGGCGAAGATTACATGGCTCTAGGTCTAGGACGTTGAAGGAAATTCAGTTGTGTTTTGATTTTAGCGGCCTCAGTGAACGTTAGATGGAGAACGCCATTAAACTGATCGTTTTTGATATTGATGGGACCTTAACGGAGACCAACTCGCTCGATTCGGACTGCTTTTCAGGAGCGATCGAAAGCGTATTGGGGATTTCTGATTTCGATCGGACTTGGAGTCATTATAAACATGTGACCGATAATGGTGTAATCGAAGAAATTGTTCAGACTCATTTCGGTCGTGCCGCGACTGCGGGCGAGTTGGGAGCGATCGAAGCAAATTTCGTTTATCGGTTGGAGCGATTTGATGACAGTTGCTTTAGACAGGTTAAAGGAGCGGGAGACTTTCTTGAACGTCTAAAAGCGTTGAATGACATCGAGCTCGCGTTGGCTACTGGAGGTTGGGAGAGTTCTGCACGTCTTAAGCTAAAGCGAGCAGGAATCGATATTACTGGCGTGCCTTTGGCGAGTTCATCTGACTCTTGCGAACGCGTTGATATTATGAAGATCGCAGTTGATCGCGTAAAAGAAAAAA
The DNA here is from genome assembly GCA_963933925.1 of uncultured Puniceicoccaceae bacterium. GTDB lineage: Bacteria > Verrucomicrobiota > Verrucomicrobiia > Opitutales > Opitutaceae > JAKYXN01. Next base: position 8,956 of record CAWVWU010000036.1, read on the forward strand.
TGGGGGATACTGAGTTCGAAGAGATTCTCTATTTCGGTGATGCCGTTTGGGATGTGAAGGCAACGGGAATACTCGATTGGCGTTTGATTGGGATTGGTCAGGATTATGAAAAGTTAGTTGAGATGGGGGTGTCTGATTCGTATCTCGACTATTCGGATACGGCGGGCGTTTATAACTCAATTATAAGCTAGAATATTGATTCTTCTCTAGGTCTTCAAAGCCACTGCCCAGCATGCTGAAAACAGTAGGATTGTTGCGAATAGGAGAGATATTTGGAGTCTCTTTCCTAATTTCGACTGCACTTGGAAAAATGCGATAGGGAGCGTAAGGGCAAAGCCAAACCCGAAAGATAGTAGATGGCCGCCGACGTCGACGGGAGGTTCGCCACCGCCCATCCATGCGAGGAGGATGCAGCCGCCTAGAAATGGAATGAACCAATCTCGACTCTCGATAGGATCTCGCCGTCTCAAAAATCCCCCCAGAGGATATGCGGCGAGAAGACCCAATGCGGCGAAGACCGCAGTAGACGCTCCGAGAGAATTGAAGGGCTCGCCCCAGTGTAGAAGGGCACTGCTAAAATTAGCTAGAATGGCTCCGGTTATAATCGTCAACCATGCGAGACCATTGCCCAAATAGCGGCAGCTCAAGTAGCCAAATATGGATATGCCTAAGATGTTTCCAGAGAGGTGTCCGATGTCTGCATGTAGGGTGATTGCGGTTACGCTGCGCCACCATTCGCTTTTGGCTTCAATCGCTTCTACGCTGAGCATGCCGGATTCTTTCATCAATTCGAATCGACTTTGAAAAAAGTAGAGGACGCAAAGTGCAGCAATCGCGACTATTGTTGGGGCTTTACTTACGACTTGTGTTGGTAGGTCGAGAGAGGAAGGTGGCCAGAACCGATTTGATCGAGCGGCGATGTCGACTTCTCGCTTTAGAAGTTTTGCATGTCTGCGATTAACGACCACGACGTAGCGTCCTTCGATAGAGTGAACCCAGTAGTGATGTCCGGCAGCGAGGACAGCTAACCCCGCTTCATGGGCTTGTCGCCTGGTGGGGTAACTTCCAATAATGGCGTCTTCTTGATCTGGGTTTTCGGTGTCGTTCAAGCTCTGGGTTGTGCTATCTTTTGAGAAAGAAAATGAGAGAGTTGAGATCTCTAGTCCTTATTGTCGAGCCATCGCAGGAGCTCTGCTAAATCTGGGTCTGATTTAGCCTCGTCTTCGAAGTCTTTATCGAGAGCTTTCGATTTGGCGAGATAGGTCGCTGCATCCGGCATTTCTCCTAGAAGAGAACAATAGCAGGCTAGATTGTACCAAAGCACTGCTACGTCTTTGTGCACGTTTACGGCAGAGAGTGCGACCTCTTTGGCTTCTTGGTTGCGGTCTAGTTCTCGGAGTGCGTAGGCCCAATTTACCCAACCGTAGCTTTCTTCCTTAAAACGTTCGGCAAGGTTCTTAGCTGTGGTGAGAAGTTTTTTCCAATTTTCAACCGCCATGAAGAGTCGAGTTTTCATGACGAGCACGTCGAAGTTGATGCGATCAGTCACGACGATTCCCTGAAGTTCTCGTTCAGCCTCTTTGTACATGCCGAGCTCGAGATAGCCGCTGGCATAGGAAAGACGTGATTTTGTGGGAATCATTATGGTTTTAGAAGTAGATCTCAGTTCTGTGAGCTCTTATCTTTATTATAGAACGGAACGAGGGTGTTAAGGTGTCCCTGAACGATCTTTGCGATGTTTTCTGGGGGGAGTTCACCCTTGTGGAGTTCGAAAATTGCGACGAGGAGAGACAGTTCTATGTCGACCTTCTTGGGAGATACGCTCCGCATTTCGGCCAATATTTCGAGTGCCTTGCGTTCGGCGTTTTTGTAGTCGTTGAAGTTTTGTTCGCTGGGTGTTGCCATGGTGTTGATTGAGAGTGGGTGATTTGGGCGAGAGTTCAAGGATGGCTTTTCGTCTCTTCGATGATTGTGGTCGTCTGTTTTTGCTGGTCTCTGGGATGGACTTCGCTCATTCAGATATGCGGATTTATTCATTACTATGATCACTACAAAACGTTTCGACTATCTTTCTATTCACCATATCCAAAAACATCCGACGGTAGTGAATCATCGGAATTTGAATGAGGGGAAAGTGGCCCACTACGCGGAGGATATAATGGCCAATGGGTTATTGGAGCCTTTGGTCGTTTGGGAAAAGAGTCACGGGGAGTACTACCTGATCGGTGGATTTCATCGCTTGAGTGCTATTCATCGTATTCGCGAGAAGCATGAAGATTATTTCGATAATGTGGATGTGCGCGTGGTCGCAGGTGCGGCGGACGAGATGCGAGCTTTGAACCTCAAGTTGAATGCCGATCGCGTTGATACGAAAATCACGGATTACTTCGATACGGTAATTTATTTGAACAATGTGAATTGGACGAGCGAGCGGATCGGCGAGTTTTTAGACAAGTCGGTTGGTTGGGTTGAGGATATCCTTCGTTATGTTCCTGTGATGCCGGTTCGTGTTTATGAGCTGTTGGAGCGAGGAGATACCTCTTGGAACCGTGCCAAGGCCGCGTGTAAGAAGTTGATCAAGTCTCCTGCGGGCCAAGAGGATAGTGCTGCGGCTCAGGCTATTGAGGAACTTTCCAAACCTGCAGAGAAGAAGCCGGCAAAGCCTCTAAACTTTCGCAGTGCGAAGAGCCGACTCGGCAAGGCTATTTCCAAAAAACCGAACACGAAGTATACCCTGGATGGGAATGATTTGATGAGCTTGTTGCTTGTTCTCGAGGGGAAGCAATTCGCGGATGAGGATTTGGAGCGGATCAAGGCGAAGGTGCCCGGTTTGCTGGGGGATTAGGTTTTGGGCCTCGCTGTGTTGGGCGACATTGGTAGATGGTCGCATTTTATGGGGGTAGACCTTGAGTTGCTACTTGCCATGGGGAATCGCTCTGCGCAGTTTTTCGGCTTATGTCGCAGTTGAGTCGCACACCTCTTTTTGATTTTAACGTGGCCCATGGGGGTCGCATGGTTGATTTCGCTGGATGGGAAATGCCGGTCCAGTTCAAGAGCATTGTGGACGAGCATAAAGCGACTCGCAGTGCGGCCGGACTTTTTGACGTGAGCCATATGGGCGAAGCTACCGTTACTGGTCCTCAGGCGACTGAGTTTTTGGATTTCGTTTTGACCAATGGAATAGCCTCCATGAAGGCGGGGCGTGTTGTCTATAGTCTGATGTGCTATGAGCACGGGGGCGTTGTTGATGACCTATTGGTCTATCGTAAGGCTGACTCTGAGTATATGCTTTGCTTGAATGCGTCTAATGTCGAAAAGGATGTAGCGTGGCTCCAGGCTAAGGCTGAAGGTTTCGACGTGGACGTTTGTGATGTTTCTGAGAGCTATGCGTTGCTCGCACTTCAGGGTCCGAAGGCTTTTGATATTTTGGAAGGTATTTGTTCGGCTGACTTTTCGGAGCTTGGGTATTACTATTTTGCAGAGGGCACAGTGGCGGATATTCCCTGTATTATCAGTCGCACCGGTTATACTGGCGAGCGTGGGGTAGAATTGTTTGTAGCTCCGGAGCATGCTGCGGAGCTCGCCGATGCCTTAGTGGCGGCGGGCGATGCGGATGGCTTAGTTTTGGCTGGTCTGGGTGCTCGAGATAGTTTGAGGCTGGAAGCGGGTTATTCGCTTTATGGTCATGAAATCAGCGATGAAGTCTCTCCAGTGCAGGCTAAATTGATGTGGACCGTTAAGCTCGATAAAGAGGTTCCCTTCGTTGGCCAGCAGGCATTGTTGGACGAGAAAGCAGCGGGGCCGGCAAAGCGTATTGTTTTCTTTAAGACAGGGACACGGAGAATCGTGCGTGCTGAAACGGCAGTGCTAGCGAACGGTGAGGTTGTGGGAACGGTTGTTTCTGGCACATTCTCACCCGCATTAAATGAAGCCATTGGCTCGGTACTTGTTGACGCGGCTGCTGCGACTGAAGAATTGTCGATCGACATGAGAGGCAAGCCGATGAAGCTTTACCCGACCAAGCCACCCTTTATAAAGACGAACCCACAATCATAGGACTAAACCAGATACCTTTTCGATCAATGAACATTCCCGATTCACTTAAGTACACCAAGGACCACGAATGGCTCAAATTATTGGGCAATGACGAAGCACTCGTCGGAATCACAGAGTATGCTCAAAATAGCTTGGGCGATATAACTTTTGTCGAAGTTCCTGAAGTCGAGGATACGTTCTCCGAGGGAGAAACGTTTGGTGTGGTAGAGTCCGTCAAGGCGGCTTCAGATCTTTTTATGCCACTGGATGGGGAGATCGTAGAGGTCAATGAAGCTCTTGAGGATAGTCCTGAACTCGTGAACCAATCCGCTTTCGAAGAAGGGTGGCTTGTTAAGATTAAAATCACTGATCCTAGTCAACTAGACGCTTTGATGGATGCCGCGGCGTACGCTGAAATCGCTAAGGATTAGAGCTTCGAGTCGGCCGTGAAGGTCGGAACACGGGGCTTAACAGTCTGAAATTGGATAAACGAGCAGTGGGAATTTACATATTCCGCTGTAAAATGCCTCTAGAATTGAAAAAATGGATTTTCGATCAGTAATTATCTAAAACAGGCTCATTAGATGTATTCATAATTACGTTAGTGGAATGCTGCGAGTGAATGGGTCTTAAGTTGTTGATTATCAATTGAAATGGTTTGAATTCGTAGAGTCTACTCCCTAATCCTCGACCCCTATCCACCCCTTCGGGGGATCACTGCACGTGCTATTTGAGTCCGTTTAACGGCTTGTTTTCGTCCATTTGCTCAAGCATAGCGTTGGGTGTGATGAAACCATATACATATATTGTCTGTATTTTATCTCTCCTTGTTACTGGAGCGTCTGCTGCTGATTCCGAGCATTTGGCTTGGGAGAAACAAATTGTTGCGTCTTGCCTCGTTCTTGAGGCGGCCAATCAGGGAGAAGAAGGAATGCGTGCAGTGGCATCGGTTATTCGCAACCGTGCAGGAGGAAGTTCCGATGGAATCTTAAAGGTCGTTAAAAAGCCTTATGCCTTCAGTGCCTTGAATACGGCAACAACGGGTAAGACAGGGAGCCGTGGATTCGCAGATCTCGTACGTCGTTCTTCACAGGATCGTCATTGGTCGATCGCTTTGAAGATTGTTGAGGAAATGTATTCCCACCAGTGGCGTGATGTTACTGCCGGAGCAGATCACTATGTGCGCAAGGGGCTTTATCCGAAGTGGGCTAAGGATATGGATCTTACGGCCATTATCGGTGAACACGTGTTCTTTGCCTCTTCTAACAATAGCTAGTCGAGCAAAGCTCGAAATGGTGAGTTTTGAAGGGTGTACCGAGGCCTTGGCCGACACTTGAGGAGTATGACGACGAAACATTGGAAGAGTGAATTCTTTCTTCGCTTGTGTTTGGTAGGTCCCACTGCTGGGTGTTCGGCGATCACGCCCTACCTGTTGTGACTTGTTAAACTCGGTTCTCGTGGGGGAGCAGTTACTTTTTGGTACGGCGTTTAGCGGGCTGTTCTACCTCGAGGTAGGTTTTCTTTTGGATGAGCTCCTCGTACATCTCCATAAACCGCACGCCTTCGCGTGGTTTAACGAGATCGCCCTTTGTCGCTTTGTCTATTTGTTTTTTCAGTAGATGGCAGAGTGAATCGGCACGGTATTGAACCGACTCGAGAACATCCTTAACACGATTTCCTTGGATGGTGTCTTCAATGTAGAAGCCATCTTCTTCATCGTCCTCTAAGAATACGTGAGCTTCGTTCACGCGGCCGAAGAGATTGTGCATGTCTCCCATGATGTCCTGGTAGGCCCCAACGAGAAAAAAGCCAAGGTAGTAGGGCTCGTTCTTGCGCAGTGGGTGAAGGGGGAGATACTCCTTTTCGTCTTCAAGATCTATGAACTTGGATACTTTTCCGTCACTATCGCAGGTGATATCAACGAGAGTCGCATTTACGGTGGGCCGTTCGTTGAGCCGAGTGAGTGGGGTGATGGGAAAGAGTTGGTTGAGAGCCCAATGGTCGATCAAGGACTGAAAGACCGAGAAATTACAAATGTACTGATCGGCCAACATCGTTTTGAGCTCCACGAGTTCATCGGGGCGATAGCCGTCACCAAGGCCTTTGTCGATTTTTGTACAAATTTGCCAGAACAGGGCTTCGGCTTGAGCACGTCCTTTGAGGTCTAAGTAACCTAAATTGAAGAGGGAGAAGGCTTCTTCCTTCTTTTGAATAGCATCGTGGTACATCTCAAGTCGGCCGTACTTGTACTTGCCATTGAGCATGTCGTAGAGATCCATTACGGTATTGTTCTCGATCTCGTCCTTACGGATCTTTGCCAACGTATCCCGCTTAGATATTGTGTCGAAGACCTGTGTTATGAGGACACTGTGTGGAGCTACGATGGCTCGCCCGCTTTCGGATACTATGTCGGGACATTCGACATCCGAGGCTACGCATATTTCTTGGATGTTGAAGACAAGGTCACGAGCGTACTCTTCTAAAGTGTAATTGGTAGAACTCTCATAGTTGGAACGCGAACCGTCGTAATCGATGGCTAAGCCACCGCCGACATCCAACAAGCCCATGGGGAAGCCCATTTTCTTGAGCTGGCAATAGAAGCGGGCCGCTTCGATGACCGCATTCTTGATCGTCCGAATATTAGGGACTTGCGAGCCGATGTGAAAGTGGAGCAAACGGAGACTGTCTGCTAGCCCGGCTTCTTCTAACATCTGACAGCCGCGGAGCATTTCGATGGTGGTGAGCCCAAATTTTGCGTTGTCGCCACCGGAGAGAGCCCATTTGCCTTCGCCTTTGGCACTTAGTTTTGCTCGAAAACCGATAACTGGGGTGACATTGATTTCTTCGGAAATTCGGATGATCTGAACGATTTCCGACATTTGCTCCGCCACGATGACTACTTTCTTCCCGATCTTAGTCGCGAAAAGAGCGAGGCGGATGTACTCGTCGTCCTTGTAGCCGTTGCAAATGAGGAGGCCGGTATTTTCAGTCTGCATCGCGATAGCGATCATCAGCTCCGGCTTGCTGCCAGCTTCGAGGCCGTACTTAAATTCAGACCCTGCTTCTTGGATTTCCTCGATAACTTCCCTGAGTTGGTTGACCTTGATTGGGAATACGCCTCGGTAGGTACCGGTGTAGGTCGCTTCTTTGATTGATGCCTGAAACGCCTTGTTCAGTCGTTCTACTCTATGTTGAAGTAAATCTTGGAAACGGATGACGAGAGGGGCCTTTATTCCCTTTTGAGTGGCCTCTTTTATGACATCGGAAATGCGGATTGTTCGTTCATCGGCAAGAGGATGTACGCACGCATGTCCCTCTTTGTCGGCGGAGAAGTAGTCACCTCCCCAGCGCTTGAATCCGTAGAGTGCTTCGCATTCGGCACTCGACCAACGTTTTCTTGGGCTTTGTTTCACTTATTGATCGCTTGGGTTATGGGCTTGCTTTTTGAAATGCCGCTGGATTGAGTAGCCAACTTCATTTTTGAAGGCACTCGGTTTAGCAACATTATTAAATAGTTAAGATGAATTTTCTAACAGATTTTCTCGCACAAACAGCAGCTCCCAAAGGCGGTGGAATAATGCAATTCCTCCCAATGATCGCAATCTTTGGGGCAATGTATTTCCTCTTGATCGCTCCTCAGCGTAAGAAGCAGAAGAAGCATCAGCAGATGATTACTGAGCTGAAGTCGGGAACGGAGGTTGTGACTAGCGGTGGTATTTATGGCACAATCACAAACGTGAAGGACGATCGTTTCGTCTTGAAAATCAGTGATACGACCAAGATCGAAATTTCAAAATCAGCTATCGGTAGCGTTATTGACGACGAGAGCTCGAAGTAATTCGTCGCTCTTCACATCGTAACATAACCCTATTCTATTTTAGTCTCCTAGAGACCGTTACCCACAGAACATTTTCGTCATGTCCGGAAAGCATATCATCAAACTAATCGTAACAATCCTCATCGTAGCGATGTCGGTATCCTACTTGGTGCCCCTCGAGGATCAGGATTTCGGAGATTATCTCCGAAAGAATAGTGAGGCCCCCGAGCTTCTTGAGATCTTGGAGCGAGCGGAAGCCCGCCTCGCGGAAGATTCGGAAATCGCGAGTCTGTACATGGCGGTTAAGGCAATTGCTAAGGAGGATCGAATCGATATTTCCGAGTATTTCCCTCAGCTCATTCTTGAGAGTTCGATTCAGAACGTTGATAAGCGAAATCAGTTGGTTCTCAACGAGCTTTATACGGGTTCTAAGGCGAAGTTGAGAAAGGGCCTCGATATCGAGGGTGGTATCTCTGTTACGTTTCAGGCAGATCCTGCTGAATTCGCGAATGCGAGTGATTTTGAGCGTCGCGACAAGCTATCCAAGGCGATCGAAATCATCGAGCAACGTGTGAACACTTATGGAGTGTCTGAGCCCGTCGTTCGTAAGTCCGGTGAGTATCGCATTGAAGTTCAATTGGCAGGTGTTTCGACGACTGAAAATCCTGACTTGATCGACACTATCGGAAAACCAGCTCGTTTGGAGTTCCGTGAGGTTCACCGTTCTATCGATGCTCGTGTAAATCCAAATACCCCGATCGGTTACGAGAGGTTGGTAAAGGTTAACGACGATGGAAACCAAATTTACGAGGATCCACATTACGTAAAACGTATTCCAGGTCTTCTCGGAAAGAACGTTACAAATGCTCAAGCGAGACCGGAACAACTTGGCTCTTACTATTATGTTTCCATCGATTTCGACAGTGATGGCAAGCAGCAGTTTGCGGATCTAACGAGTACACTTGCACCCCGTAACTCTCAAGAGCGCGGCGGTCAATTGGCCATCGTATTGGATGGTAAGCTACAATCAGCACCCGTTGTAAATGAGCCAATCACAGGTGGCAGTGCTCAGATTACTGGAAACTTCTCTCGTCGCGAGGCTGAGTCCTTGGCGAATGTGTTGAACAATCCTCTCGATATTCGTCTCGAAGTGGCTGAGCTCTACGAAGTCGGACCGACATTGGCTCGGGATTCGATTGATTCGGGTGTTAAGGCAGCTTTGATCGGTGCGTCTGCTGTGGCATTGTTTATGTTGATCTACTTCATGGTAGGTGGTCTCGTGGCTTTGATTTCGGTGGTTCTCAATATCACAATCGTCTTGGGTACCTTAGCAGCATTTAACGCGACCTTAACTTTGCCCGGTATCGCAGGTATCATCCTGACCGTTGGTATGGCGGTTGATGCTAATATTTTGATTTTCGAGCGTATCCGCGAAGAGCTTCGTAATGGTAAGAATCTTAAGGCGGCTCTTGTGGGTGGTTTTGATAAGGTGTTCTCAACTATCTTCGATGCGAATGTGACGACCTTGATCGTATCTTTGGCGATGTATACTTTCGGAACTGGACCAGTAAAGGGCTTTGGTTTGACGCTGGCAATCGGTGTTGTGGTCACGATGTTCTGTGCTCTTGTTGTGAGTCGTCTCTTGATGGAGTTGCTCATCGAGTCAGATATAATGAAGAAGTTCACAACGCTTTCGATTTTGAATAATCCGAAGATTGATTTCTTACAGTGGCGTAAAGTCGTTTTTGCGATCTCTTGGTGTGTGGTTCTTATGGGAGTTGTTGGCGTTTATATGAAGCGTGACTCTATCTTTGGTATTGATTTCACCGGGGGTGATGAGGTTACCGTCAACTTTGTCGAGCGTATCGATGAATCCGATATCCGGTCGGTTGTGGTCGATAATGATCTCGGTGAGGTTAACCCTCAGTACTTTGAGCCTGTTGGCGGAGGGATAGAAGTTCTTAAGCTTCAGACCGCCTTTAAGAAGGGGAAAGAAGTGGTCACTGCTCTTCAATTGGCATATCCAACTGCTCAATTCACCGTGGAAGGCGAAAGTCAGATCGGTCCGAGTGTGGGGAGCGAAATCCAGTTGAATGCCTTGAAGGCGATCGGAATCTCGCTCGCATTGATTCTTCTCTATATCGCGATTCGATTTGAGATCGGATATGGTGTCGGTGCGGTTGTTGCGACGATCCACGATATTTTGCTTACGATAGGAATATTCGTTCTATTCGGTCACCAGTTTACGGCACCGATGGTTGCAGCGATTCTATTGATCGTGGGTTACTCGTTGAATGACACGATCGTCCTCTTTGATAGAATTCGTGAAGAGCTGCAGTTGCGTCCTACGACTAAACTTTACAGCGTGATTAACATTGCGGTGAACGCGGTTCTTTCTCGTTCGTTGCTTACGAGTATCACGACTTTGCTCGCTGCAGGTTCTTTGATGATTTTCGGAACGGGTGTTATTAACGACATCGCTTTCACTTTCACGATCGGTATCATCACGGGAACGTTCTCTTCGATCTTTATCGCGAGTCCGGTATTCTACTTCTGGCACAAGGGCGATCGACGTAGTGTTGAGTCAAGCCATGATGTAGTCCCTGAGTACGAGTGGCAGGCAGCAACAAAGGAGTCGGAGTAATCCTATCTTTTGAGAGTATGGGAGTACAGTGCGCCTTCTGCCGAAGCCGTAAGTATATTTAGGCAAGATCTCAATGTAAGCGAAACGATAGCCGAGCTTTTGACTCGGTTAGGTTTCGCTTCGAGCGAAGAAGCCCTTCGCTTTTTGAATCCCCGTTTGAGTGAAATTCGGAATCCGTTTGAGATTCCGAATTTACAGCAGGCGGTTGAGCGGATTTGTGAAGCCATCGACGGCGGTCAGCGGATCGTCGTGTGTGGTGACTATGATGTTGATGGGGTAACCAGCACGACTTTGCTGGTTGCGGTGTTGCGTCAGTTTGGTTGTTTTCCGCGTTTCGTGGTACCGTTGCGTCTCGAAGAAGGCTATGGTCTTTCCTTGAAGGCAGCACAGCGGGCGATGGAGGGATCGGAGGCGGCGGATTTGTTCGTTGCTTTGGATTGTGGCACTAATTCAGGTGAAGAGGCTCAGCATATTTTGGATACTGGTTGCGACTTGATTGTCGTCGATCATCACCAAGCAAAAACGGCACTTCCTCCGGAAGTCATCTTGGTGAACCCTCATGTTAAAGATGCTGAGTTTGGTGATGGTGTGGATTTTTGTACGGTTGGCTTAGTATTTAAGCTAGCTCATGGCATTTTGAAGGCTCGTCGTTCGATGAAGGATAAGCGGGCTTTTGAAATTAAACTCCGAGAATATCTCGATTTGGTAGCGATGGGAACGGTTGCCGATTTGGTACCGTTGCGTGGTGAGAACCGCACGTTTGCACGCATCGGGCTTCAGGTCTTGTCGAATACAACACGTCTCGGGTTGAAAACCTTGATGAAGGTTGCGGGTGTTAATGCGTCTTCGGGAGTTCAACCCATGGATATCTCGTTTCGGATTGGTCCTCGAATTAATGCCAGTGGGCGTTTGGCGGATGCGGGCCTCGCGGTTGAATTACTTTTAAGTGAAGACCGCAGTTTTGCGTCCGAAACCTCGATGCAGCTCGATTCCTATAATCGCGAGCGTCAGGATATCGAGAGAGCGATGACTGAGGAGGCGATCGCTATGGTTGAGGCGGATCAGCTCGATAATCATGCACTCGTAATCTATGGTGACGAATGGCATCCCGGAGTTGTTGGGATCGTTGCAAGTCGTGTTAGTCGGAGCTATAACCGTCCGAGTATTGTGCTGGGGCGTGAGGGAGATTTGGCGAAAGGTTCTGGTCGAAGTGTTGACGGGATTAACCTCGTCAAAGCTCTGAATGGATTCGCTGACCAGCTGGAGAGTTATGGCGGCCATCCTATGGCGGTTGGAGTTGCTCTTCACGTTGATAAGGTTGAGGCATTTAAGGAGTACTTTGAAAAAAAGGTTGGCGAGATGCTCGAAAACGACCGAGAGGAGCTGACGCTAGAGATTGGGGCCTGGGTGGACATTCGATCAATCAATGGTCAGTTCATGGAGGATTTGTCAGAGTTGCAGCCCTTTGGGATGGATAACCCTGAGCCTGTTTTCGCCGCTCGAAATGTTTATATAGTAGGACGGCCTCGGATTTTTAAGGATGCTCATTTTGGCTTTGGAGTAGAGGGGTCGAAGGGCTCGACGCTTCGTGGAGTGGCGTGGAAGATGGCAGATCGTATTCCTCCGCGTGATCGGGCGATCGATATTGCATTTAAGGTGTCTTGGAACTCGTTTGGCGGGCGTAGGAGCCTACAGATAGAGCTTGTTGACTGGAAGCTCTCTGAGGGGGTCTAGGAGCGTTTGTCGTGGATGCTCTGAGAGGACTCGGGACAATGGATTGGTCTTGGAGGCACTAAGGGTGGGGGAATCGCAACGATTCTCTAGAGGTCTTTGAGTAGTTTTCTCCCTTCATTTTCGTGGGGATTCACCGATTTATTGGCAAAGCGAACTTGCAAACCACTCTTATTGTGAACTCAAAACTCAGAAAAAACTTTATTCAGTCATCAATTTTCGCCCTAGCGATTGCATCGAGCATGGGAACTTTCACAACGATGTCTTACGCGGTAGACTCCGATGCATCGACTAAGGAGTGGAGTTTTGATTCCAGCTTAAGTCGTAGTCAGCTTGAGGAAAAAGCCGCCAAGCTTCAGAAGGAAGGACAGAAGATTGCAGACCTCGAAACGTATCGAATCGGTCGCACGGAGAAAGTCGCGGCAGTTTGGGTTGCATCTGAAAAGGATGAAGAATGGCTTTATCGTGATGGAATGTCGATTTCGACTCTGAAGGAAGAGCACGCGGAGCATATCTCGGATGGCTTTGTTATCAATGAAATCGAAGCGATTCGCATTGGTGCTAATTTGGAATTTAGTGCGGTTTGGACCAAGGTTGATGACCAGACAGAGACTCTCTTCTATTGGGGAATGGATGAACTGCTTTTCTCGAATCGATATGGAGAAATGGCGGATCGAGGATATCGTTTGCAAGACATCGAAATTTATAGCGGGAATGGTCGCGACTATTATGCAGCAATTTGGTCACCTAAGGCACCCGAGGAGAACGTTCGTTTTTATAGAGGTTTAAGCGAAGCTGTCTTCTCTGATATGGCGAATAAAATGCGTGAGATGAACTTTCGTATGATTGATGTCGAAGGTTACTATGTTGACGACAAATTGTTGTTTGCAGCCTCTTGGGAGGAACTGGGGGAAGGGCAAGAGGCTCTCTATGAAACGAGTTTGTTGGTGGATGTGTTCTATCAAAAAAATGCGGAGTATATTGCTAAGGGCTATCGTCTTATTGATTTCGATACCTATGCAAAGTCTGTGAGTGAATTGCGTTATGCGGGCTGCTGGGTTAAGCAGAACGTGGTCGAGGATTCCGATAAGGATAAAGACGCCTTTATCGAAGCATTTAGAATTTCTAGTAAGTAGGGGAGTTCTCTTTTCCCGCTTGCATTCAATGGCTGATCTAATCAGCCATTTTTTATGCCCTTATTTGACGCTCACTGCCATTTGCAGGATCCAAGGCTAATCGAGTCAGCTGATCTGCTGTTGACTGCGTGTGAGGCACTTGGAGTGGAGAAAACGGCTGTCAACGGGACATCCGAGAAGGATTGGTCGGCGGTTTCGGGATTGGCGAGTCGATCTAGGTGCGTCCTTCCGTCGTATGGTCTTCATCCGTGGTTCGTTAAGGAACGAGGTGAGGACTGGAAAGAGGTATTGCTCGATTATTGGGAGTCGGATGACGCTCATGTGGGTGAGATTGGGTTGGATCGCTGGATTCGCGACTTCGATATCGAAGATCAGATTGAAGTCTTTCGCTGGCAGTTGAGGCAGGCTGAGCGCTTGGATAAGGCGTGTACGATTCACTGCCTCAAAGCATTTGGAATCTTGGAGACCGTATTAAGGGAGGAGTGCTGCTTACCGCAGAAAGGCTTCTTGCTTCACTCGTATGGAGGATCCGCCGAGATGATTCCAGGTTTCGCATCCATGGGTGCCTATTTCTCGTTTTCGGCCTATTTCTCTTTGGAGCGAAAGGAGAAGCAACGTGAGGTGTTCAGGTCTGTGCCGTTGGACCGGCTTCTAATCGAAACCGATTCGCCTGATATGTTGGGAGATTCTGGGTTGATTTCGTATCCACGGTTCGATGAACGAGGTGAGTCGATAAATGATCCGAGGAACATTGTCGGGATCTATGACTATGTCGCAGAGATGCTAAATGTCGATCGTAGCGAGTTGGAGGAGCAGGTCGCTGATAATTTTAGGCGGTTGTTTTGTTGAATACAAAAAGAGAACACGGGTGGCGTGTTCTCTTGTTGGTCTAGATTATTGTATATTGACCGGACAGCACCCGGTCCTACAATATTCAGCGAAGGTTTAGTTAATGTAAGAGCAGACGTACTGTCCGACGACGCCTTCTGCTACTTCGATTGTGAATCCAGAGTTTGCGGGTACGTCGAAGTGTGAGCCACCTTCGATTGCGGTGGTTTCTTTAGTTGCGTCTTGTGTGATGGTGCAAGGGCCCGCTGTGATATCCATGCGTTCTGCGGCTTCAGTGCCGAAGTGATAGCTTCCTGGGAATATGACTCCGAAGGTCTTTTTCTGACCGTCTGCAGTGACGACGGCGTGGGAGACTACTTTTCCGTCGAAGTAGATGTTGGCTTTGGCGGTGGCGGTTACGTTTGAGAATTCCATAATGATTTTGTTTATTATTTGGTTGGTAATTAAAATTTGGAGGATTGGTCCTAGTCGTTTAGAGATATGGCCATCAGTTCGCGGAGGCGTTCTGGGGTCGTTGCGCTTGTCTTGGCTACAAACCCACGGGCGTGGGCGAAATGTACGTCGTCTTGTTCGTTGATTTTTGTGAAGTCGAGGCCTTTGTAATCGTTGAAGCGAGAGAGTCCGTAGCCTTCGCCACGTCTGTCTGGGTAGATGGTTCCAACGACGGAGTCTTGGAGACCTTCGCTTTCGATGTAGCGGCCGATGCCCATTGAGGGGTCTTCGGTTGCTGAATCTGATCTAGGGATGAAGACGACTTTGGACGTTTCGCCGTTATTCTCGAAGTCCCAAACTTGGGCGACGTTTTTGAGTTGTTCGATTTTTTGACGAAGGCTTGTGATGAATTCTACGAGGTCCTGGCCAATCATTCGCATGACCTCCCATATCGGCTCACCTGCGTTATGCTCGTTTGATCCTGAGAAGCGGCGGAGTAGGGTGATGTCGATTGGAGAATTGAGCTGAGCGAGGGCTTTGCGGGTGATTCCGAGTTTGTCGCTCGTATCGACTGGGCC